>NZ_JBEWSZ010000001.1:1201114-1501393 GCF_040537815.1 Mesorhizobium shangrilense
ATGCGGAAGCCGTCTTCCGTTTCACGCATGACCGACAGGCGGCGTTTTGCCGTTTCGCCGAGCGGGTCCTTGTAGAGCAGAACACAGGAAGATGGCTTGTCGCCGCGCCCGACGCGCCCGCGCAGCTGATGCAGTTGGGCAAGGCCAAAACGCTCGGCGTGTTCGATGACCATGATCGTCGCATCCGGCACGTCGACGCCGACCTCGATGACCGTGGTGGCGATCAGGATGCGCGTCTCGCCCTGCTTGAAGGCGCGCATCGCCTCGTCCTTTTCGGCGCCTTTCATGCGGCCGTGGACGAGGCCGATCCGGTCGCCGAAAAGCGGTTGCAGCGAGGCGAAGCGATCCTCGGCCGACATCAGCTTGATCTCTTCGGATTCTTCGACCAGCGGGCAGATCCAGTAGATTTTCTGGCCCTCGGCCACGGCGTCGCGCATGCGGCCAACCAGCTCGTCCAGCCGTTCTAGCGGCAAGGTGACGGTGCGGATAGGCTGGCGTCCTGCCGGCTTCTCGGTCAGCTTCGACACGTCCATGTCGCCGAATGCGGTCAGCACCAGCGTGCGCGGGATCGGCGTCGCCGTCATCACCAGCATGTCGGGCGCGTCGCCCTTGGCGGTCATGGCGAGGCGCTGGTGAACGCCGAAGCGATGCTGCTCGTCGATGACGGCGAAGACGAGATCGTGAAACGTCACCGTCTCCTGGAACAGCGCGTGGGTGCCGATGACGATGTCGATGTCGCCATTGGCCAGGCCGGCCAATGTGTCAGTGCGCTCGCGACCTTTTTCGCGACCGGTAAGGACCGCAATGCGCAGGCCAGCTTTTTCAGCCAGGGGTGCGATCGTCGCGAGATGTTGGCGGGCCAGGATTTCAGTGGGTGCCATCAACGCCGTCTGGCCGCCGGCTTCGACGGCGCGGGCCATGGCGAGCAGCGCCACCACCGTCTTGCCGGAACCGACATCGCCTTGCAGCAGGCGCAACATGCGTTCGGGATCGGCGAGATCGGCATTGATCTCGGCCAGTGCGAATTCCTGGCTGGCTGTCAGCGAATAGGGCAGGGCCGCGCGCAGTTTTTCGACGATGCGGCCGTCGCCGATCAGCGGCCGGCCGGACAGGCGGCGGACCTTTGCCCGCATCAGGGCCAGCGAGACCTGGCCCGCCAGCAGTTCGTCATAGGCAAGGCGCCGCCACGCCGCGCCGTCGACGGAGACATCGATGGGGTCGGCTGGATTGTGGATGCGGGCAAGCGCGTCGCCAAAGGCCGGAAAAGTCCGGCGGCGCAGAAATTCCGCATCCTGCCATTCGGGCAATACAGGCAGACGGCCGAGTGCCTGGCCGATCGCCCGGCGCAACACCTTGCCCGACAGTCCCGCCGTCAAAGGATAGACGGGCTCGACCAGCGGCAGGTTTTCGGCTTCGCTGGCGAGTGCAATGTGATCAGGATGGACCATGGACGGGCGGCCGTTGAACCATTCCATACGGCCGGAAACGATGACATGTTCGCCCTCCGGCATCGCTTTTTCCAGATAGGCGGCGTGGGCGTGGAAGAAGGTCAGCGCGATCTCGCCTGTGTCGTCATGCGCATAGACCCTGTACGGCACCGAACGGTTGCCGCGAGGAGGAGGCTGATGACGGTCGATGCGCACATCAAGCGTAACGATGGCGCCTTCGGCGGCAAGCGCGATGCCCGGGCGGTTGCGGCGGTCGATGACGGTGTGCGGCAGCACGAACAGGAGGTCGCCGGCGCGCGCCGCGCGATCACCGAGATCGGCGGTCACCACCTTCTCGATCAGCGCGCCAACCTTCGGCCCAACCCCGGCAAGCGAGGTGATCGGGACGAACAACGGATCGAGCAGGGAAGGGCGCATGATGTCAGCTTATGTCGAGACGGTCACAGCGCAAGGCTGACAGCCCCTTCTATCCACGCTATATGCGCCGCAGCAAGTGAGGATGCGGCACGATGACCGGAACGACACGATCAAGCGAAGGGCTCGACGCTCGCCGCCGCAAACTGCTGTTCCGCTCGTGGCATCGCGGCATGCGTGAAATGGACCTCATCCTCGGCGGCTTCGCCGATGCCCAGATCCACGCCTTGACCAGCGATGAAATCGACCAATATGAGAGGCTCCTCGATATTCCCGACACCGAATTCCTGCCAATGATCACCGGAGAGCGACCGGTTCCGGCGGACATTGATTGCAGTGTTCTGCAAAAAATTCTGGCCTCACGCCGCTCCATGACATTCTGAACACAAGCAATTCCAGGAAAAGTGCGAAGCGGTTTTCCGTCCGAAATTGCGACAAGACAAGACCGTGATCTCATGACCCTCATTCCCAAAATCGGCCTGCCCAAGGGCCGCGCCGGCCAGTTCATCGTCGACGGCGTCGCCGACGGCTACGAGGCCTTCGCGCTGGTGCAGACGGCGCTCGAAATCGCCCCCGACAAGCCGGTGCTGTTCGTGGCGCGCGATGGACAGCGCCTGCCGGCAATCGTCGAGGCGCTGGCGTTTGCCGCACCCGGCCTGCCCGTGCTCGACCTGCCGGCATGGGATTGCCTGCCTTACGACCGCGTGTCGCCCGGCTCCGATGCCGCCGCGCGGCGGCTCGATGCGCTGACCGCGATGATCGCGCTGGCCAGGAAACCGCATCGCGCGGTCATCCTGACCACCGCCAACGCGCTGCTGCAGCGCATTCCGCCGGCTGGTCTCGTCGAAGCGCAGACGTTTCATGCGAAGCCCGGCAACCAGATCGACATGAACGCGCTGATCTCGCGCCTGGAGATCTCCGGCTTCGAGCGGGTGCCGACCGTGCGCGGCGTTGGCGAGTTCGCGGTGCGCGGCGGCATTCTGGATCTCCTGGCGCCGGGCTGGACCGAGGCACTCCGGCTCGACTTCTTCGGCGACACGCTGGAATCCATCCGTGTTTTCGACGCCGCCACGCAGCGCACCACGGGCCAGCGCAAATCGATGGCGCTGCAGGCGATGAGCGAAGTGGCGCTGACGCCCGAAACCATCAGCCGCTTCCGCCGCTCCTATATCGAAGCTTTTGGCGCCCCCCAACGCGACGACGGGCTCTATGCGGCGGTCAGCGAGGGCAGGCGCTTCGCCGGCATGGAACACTGGCTGCCGTTCTTCTACGAGCGGCTGGAGACGGTGTTCGATTATCTGCCGGAGACGCCGGTGGTGTTCGACCATCTGGCACATGAAGCGCTTGCCGAACGCCACACGCTGATCCTCGATCACTACGAGGCGCGCAAGAAGCAGGCCGACGCCGCGCTGAAGGACGCTGTTCCCTACAAGCCGGTGCCGCCAGACCTGCTTTACCTGTCGCCGGAAAATCTGGTCTCATCGCTCGGACCGCGCGAAGCGATCGATTTCACGCCGTTCGACGCGCCAGATGCCGGCGCGAAAAAGGTCTATCACGCCGGTTCGCGCCAGGGCCGCAGCTTTGTCGAGGAACGCGCCGACCCCAACATCAACGTCTTCGATGTCGTCGTAAAACACATCGCCGACGAGCGCGCGGCCCGCCGGCGCATCGTTGTCGCTGGCTGGACCGAGGGTTCGCTCGACCGTCTCGGCCAGATCCTTGCGGAACATCATCTTGGCAACCTCAAGCAGGTCGCAACGCTCGCCGAAGCCGAAAAGCTCGAGCCGGGGCAGGCGGCACTTGCCGTGCTACCACTGGAATCCGGCTTCGAGACCGAAAAGCTGGTCGTCGTCGCCGAGCAGGACATTCTGGGCGACCGGCTGATCCGGCGTTCGAAGCGCAAGAAGCGCGCTTCCGACTTCATCGCCGAGGCCTCCGCGCTGTCATCGGGCGATATCGTCGTTCACACCGATCATGGCATTGGCCGCTTCATCGGCCTGCGCACCATCGAAGCGGTTGGCGCGCCGCATGACTGCCTCGAAATCCACTATGCCGGCGACGACCGGCTGTTCCTGCCGGTCGAGAACATCGAGCTTCTGTCGCGCTACGGCTCGGATTCGGCCGAGGCGACGCTCGACAAGCTTGGCGGCGGCGCCTGGCAGTCGCGCAAGGCGAAGCTGAAGCGCCGCCTGCTCGACATGGCCGGGCAGCTGATCCGCATCGCTGCCGAAAGGCAGATGCGTGCAGCACCCGCACTGGTGCCGGCGGACGGCCTCTACGACGAGTTCGCGGCGCGTTTTCCCTATGAAGAGACGGACGACCAGCAGACGGCGATCGATTCCGTCCGCGACGATCTTGGCGCCGGCAAGCCGATGGACCGGCTGATCTGCGGCGACGTCGGCTTCGGCAAGACCGAAGTGGCGCTGCGCGCGGCCTTCATTGCCGCTATGGAAGGGTTCCAGGTCGCGGTGGTGGTGCCGACAACGCTGTTGTCGCGCCAGCATTTCAAGACCTTTTCGCAGCGCTTTTCCGGCCTGCCGATCCGCGTTGCTCAGGCTTCGCGCCTTGTTGGGGCGAAGGAATTGGCCGAGACCAAGAAAGGCATTGCCGAAGGTCAGGTCGACATCGTCGTCGGCACCCACGCACTGCTCGGCTCGTCGATCTCGTTCAAGAATCTCGGCCTGCTCATCATCGACGAAGAGCAGCACTTTGGCGTCAAGCACAAGGAGCGGCTGAAGGACCTGAAGGCCGATGTCCACGTTCTGACGCTGTCGGCGACGCCGATCCCGCGCACGCTGCAGCTGGCGCTGACGGGCGTGCGCGAACTGTCGCTGATCGCCACGCCGCCGGTCGACCGCATGGCTGTGCGCACCTTCATCTCGCCTTTCGATCCGCTGGTCATCCGCGAGACTCTGCTGCGTGAGCGCTATCGCGGCGGACACTCCTTCTACGTCGTCCCGCGCATCAGCGATCTGGCGGAAATCCATGATTTCCTGAAAGAATCCGTCCCGGAGCTGAAGGTGGCGGTGGCCCATGGCCAGATGCCGCCGGGCGAACTCGACGACATCATGAATGCCTTCTACGATGGCCAGTACGATGTGCTGTTGTCGACGACCATCGTCGAATCCGGCCTGGATATTCCGACCGCCAACACACTGATCATCCATCGCGCTGATATGTTCGGCCTGTCGCAGCTCTATCAGCTGCGCGGCCGTGTGGGACGTTCGAAGGTGCGCGCCTATGCGCTGTTCACGCTGCCGGCCAACCGCAAGCTCACCGACACCGCCGAGCGCCGCCTGAAGGTGCTGCAGTCACTGGACACGCTGGGCGCAGGCTTCCAGCTCGCCAGCCACGATCTTGATATTCGGGGTGCCGGCAACCTTCTTGGCGAAGAGCAGTCTGGGCATATCAAGGAAGTCGGTTTCGAACTCTATCAGCAGATGCTGGAAGAGGCTGTCGCCGAGGTGAAGGATTCCGGCGAGGTTCAGGACGGCGGCTGGTCGCCGCAGATCGCCGTCGGCACGGCGGTTATGATCCCGGAAAGCTATGTTCCCGACCTGCAGCTGCGGCTGGCGCTGTATCGCCGTCTCGGCGATCTCGAAAACACCGAGGAGATCGATGCCTTTGGCGCCGAACTGATCGACCGTTTCGGGCCGCTGCCGGAGGAGGTGAAGCATCTGTTGAAGATCGTCTTCATCAAGGCGCTCTGCCGCAAGGCCAATGTCGAAAAGCTTGATGCCGGACCAAAAGGCGTCGTCATCCATTTCCGTAAGCGCGAGTTCCCCAACCCGGTCGGGCTGGTCAAGTTCATCGGCGAGCAGGGCTCGCTGGCCAAGATCCGGCCGGACCACAGCGTCGTCTTCGCCCGGGATTGGCCGACGCCTGAAAAGCGCCTGGCTGGCTCGGCAGTGGTGATGACGCAACTGGCCAAGCTGGTCGACAAGGCCGCTTAGCGGGTTGTCGCCTTTGCATTTGGGCAGGAGAGGCATGCTAGTGCCAGTTCAACTCGACAGGAGTTGTTGATCGAGGGCAATCAAAAGGCCGTATCGACTATCGAGGGACCTGCGACGATTGGAGCCATTGAAGTATTTCGAATATCGGAATGAGATGCGCTTGCAACTCATCAATGCCGGAAGCTGAAGGGGAACGATCATGGATCCTCAAACCTTCGATGGATACTGGCTCGGCTATCTTGCCGGACATTCACGGCCTTCCACGCGGCTTGTCCATTATCTCGGCCTGTTTTTCGCTCCGATAGCAGGGATTGTGGCATCTTTCCTGCTCGTCTGGTGGGCCTTCCTGGTTATCATTCCCCTCTTCTATCTCGCTGCCCTGCTTACGCATCCTTTGCTCGAGCACAACAGCAACAAGCCCTTCGCCGACCGGCCCTTGTGGAGCGCCATCGCGCTGCTTCGAATGCTCGCACTCGACATGACGGGTGGCCTCGGTCGCCAATTGCGGCGACTGGACGGGGTTGCAAGACCGACACCATGACGATTGCAGTCAGCGCGATCTGCTCGGTGATCCTTTTGCTTGCTGCCGGTTTTCACTTCTATTGGGGCCTTGGCGGTCGCGTCGCGGCGGATCTGGCGTTGCCGCAACGCGAAGATGGTAGCCCGGTAATCGAGATGGCGTCCCTGGGCGCTGTTGCTGTCGGCCTGGTGTTGGTGCTGGTGCTCTGGCTCGTCCTCGGGCTTGCCGGGAGGGTCCATCTGCCGTTGCCGCAATCGTGGCTAAGGGCAGGTGGTATCCTTTGGGCTGTCATCTTCGCTGCGCGGGCACTGAGCTGGTCCAGATATGTCGGGTTGTTCAAACGGGTCAGGACAACGCGCTTCGCCAGGTATGACACCTTGCTCTATAGCCCCTTGTGCCTCGTGCTTGGATTGGGATTTTTCTATATGGCGTCCACAGACGCCGTGCAGTAACCGGCCAGCCTCCATTCGCCACGCGACCAAATCCGGTCTAGAATAGGAAATCGGCTTCGTGTATGGAGCCGCCACCCCATACAGGGGCGGGAATGGCGGGCGATGGCGCCTGCCTGTTTGTTTGATGCAATTCCGGTCGGAAAACCGTTTCACACTTTTCCTGGAATTGCTCGGAAAGAGTGCTGGGTGCAACGATGACGAAATGGTCGCCGAATTCGTGGAGAGCAAAGCCGATCAAGCAGGTTCCTGCCTATCCGGACCTTGCCGCGCTGAAGAGCACTGAAGCCCAGCTTGCCACCTTTCCGCCGCTGGTTTTTGCAGGTGAGGCACGCAAGCTGAAGAAGCAGCTTGCCGCTGTCGCTGCCGGCGACGCATTCCTTCTGCAGGGCGGCGATTGCGCCGAGAGTTTCGCCGAGCATGGCGCGGACAACATCCGCGACTTCTTCCGCGTGTTCCTGCAGATGTCGGTCGTGCTGACCTTTGCCGGCGCACAGCCGGTGGTGAAGGTTGGGCGCGTTGCCGGCCAGTTCGCCAAGCCGCGCTCGTCCGACAACGAGACCAAGGGCGACGTGACGCTGCCCAGCTATCGCGGCGACATCATCAACGGCATCGAGTTCGATGCCAAGTCGCGCATTCCCGATCCGGCCCGCCAGGAAATGGCGTACCGCCAGTCGGCGGCGACGCTCAACCTTTTGCGCGCCTTCGCGCAGGGCGGCTATGCCAGCCTGGAGAATGTGCATCGCTGGATGCTCGGCTTCGTGTCCGACAGCCCGCAGGGCGAGAAATACGAGTCGCTCGCCAACCGCATCACCGAGACGATGGATTTCATGAAGGCCGTCGGCATCACCTCGGAAACCAATTACGCGTTGCGCGAGACGGATTTCTACACCAGCCATGAAGCGCTGCTGCTCGGCTACGAGGAGGCGCTGACCCGTGTCGATTCAACGTCCGGCGACTGGTACGCCACGTCAGGCCATATGATCTGGATCGGCGACCGCACCCGCCAGCCCGACCACGCGCATGTCGAATATTGCCGCGGCATCAAGAACCCGCTCGGCTTGAAATGCGGCCCGTCGCTGACGCCAGATGGCTTGCTGGAACTCATCGACCTGCTCAACCCCGAGAATGAGCCGGGCCGGCTGACGCTGATTGCGCGCTTCGGTTCCGACAAGGTCGCGGATCATCTGCCGAAGCTGGTGCGTGCGGTGAAGAAGGAAGGCCGCAGCGTGGTCTGGTCGTCGGACCCGATGCACGGCAACACGATCGAGGCCGCCGGCTATAAGACGCGGCCGTTCGACCGCATCCTGAAGGAGGTGCAGACCTTCTTCGAGGTGCACCGCGCCGAAGGCACGCATCCCGGCGGCATCCATGTCGAGATGACCGGCAAGAACGTGACGGAGTGCACTGGTGGCGCCCGCGCCATCACCGCCGAGGAACTGCATGACCGCTATCACACTCATTGCGATCCGCGCCTCAACGCCGACCAGGCGATCGAACTGGCGTTCCTGGTGTCTGACCTGCTCAAGAAGAGCCACCCGGTGCAGCACAAGCAGGCTGTAAATAGCTGATATCTTTCTGTGTTTTCCGTGATCGAAAGGCGTCGGAGAAATCCGGCGCCTTTTCAACTTCAAATCAGCGTCCGCGTTCCCAACGCAGGTCCCTGAGCCTTGGATCGGCAAAAGCCGTCCTTGAAAACTCGATCCGCTTTTCCGGAAATTCGCAGATCGCCTGCACGCCGAAGGCGCCGAGGCGGATGCGCCATGTCTGTGGCTCGATCGGCTTCGGCTTGGCGAAGCCACGGCATGTAAGCAGCGCGATGTTGGCGCCGTTCGGGTTGCGTGCGGAGCGATAGCGGATCGCTTCCAGTCCGGCTTCTCGCGCGACGTCGGCGATGTTCTGGCAGGCCACATAGTCGATGGGGTGGGCCCATGCCGTCTCGTCGCGATCAAGCGGCGGCCGGGTCAGGTCGACAGCTCTTGCGCAGCGTATCGCGGCTGCGAAGGCGGTGTATTCTGCGGCGTCATGCGGCCAGGGCGTATCCGGCGATTCAGCGAAGAACAGCAGCCGGTAGAAGGCCATTTCCGACACGGCGGTCATCATGGTCTCCGCCGCGTAGTAAACGCCCTTTGTCCGGCCGGCGCGGCGGAAGCGGGAGCCGTGCGGATAGACCGAGCCGTAGCGGAAGGGCGTCGCCAGCAGATAATGGAGATGCCGGCATTCAAGCGGGATTTGTGGCTTGGTTTCCTCGATGAGGTCTTCGAGCAGCGACTGCTCGTCCAGCGTGTCGACGACTTTCAACGTCGAGACACGGTGCTGCGCTTCCACCATGCGCCAGTATTTGCCTTCGATCTGTACTGCTTCAGACGAGAGCGCGTCGGGAGTCCAGATAGGCAATGACATCGACAAGCCCGGTGATTGTGAGGATTTTTTCCAGCGGCGTGGCGTCGAACGCCGCGTTTGGGTTCTTCAGCCACGCCCGGGCGACAGCCTCGTCGCCGCCGACAATGGCGTCGAGCGAGCGGAACAGGCGCACGAACAGCACCGCGAGCTCGAATGGCTTGGTGCCACGTTCCAGGAGGAATTCCTGCCTGCGCATGCGCGAAACCGTGGCTTCGGAGACGCCGATCACGGAGGCCAGCATCCTGGCGGTAATGTCCAGCAGATCAGCGGCGCGCAGCGTTGCCTTGGTCAGGACTGCATTCTCGGCCGTGTTGGCAGCGGTCTGGAGTTGCATCGCGTGCGTGCCTTTCCATTTCTGTAGAAAATATAGTCCACAAAAATTCACATGGAAAGGGTGGGGTCGGCCAAATTCGAAGAGGCGAGGATAAGAAGCCGACGGGAGCGTCAATCTTTCTTGTAAAGCAGCCAGCTCTTGCCGGAGCGGCCGGCCATGGTCGAATGCCTGGTCACGCGGTTGCGGCCGCTGACCTTCGAGCGGTAGAGCGCGCGGTCGGCCTTGGTGTAGAGATCCTCGGGGTTTTCGGCCTCCGATGCCATGCAGATGCCCATGGAGACAGTGACGGTGCCGTAATTCGTGCCGGTCTGGCTGCTGGTGAAAGGTGTCTGTTCTATCAGCGCGCGGATACGTTCGGCTATCTCATAGGTTGTATCTTCGCTGGCGCCTTCGATGATCAGCGCGAACTCCTCGCCGCCGGTACGGGCAACGAACATGTCGCCACGAATGCTGGTCTGCAGGATATCGGCGATGATCTGGATGATCTTGTCTCCGACAGGGTGGCCGTAGCGGTCGTTGATGTCCTTGAAGCGGTCGATGTCGGCAAGGATCAGGGCATTGAACAGGATGCCCTTGTTGCTGTTGTAGATCCTGGTGATTTCCTTGTCGAAGGCGCGGCGATTCCAGATATGGGTCAGCGGATCGGTGTCCGCGAGCCGCTTGTATTCCTCGAGCTTCGACTTCACGCTCTCGAGTTCAGCCGTCTTGTCACTGAGCGTGGTTGCCACCTGCCTGCCATGGTCGATCGTCGAATTCGTGGCGGCCGACATGGCGTTGGCGATCTTCTGCAGAAGATCCTGCGAAAGAAGGCTGCGGCTGCTCAGCCCGCTCGACGTCTCATCGAGAATCCTGCCGTACTTCTCGATGTGGTTGCGTTCGCTTCTCAGCAGCAAGGCAACGTCCTCGAGCTCCCTGGCGATCACATCCCTTGCATGCTCGACGATGCTAGGGCCATGGTTCTGCGCGAAGAAGGTGCGTCCGATCTTGTCCAGTTCGTCCTGGGTCGGGCGATTGCTGAGCGAAACGACGGCAAGGCTGAGTTCGTGATTGGTGCCGCTCAGCGCTTCGTAAAAGATCTCATAGTTGCGCGGCAGTCCCAGGACGCCCAGCTGTCGCATGGTCGCCACAACCGTGCTTGCAATGTCGGCGTTTCGTTCGGTCTGGGCGGTTGCCGGTTGCATGTTCTGTTCACTCTACCCTAGGAGCCGTCGCGGACTTGCGGGTGCCGGATGTCACCGATACGGGGGAACGCGCTCGACATTCCAGAGCATCTTGCGAAGAGACGCGTCCCCACCCACGACTTTCGCTCGCCGGCATAATAAATGCGGGCGCGCTAAAGTTTCCTTAATTTACTGTGGCTTCGCAAGCTTTTTCTACCTCAGGCTGTAGAAACCCTGTGCCTATTTTGAGGTAAGGCCTGTCCGAAAGATGGTGTTGCGCCATTCCAACCAAGATCATGAGCCGTGACCTTGCCTGCAACGAATGAGTTTTGGACAAACCACCTTATTCCATTGATGCGGCCATTGCATTATCTCGGGCCGGTGATTCTGACGGGGATTTGGCATGCAGCGGCTGATCGACGCGTTCTTCAATTCGGTACGGGCGTTTCGCAAGCTGGCGGCGAGCGAAAAGGCCTTCCAGCAGGAGTTGATGCTGCTGGTGCTTGCCTTGCCGCTGGGATGGTTCGTCTCGACGTCATGGCGAGGTTATGCGCTGCTGATCGGCGCGGTGCTGCTCCTGATCATGGTTGAGGTGTTGAACACCGGCATTGAAGCAGCGTGTGACGCCATCTCCCACGAGTTCCACATAGACATCCAGCTCGCCAAGGATTGCGGTTCGCTGGCGGTGCTGATTTCGGTCATGATCGTTGCCGGCGTCTGGGGCATCGCTTTGATCGAACGGATCACCGGACTACCGATCTGACGGTCCAGCTACTACATGGCAGTTACCAAAGGAGACTGTCATGAGCGAAACCGGTAACTTTCTGCTGTTGCAACGTGCTGGCCTGCCGGACGATCTGCGCTGGCTGGTGGAAAAGTACCCGCGTGAAAATTGGCAAGGTCATGCCAACATCCACGGCATCGCCAATATGTGGCTGCAGCGGCACGACATGTTCCGCGATCTCGGCGGCATGCTGGCCAATGGCATTGGTGATTACCGCGAGGGCAGGCTGACAGCGCCGGACTTCGCGCGCTGGTTCGCACCGCGTCTCAACCACTTCCTCGGCAATCTCGATGGCCATCACAATGTCGAGGACCACCATTACTTCCCGGTCTTTGCCAAGGCCGAGACCCGATTGAAGCATGGCTTCGACATCCTCGATGCTGATCACCACACCATCCACGAGGGACTGGAGCGCAATGCCGAAGCGGCGAACGCCTTCATCCGAACGCTTCAGGAGAGCGAGGACAAACAGCGATTCGCGGCGGATGCCTATGCCGACGAGAACAGCCGGCTGATCGCCATGCTGACCCGGCATCTTGCCGATGAGGAAGACCTGATCATCCCCTTGATCCTTGATCGCGGCGACCGCGCTCTTGGCATCGATTAGGATGCTGCCGTTTCCCTGGCCTCCTTGCCACGTTCCCTCCTTGAGAGATGGCGGGCAATCAACCATGCTATGACGGCTACAGTCACGCCGATGGCCAGGCCGATCAGCAATTTCTCGTGGCGCGCCAGGGCCTTGCCGACGATCTGCTCCGCGCCCAGTCCGAAAACGTAGCCGATGCTGCTGAACAGGATCGCCCAGATCATCGACGATATGGCGTTCAGGACGACGAAGCGCACCATTCCTATCCGCGAGAGCCCAGCCGCTATGCCGCCGACGAGACGCAGCCCATAGATGTAGCGGTTCGACAGGACGAAGATGTTGGGGTGCGTATTGACCAGCCTGTAGGCGCGCCTGAAGCCCGGGCGTTTTCGCAGCCTGACCACGAACGGATATTCGGCGAAGCTTCGCCCGAGAATGAAGAACAAAGTGTCGCCGGCAAAGGCACCCAGCGCGGCGGCAAGGACGGTATGCCAGAGAACGAACAGATGCTGATGTGCGAAAAATCCACCCAGGATCGCCGCACTTTCGCCTTCGGCGACGCATCCCAGAAAAACGGCGATAAGCCCGTATTGTTCGATGAGATGGTGGACGAACTCGGTCATGAAGCTGACCGCTGTTGCGGCAGCATATAGTCGAGCGCGTCAAGGCCGTCCATCCGTTGCCTCGCCCAACGGTTTGGCAGGCCTCCTCTCGCCTTGTTCATGCTCGTCCCCATAGCTATGTCGACGACAGACGTAGAGGCTGCCGGCGTCTACGGGAAGTGGTACATTCGCGGTAACTGGCGAGGGGGCGATGGCCGATTTTCGGAAAATTCGTCTGCGTGCGGCAAAACGCAAGGGTGGGGAGACGCAGCTTGCGTCGCTTCTGGGCCTGGCGCCCGACAATGCGGCGGTGGCCGGCATCGCGGACGATCGCATTCTCTCGACAATGGCCGAACGCATCTTTGCCGCAGGCTTCGTCTGGCGGGTCATCGAACAGAAATGGCCGGGCTTCGAAGAGGCCTTTCTCCACTTCGAGCCGAAACGGCTGTTGTTCCAGCCTGATGATTTCTGGCACGACCTGACCGCCGACAAGCGCATCGTGCGCAATCCGCAGAAGATCAAATCCGTTCGTGACAACGCGGCCTTTGTCGAGCGTGTGTCGAAGGAGCATGGCGGCTTTGGCAAGTTCCTTGCGCAATGGCCGGCTGACGATCAGGTCGGACTGATGGCCTACCTCGGCAAGCACGGCAGCCGGCTCGGCGGCAACACCGGCCAGTATTTTCTGCGCTGGCTGAACTGGGACGCCTTTGTCATTTCGGGCGATATGTCGGCGGCATTGCGCGACGCCGGCCTCGATATCGCCGAAAGTCCGACGTCGAAAAAGGACCTCGACAAGATTCAGAGCCAGATCAACGCCTGGGCAGCGGAAACCGGCCTGCCGCGCCGGCATATTTCGCGCATCCTGGCGATGTCGATCGGCGAGAACCACTCGCCGGAATCGCTGCGCGAATATATGGGCGAGTAGGACATGATCGACATCCGGCGATCGGCCCGGGTGGTCCAAACGAACGCCATTGCCCGGCGAATTCTGCCGCGCTAAACCCGCTGACATGACCAAGAAGACCGCTCCCGACATCCTGCGCATCGCTGTTGCCCAGCTCAATCCAACTGTCGGCGATATTGCCGGCAACCTCGCCAAGGCGCGCGAGGCGAGGGCGGATGCCGCCCGCCAGGGCGCTGACATCATTCTCTTCACCGAGCTTTTCCTCGCCGGCTATCCGCCAGAGGATCTGGTGTTGAAGCCGGCGTTTCTCAGGGCGTGCGAACGGGCGGCCGAAGATTTTGCCGGGGATACAGCCGATGGCGGGCCGGGCGTCATCGTCGGCACGCCATTGAAGCGAAAGAGCGGGACGCACAATTCGATCATCGTTGCCGATGGCGGCAAGATCCTCGCCGAGCGCTACAAGCTCGACCTGCCGAACTACGGCGAATTCGACGAGAAGCGTGTGTTCCAGGCCGGGCCTGAGATCCAGGGACCGGTCAATTTTCGCGGGGTGCGGCTGGGTATTCCGATCTGCGAGGATATCTGGGGCGATGTCGCTATCTGCGAAACCCTGGCCGAGAGCGGAGCGGAAATCCTGCTGGCGCCGAACGGCTCGCCCTACTATCGCGCCAAGATCGATGTCCGCCACCAGGTGGTCATCCGCCAGGTCATCGAATGCGGCCTGCCGATCATCTATGCCAATCAGCTTGGCGGCCAGGACGAACTGATCTTCGACGGCGCGTCGTTCGCCATCGGCGCCGACAAGACGCTGGCCTTCCAGATGAGCCAGTTCGAGGAAGCGGTCGACGTCACCACCTGGAAGAGACAAGGCGATCATTGGGTCTGCTCCGAAGGGCCGATGTCGAAAATTCCCGACAAGGAGGAGGCGGACTATCGCGCCTGCATGCTGGGCCTGCGCGACTACGTCAACAAGAACGGCTTCAAGAATGTCGTGCTCGGCCTGTCCGGCGGCATTGATTCGGCGATCTGCGCCGCTCTTGCCGTCGATGCGCTTGGCGAAGAGCGGCTGCGCGCTGTCATGATGCCCTATCGCTATACGTCGAAGGACTCGCTCAAGGACGCCGAGGACTGCGCCCGCGCGCTCGGCTGCCGCTATGACATCGTGCCGATCTTCGAGCCGGTCGAAGGGTTCATGCACGCGCTGACGCAGCTTTTCGAAGGCACCAAGGAAGGCATTACCGAAGAGAACCTGCAGAGCCGTGCGCGCGGCACCATCCTGATGGCGATCTCCAACAAGTTCGGATCGATGGTCGTCACCACCGGCAACAAGAGCGAGATGTCAGTCGGTTACGCCACGCTCTATGGCGACATGAATGGCGGCTTCAATCCGATCAAGGACCTCTACAAGATGCAAGTCTATGCCCTGTCGCGCTGGCGCAATTCGCACGTGCCGCCAGGCGCGCTCGGCCCCTCCGGCGAAGTGATCCCGAGCAATATCATCGACAAGGCACCATCGGCAGAGTTGCGCGAGAACCAGACGGACCAGGATTCGCTGCCGCCCTATCCGGTGTTGGACGACATCCTCGAATGTCTTGTCGAGAACGAGATGGGCGTCGACGACATCGTCGCGCGCGGCCATGACCGTGCGACGGTGACACGCATCGAGCATCTGCTCTACATCGCCGAGTACAAGCGCCGGCAGGCCGCACCCGGTGTGAAGATCACCAGGAAGAATTTCGGCCGCGACCGCCGCTATCCCATAACCAACAGGTTTCGGGATCGCGGCTAGACACTGTTTCCTCAAGCTTCAAACTATGCCGTCCGGTTAGGACCGCGCTGCTGAATGAGGCTGGGCCACGACGGTGTACAACCCGTCGTTGTTGCAAAATAATCTCAGTGGTTGGCCCAGTTGCATTTTTGGCATGGGTTCGCCTTGGCGATGCCCAAAGGCGTCTCTATAAGGGCTTCTCCGCGATTCTTTGCGGGAGGTCCGAATGGCAGTATTTGAAATGGTAATGCGAGGCCGCGAAGCCTAGGTCTCTACCGGCGCACCGCGAGGGGTTTCCCTTAGCGCGGAAGCCGGATTGAGAACAGGCTTATGCCGATGCCGGTCGCCGCCCGATTGCGGGCGCGTCGCCAAATACACCACTCCGCATTGGGCAATCATTAGCCCGTCAGCGGTTCTTCAATTTTCAAACTTACTGGGACCGGGCTCGTTTGCGCCCGAATGACATCATGGCTCGTTTTCGAATCGATCTGCGCGCAAGCGCCTTTCGCAGCGTTCTTGGTTTCACGCTCATCCATTGGCGGCGCCAGCCGTGGCGGCTTTCGCTGATCATGGGCACCTTCCTGTTGTCGACGCTGGCCGACGTGATGACGCCGCTCTATTCCGGTAGGCTGGTCGATGCCGTGGCCAGCAGTGCGTCCGCGGACGAGGTGGCATGGAATGCCGCGATGGCC
Organism: Mesorhizobium shangrilense; assembly: GCF_040537815.1. Classification (NCBI taxonomy): domain Bacteria; kingdom Pseudomonadati; phylum Pseudomonadota; class Alphaproteobacteria; order Hyphomicrobiales; family Phyllobacteriaceae; genus Mesorhizobium; species Mesorhizobium shangrilense. Next base: position 1,217,132 of record NZ_JBEWSZ010000001.1, read on the forward strand.
GCGTTCTCTATGCTGGTGGCATTGGCGCTGACCGGCGTCGTGCTGCGCAACCTCGCCTTCATGGGGATCACTGACCTGACCCTGAAGATGATGGCGGATATCGCGGCGGATGCGTTCCACCGCGTTCAGCGCTTTTCCACCGACTGGCACGCCAACAGCTTCGCCGGCTCGACCGTGCGCAAGGTGACGCGCGGCATGTGGGCGCTCGACCTGCTCAACGACACGATCCTCATTGCTCTGTTTCCTTCGCTGGTGATGCTGGTCGGCTCGACGCTGCTGCTCGGCTGGTTCTGGCCGATGATGGGCGTGGTGGTAGCGGCCGGCTCGGTGCTCTTCATCATCGTCACTGCGATGCTTTCTTTGGGCTATGTCGCCCCGGCGGCCCGGCTTGCCAACACCTGGGATACGCGCATGGGTGGCTCGCTCGCCGACGCTGTCAGTTGCAATGCGGTGGTGAAGGGTTTTGGCGCCGAGACACGCGAGGAAGCCCGCCTTGCCAAGGTTGTCGCCAAATGGCGCGGCCGCACAAGGCGGACCTGGGTGCGCGGCACCGTCAACGGCACGACGCAGGGAACAATGCTGCTGCTGCTCAGGGCGGCGGTGATCGGCCTTGTCCTTCTGCTGTGGTCATGGGGGCAAGCGAGCGCTGGCGATGTCGCCTTCGTGCTGACCTCGTTCTTCGTGCTGCAGGGCTATCTGCGTGACATCGGCACGCACATCCGCAATCTGCAGCGCTCGATCAACGACATGGAGGAACTGGTCGATTTCCAGTCCGAACCGCTGGGCATCGAGGACCAACCCGGCGCCAAGCCGATCCAGATCACCGAAGGCCACATCAACTTCGACAATGTCACCTTCCACTATGGCAGCCACCGGTCGGCGCTCTATCGCGATTTCTCGGTGGATATCGCTCCGGGGGAACGGGTCGGGCTGGTCGGTCACTCCGGTTCGGGCAAGACAACCTTCGTCAAGCTGATACAGCGGCTCTACGACGTGAACGCCGGGCAAATTCTTGTCGACGGACAGGATATTTCCAAGGTGGCGCAGGCGTCGTTGCGCGGGCAGATCGCCATCGTCCAGCAGGAGCCAATCCTGTTCCACCGGTCGCTGGCGGAGAACATCGCCTATGCCCGGCCGGACGCCAGCCAGGCCGAGATCGAGCACGCCGCCCGGCTCGCCAGCGCGCATGACTTCATCGTCAATCTGCCGAAGGGTTATGGCACGCTGGTTGGCGAACGCGGCGTGAAACTGTCTGGTGGCGAGCGCCAGCGCGTGGCGATCGCCCGCGCGTTTCTGGCCGATGCGCGGATTCTGATCCTGGACGAGGCGACATCAAGCCTCGATTCGGAATCAGAGGTGCTGATCCAGCAAGCGATGGAGCGCTTGATGGTTGGCCGCACGACACTGGTTATCGCGCACCGGCTTTCGACGGTGAGGGCGCTCGACAGGCTGCTGGTGTTCGATCGCGGCCGCATCGTCGAAGAAGGCTCGCATGACGAACTGATCCGGCTGAAGGGCGGCATCTACCGGCGCCTGTTCGAGCGCCAGGCGCTGGAACTGACCAAGGGCCTGGTGATCTGATCTACTTGTGCACCGCGCCGCGCGTCCAGCGCGGCGCTGTAGCCTTTTCATTCCGCCCGGCATGTTCTATGTCTGCCGCTCGGCGCGGGGGCGTGTCTTGTCAACAACAAAAGCATCCGGTACGCCCCACTCATGACCGTTACCGTACGTTTCGCCCCGTCGCCCACAGGCCGCATTCATATCGGCAATGCGCGCACCGCTCTGTTCAACTGGCTGTTTGCCATGAAGAACAAGGGCCGCTTCATCCAGCGCTTCGACGATACTGACCTTGCGCGCTCGAAGCAGGAGTTTTCCGACGCCATACTCTACGACCTGCATTGGCTGGGAATTTTCCAGGATGCGACGGAGTATCAGTCGCGGCGTTTCGAGGTCTACGATGCCGCGGTGGAGAAGCTGAAACAGGCGGGTCTTCTCTACGCGTGCTATGAAACACCGGAAGAGCTTGACCTGCGGCGCAAGGTGCGCCGCACGCGAGGCCTGCCGCCGGTCTACGGCCGGGAAGCATTGACGCTCACCTCGCAGCAGATCGCCGAGTACCAGTCTGATGGCCGCCGGCCGCACTGGCGCTTCCTGCTGCCCAATTTTGCCGGGGATCCGCAGGAGCCGGAGCGCACGGAAGTCCATTGGAACGACCTGGCTCGGGGCGAGGAAACCGTCGACCTTGCGTCGCTTTCCGATCCCGTTCTGGTGCGCGAGGACGGAACCTATCTCTATACGCTGCCTTCGGTGGTCGACGATATCGACATGGGCATCAGCCATGTCATTCGCGGTGACGACCACGTCACCAATACGGGCGTGCAGATAGCTCTGTTCAAGGCGCTGGGGGCCGAGCCGCCGGTGTTCGGTCACCACAATCTTCTGACGACGACCTCGGGCGAGGGCCTGTCGAAGCGGACCGGGGCGCTGTCCATCGAGAGCCTGCGCGAGAGCGGCATCGAACCGATGGCGGTCGCCTCGCTGGCGGTTCTGGTCGGCACGTCGGAAAATGTCACGGCCGTGCCAACGATGAATGAGCTCGCCGAACGCTTCGATCCGGCCGCGACGTCGAAGTCAGCAGCCAAGTTCGACCCGGATGAGCTTCTCGTTCTGAACCGGACGCTGCTTCATCACATGCCGTTCTCCGAGGCGCATGACCGGCTGATGGTGCTCGGCATATCCGGTGAACAGGCCGAGCCGTTCTGGCTGGCGGTACGCGGCAATCTCGATCGATTGGCCGATGCGGCAAGCTGGTGGCGCGTCCTGCGCGAGGGTCCGCAGGAGCAACCGGAGTTTTCCGACGACGACCGCGATTTCCTTCGCCAGGCATTCGATCTGCTGCCGGAAGACCCGTGGACCGCGACGATCTGGAAGGATTGGACGGCCAAGGTCAGGGAAGCGACCGGCCGCAAGGGCAAGGCGCTGTTCATGCCGCTCAGGCTTGCGCTTACTGGACTGTCTTCGGGGCCGGAGCTCGCAGATCTATTGCCGCTGCTGGGTCGGGAAGGAACGATGGCCCGACGACCCTGATCCTGCGCTGTTCCGGCGGCAGCGCCGACACGGGCGAGGTGGCAGGTTTGAAGGTCAGGCGCTTGATCGCTTCGCGGTCGAGCCCTCCCTCGGCATTGGCCAGGGTTTCCGGATCGGCGCCCGGATCGGGTTTCACCAGTGGCACTGGAACGAATGGCGTGGCGTCCGTCGTCGGCTGCGATTGTTCCGGATTTGGCGGATTGCCGGCGATGATCTGGAAATTCCGCGCGGCATTGCAGCCGCAGGCCGGCGGGCGCGATATGTTGGGCGTCTTGTAGAGATAGGCGGTCGGCAGTTCGCCATAGGGCCGTCCGGTTACCGACGACGTCATGGACGCCGAATCGTCGTCCATGCCGCGCGAGTAGAAGACCTGCATCTCGGTGCCCGGGCAGCTCGATTCGCAATTCTTCTGGTCGCGCTCGAAATCGCCGGCCGAAGCCGCGTTCGACATCGGGAAGAAATAGCCGTCGCAGGTGCGCACGCACATTGTGCGGAATTCGCCGCCAGAGCGCGGCAAGTCCATGGCGGGCTGATTGAGCACCTGACGGCCGTTGTTTTGTTCGCCTGGGTTGTCCGGTTGGTTCAGCGCTTCGATCTGGCTTCTGTCGCCGCCGAAAAGCTGATTGAACAGATTTCCGTTGTCGTTTTCGTTATTGGAGGCCTCGATGGGGCTACGCCTCGGGGGAACCGCTCCATCCCGGCAGCCATTGGCGTCGAGCGATGCCAGTATGCGCGCGCGATCACGGCGAGAGCCGCCGCCGCTGGCAAGCCTTGCCCGCTTGCTTTGCAGGACATCGAGATTGGCATTCATGCGGTCTATGCTGGCATTGAGCGCCGCGCACTCGGTGACATTGCTGCCGAAGAGCGAGAAGCCGCAGCCCGCACTGCTGGATTGGCTGCGCGCTTTGAAAATCTGCTCGCGCTGCCGGGCAATCGCATCGTCATATTTGCCGATGAGGGCCGGCTTGCCGTCACCGCCGGAGGTTGCCGCGAGATCGGCTTCGAGTTGGCGGCAGACGCGGGACGCCGCCAGCGGCTGGGATATGGCAAGACAAGAAAACGCCAAGGCGCCGAGCAGAACGGCGGTATGCGCCTGCTTCCACCCTCCGTTGGTCATCCGCCCCGAACTCCGCCTGCCTGTTCGCCGTCAAACCTACCGCGCTCGCAGTTAACTGTTTCTTAAGCTTGGCGACGGACCTGATGCGATCCACAGGGGGCGATATACTTCAGCCCAGATTGACCGTCGCCTGGGCCTTCTGGGCCGCTTCGACAACGGCAAGCGCCGTCATGTTGACGATGCCGCGCGATGTCACCGACGGGGTCAGGATGTGCGCCGGTTTGTCGGTGCCGAGCAGGATCGGGCCGACATGCAGGGCATCCATCATCGTGCGCAGCGCTGTGAGTGTGATGTTGGCGGAATCCAGATTGGGGAACACCAGAAGATTGGCTTCACCCTTCAGCCGTGAGTGCGGATAAACCCGCTGGCGCAGGGACTCCGACAGGGCGGAGTCGGCATGCATTTCGCCGTCGCACTCCAGGTCTGGCGCGATCCGTGCCAGGATCGCTGCAGCGTGCCGCATCTTGAGGGCGCTCGGTGCGTCGCGAGAGCCGAAATCCGAGAATGAGAGCAGGGCAGCCTTTGGCTCAATGCCAAATCGCCTGATCTCTTCGGCCGCGAGAACCGTCATCTCGGCGATTTCCTCGGCCGTCGGGTCGACGGAAACGTAGGTGTCGGTCAGGAAGATGACGCCGCGCTGCGAGATCAGCATGGATAGTGTCGACAGGTCGTGATCCTTGATGCCGGCACGGGGGCCAATGATCAGCGTGACATTGCGCAGATGGCGAGCAAAGCGCCCCTCCAGACCGCAGATCATGGCGTCGGCATCGCCGCGTTTCAGCGCGAGCGCGGCGATCACCGTGTTGTCGGTGCGCACCATGGTGCGGGCGGCTTCCGTCGTGACGCCGCGCCGGCCTGCGAGCTCGATCAGCAGGTCGACATAATTGCGGTAGCGCGGGTCGTCCTCGGGATTGATCAGGCCGAAATCGACGCCAGGCTTGATGCGCAACCCATAGCGTTTCAACCGCACCTCGATGACATGCGGGCGGCCGATCAGGATCGGCTCGGCGATGCCTTCTTCCAGCACCACCTGGGCGGCACGAAGCACGCGCTCATCCTCGCCGTCGGCATAAATGACACGCTTGGCGTTCGACGCCTTTGCCGACGAGAACACCGGCTTCATCACCAGGCCGGAGCGGAAGACGAAGCGGTTGAGCTTGTCGATATAGGCGGCAAAGTCGGCGATCGGGCGGGTTGCAACACCGGTGTCGCAGGCCGCCTTGGCAACGGCCGGAGCGATGCGCAGGATCAGGCGTGGATCAAACGGCGAAGGGATCAGGAAGTCAGGCCCGAAGATCGGCGTCTCGCCGGAATAGGCGCGGGCGGCGACGTCGGAGGGTTCTTCACGGGCAAGGGCGGCGATCGCCCGAACCGCCGCCATCTTCATCTCTTCATTGATCGCGCTGGCACCGCAGTCAAGCGCTCCGCGAAAGATGTAAGGAAAGCACAGTACGTTGTTGACCTGATTGGGAAAATCGGAACGACCGGTGCAGATCATGGCGTCGGGACGTGCCGCCCGCGCCGCCTCCGGCATGATTTCGGGATTGGGGTTGGCGAGCGCCAGGATCAGCGGTTTTGGCGCCATGAGCGCCAGCAGTTCCGGCTTGAGGACGCCCGCGGCCGAAAGGCCGAGGAACACGTCGGCGCCCGGCAGAACGTCGGCCAGCGTGCGCGCCTCGGTGTCCTTCACATAGGGATCTTTCCAGCGATCCATCTCGTCGACGCGGCCCTTGTAGGCAACGCCGAAGCGATCGGTAACCCAGATGTTTTCCACCCGCACGCCAAGCGAGACCAGGAGGTTGAGGCAGGCAAGGGCAGCCGCACCGGCGCCGGAGGTGACGATCTTGATGTCCGAGATGGTCTTGCCGGCAAATTCCAGCCCGTTCAGCACGGCTGCGGCAACGATGATGGCGGTGCCATGCTGGTCGTCGTGGAAGACGGGTATGCCCATGCGGGCTTTCAGCCGCTCCTCGACCTCGAAGCACTCGGGCGCCTTGATGTCCTCGAGATTGATGCCGCCGAAGGTTGGCTCCAGCGCCGAGATCGTCTCGACCATGCGGTCTATGCCCGGCGCATCGATCTCGATATCGAACACGTCGATGCCGGCGAATTTCTTGAACAGCACCGCCTTGCCTTCCATCACCGGCTTGGAGGCGAGCGGACCGATATTGCCGAGGCCGAGCACGGCCGAACCGTTGGAAACCACGCCGACCAGATTGGCGCGCGCCGTATAGTCGGCGGCGGTCGCGGGATCATCTCGGATTTCGAGACAGGGCGCCGCGACGCCGGGTGAATAGGCAAGCGCCAGATCACGCTGGTTGCCGAGCGGCTTTGTCGCCTGGATCTCGAGCTTTCCCGGTATCGGGTATTTGTGGAAGTAAAGGGCGGCTTCGTCGAGGTCCGATCGTGCCGTTTTCTTGTTGTCGCCTTCCATGCGGCCGCTCCCTCGGTACCTGCGTCGAGATTCCTTTTAGCATGCGGCCAAGGTTTTTCGCGACGCTAAATGACGCGCTGGCGACTTTGCGCGCTGGCGCATCGAAAATCTATGTGAGTCAGATACTTATGCCGATTTCGTCCCAGATGAGTTCTGAGCATTGGCGCAGTTCGAATTTCCGAAACGGATGGATTGGCGCCGGCCTGCCATCGCGCGGTAGAGGCCCGACGGCAGACTTTGACCGGGTATTCACCGATGGATCACGACGGTGAAACCCTCATCGGGTGTCGGCGCCACAAAGTGGCTCGTGATGAGATCAAATTGCTTGTCGGTCGCCGCGAACTCATGATCCCCGCTGGCATTCCGCGCCCGAAGACGCGCCTTGCAGACGGCATCAGAGACGTCAAAGTAATGGAGTTGGTGGGAGGCTCCTGCCTGCTCAAATATCGTTCGCATCCATGCGCGATTTGCCGGCGTATTCGCCGGAAAGTCCAACACAACCGAAACGCCTGATTTCAGCAGATCGATCAGATGCAATTCCATAGCGTTTCGAAGGCGAGCAGAGCGGTTGACGTAATCGGCGACGGAAGTCATTTCTCCTGGATAAAGCCGGGAAAGCCAATGATCCTCGCTGACGACGACAGTACCGGGCAGGTTGCCGAGTTGGGCTGCAAGCGTTGACTTACCGGCGGCAATTTTGCCGCATAGGAGATGCAGCTTCGGTTTGTTCGATGACATATGAATAGACCCAGTGCTTGGCGTGTTGCACGCCGTTGATGTTCACATGCGGAAAGACCCAGCCCAACGTATCAGGCCGGGCGGTTAATTCGGCCGCGAAAGGCGGCATCCGTTTTGTGAACAAGCAAGGTCATGACGGTTCAAACCCGGACATTGCCGGGTGCTGCTGTGTCTCGAACGCGTTGATCAAAAGGCGCTGACGTAGAGACCGCCATCGACGGGTATGTTCTGTCCCGTCAGGTAGCCGGCATGGACCGAACAGAGGAAGGCGCAGATCTGGCCGAACTCCTCCGGCGTGCCCAGCCGTTTGGCCGGTACGTCGGCGCTGATGCGGGTCTTGCGCGCGGTGGCGGCTGCCGGATCTTCGACTGTACCGGCTTCATGGGGGCCGCGCAGCCGGTCGGTGTCGAGCTTGCCCGGCAGCATGTTGTTGATGGTGACATTGCGATCGATCACCGTTCGCGCCACGCCGGCGAGGAACGAGGTCAGGCCGGCGCGTGCGCCGGATGACAGGTCGAGGCCCGGAATGGGAACGTAGACCGACAGCGAGGTGATGTTGACGATGCGGCCGAAGCCGCGCGCCGCCATGCCGTCGATGACCGCCTGGACCAGTTCGACCGGCGTCACCATGTTCTGGGTAACGCCTTCGAGGATCTTCGCGCGATCCAGTTCGCGGAAATCGCGCAGTGGCGGGCCGCCATTGTTGTTGACGAGGATGTCCGGCTCGGGACAGGCGGCAAGCAGTGCCTTCTGCACTTCCGGCTTCGAGACATCGCCGACGACTTCCGTTACCGTCACAGCATAGCGCTCGCGCAGTTCCGCGGCGGTCTTGGCCACCAGTTCGGCGTTGCGCCCGTTGACGACGATATCGCAGCCGGCTTCGGCCAGCGCCATGGCGCAGCCTTTTCCAAGTCCTTTGCTCGATGCGCAAACGATGGCCTTCTTGCCGCGAATACCGAGATCCATGACGAATTTCTCCTGATGAGTTGGCGGCAACCTACTCTTGGGGCTGGACCAATCGCAACCGTCATACGGTTGTTGCATGAATCGAGGCATAGGCTGGGCGAAAGCAACGGTGACAAATCGATGTCCGGCCAAGAGCCCCGCACTTTCCGCAGCATGTTCATCTCCGACGTCCACCTTGGGTCGAAGGCGGCGAAGGCTGAATTCCTGATCGATTTCCTCAGATATCATGATGCCGATATCATCTACCTCGTCGGCGATATCGTTGATGGCTGGCGGTTGCGGAGGAGCTGGCACTGGCCGCAAAGCCATAACGACGTCGTGCAGAAATTGCTGCGCAAGGCGCGCAAGGGCGCCAGCATCACCTACATCGCCGGCAACCATGACGAGTTCGCGCGACAGTTCCAGGGCGTGCATTTCGGCGGCATAGTCGTCGCCGACCGCGCCATCCACGAAACGGCCGACGGCAAGCGCCTTCTCGTCATCCATGGCGACCAGTTCGACACCGTCGTCCACAATGCGCGCTGGCTCGCCTATCTTGGCGATCATGCCTACGATGCGGCGATGATCGTCAATCGGGTGGTGACACGGCTTCGCCAGCTGCTCGGCCTGCCTTACTGGTCGTTTTCCTCCTGGGCCAAGGTCAAGGTCAAGAAGGCGGTGAACTTCATCGGCTCGTTCCAGACGGTGCTGACCGAGGAAGCGCGCCGCTCGCATGTCGACGGCGTGATCTGCGGCCACATCCACCATGCGGCGATCGAGAATTTCGAGGACGTACGCTACATCAACACCGGCGACTGGGTGGAAAGCTGCACGGCGGTGGTCGAGCATTTCGATGGCCGGATGGAAATCCTGACCTGGGCGCAGGTGTTGCCGGAGGCGCCCGACGAACCGTTCATCCCGATGCTGATCGAAGGTCGGGTAGGGCAGGCGGCCTGACGCGGAATTCCCTGCGTTTTCAGCATCAATCGATTAGTCCAGCCGGTTTCGTCCGGTTTTCCGCCATGTTAAGGGATCGATCTACGCAGCCGGCCGTCCGGTCGAAGGCCGCGTAATTGGATCGATTCATGTCCCTGCCGCCGCTCTCCCCAGAACAACTCGTCAAGCCCAGCCATTTCGAACTGCGCATGAGCCTGATCTTCGCCACGCTCTTCGTGCCGCTTGGAACCCACTTGCCTTACTTTCCGCTGTGGCTGCAGGCCAAGGGTTTCCATGCCGAGCAGATCGCGGTCATCCTGGCCGCTCCCATGTTCCTGCGCGTGGTGACGACGCCATTGCTGACGGCGCTGGCGGACAAGGCCGGCGACCGCGCCGATGTCTATATCGCGCTGGTGGCGGCTTCATTGCTGCTATCGGCCGGTTATTTCCTGCCGCCAACCTACGCCATCGTGCTGGCGGTATCGCTGGTGCTCACCACTGTCTGGACGCCGCATTCGCCGATTGCCGATTCGCTGGCGCTGTCGGGCGTGCGCCGCTTCGGCTCTAATTACACGAGCATGCGCAAATGGGGATCGATCTCCTATTTGTGCGCCAATGTCGCTGGAGGATTCATCCTGTCGGCGACCGGCTCGCGCGCCGTGCCGGTGATCATCTTCGTGGCACTGGCGGCGGCCCTTGTCGCCGGCCTGTTCGCGCCGCGGCTCGGCCGTCCCAGGCGCTCGTCGCCACTTTCGGCCACCGATATCCAGCATTCAGCACCAAAGCTGCTGAATCCCTACTTCCTGTATTTTTCCATTGGCGTCGGCGTCATCACCGCCAGCCATGCATTCCTCTACGGATTCGTCTCGATCTACTGGAAATCGATCGGCATCAGCGATTCAGTGGTCGGCCTGCTGTGGGCCTGGGGCGTGGTGTCCGAAGTCTGCATGTTCATGATGTTCACCCGCTTTTTCAATTCGTTCTCCGTCGTGTCGATCATGGTGATGGCGGGAATTGGCGCCATTGTGCGGTGGATCGCCTTTCCGCTGGTGTGGCCGCTCGGCCTCGGCGTCACCGGTTTCTTTGCCGTGCAGTCGCTGCATTCGGTTTCAGTGGCGCTGGTGCTGATCGGCTTGCAGAAGATGATCGGTGAAACGATCTCCGAGGAGCGGACGGGTGCCGCGCAAGGCATCGCCTATTTCTCCAACGGCTTCTTCATGGCGGTGGTGACGCTGGCGTCTGGTCCGCTCTATGATCGTTTCGGCGTGGACGGCTTCTTTGCAATGATCCCGGTCGCCTTGATCGGATTGGCGCTTATCGGCCTTGCGGCGCGCTCAGCCCCACAGCGCCGGCTCGGGCGGTGAGACCAACGATCCCTGGTAGACAAGGCCGGGCACGCGGTCGCGGGTAAGCAGCAGCGGACCATCGAGGTCGACGAATTCGGCGCCTTGGGCCAGCAGGACGGCCGGCGCCATCGCCAGCGACGTGCCGACCATGCAGCCGACCATCACGCCAAAACCCAATTCACGGGCGCGATCGCGCAGGACAAGGGCCGCCGTCAGGCCGCCTGATTTGTCGAGCTTGATGTTGACGGCATCGTAGCGGCCGACAAGTGCCGACAGGTTCTTCGCCTCATGCACGCTTTCATCGGCACAGATCGGCATGGGATGCGCGATGTGGCGCAGGATCTCGTCATGGCCTGCCGGCAGTGGCTGCTCGATCAGCGCGATTCCCTGCTCGGCGGCGAAGGCGAGGTTCGCGACGATGTTCTCGTCGGTCCAGCCTTCATTGGCGTCGAGGATGATGCGGCTGTCGGGTGCGGCCTGCCTGACGGCACGAATGCGGGCGATGTCATTGTCGCCGCCGATCTTGACCTTCAGCAGTGGCCGCGCCGCATTGGCACGGGCTTGCGCCGCCATTGCCTCCGGCTCGCTGAGCGAGAGCGTGTAGGCGGTCTCAAGTGCCCTTGTGGGAGCCGCGCCAATCGCAGAGGCAACCGATGTTCCGCTCCTCTTTGCCTCCAGGTCCCACAGCGCGCAGTCGATGGCGTTGCGGGCGGCTCCTGCCGGCATGGCGTCGAGGAGGGCCGCCCGGCTGATACCATCTGCGATCCTGCCACTCATCGCCTGGATCGCGTCACGGACGCCATCCATGGTCTCACCATAACGCTTGTAGGGGACGCATTCGCCGCGACCGGTATGGGCGCCTTCGCCGATGGTGCAGGTGATGACCTCGGCCTCGGTCTTCGAGCCGCGCGAAATGGTGAATATCCCGGCGATGGGAAAGCGCTCGGCCTCAACCGAAATGACACGCGCCATATTTTTTTGCTCCGGCTATGTGACAACGAGCTTGTCGGCAAATCGACAGGTTGGTTTCGTCAGGCTAAACAGGACGCCATGTTGACCATCGGCAAACGCGACGCAAGTGGCACGACCGCCAATGAGGCTGACCACCAGCCTCGCGTCGCCGTCGGTGATGAGGGTGGCGTTCTCGGCTGCGCCTTTTCCGGAACTTGGACGACACGCACCGTCGCGTTGGTCGACGCCGAGATGCGCAAGATCGAAAAGCGGAGTGGATTCAAGACGCTGGCGCTCGATCTTTCAAAGATCGAGAAAATTGATACCGCCGGTGCCTGGCTCATCGACCGCCTCGTCAGCGCCTTCGAAAAGCACGGCGCTGAAATCCGGATGCAGGGACAGAGCGAGGTCGCGTCGATCCTGCTTGAAGCTGTCAGCGACGCGGTTCGACGCGCCCCTGATTCCGGTCCCGTCCGGCCGCCCAACATCATCATCCGCGCGCTTGAGGCGATCGGCCGGCGTGTCTACGAAATGCGCGACGATTTCCTCTCGTCGATGAACATCCTTGGCGCCACCATCCGTGGCGCGCAGATGAAGCTTGGCCGTGGTCACGGCGTCAATATGGCGGCGATCTTCAACCAGATCGATCGCATGGGGGTCGGGGCCATCCCGGTTGTCGTGCTGATGTCGGCCATCGTCGGCGCGATCGTCGCCCAGCAAGGCGCCTACCAGCTCAGCTATTTCGGCGCCGACATCTTTGTCGTCGACCTGGTCGGCGTGCTGATCCTGCGCGAACTTGGTGTGCTGATGACGGCGATCATGATCGCCGGCCGCTCCGGCAGCGCCATCACCGCCGAGATCGGCTCGATGAAGATGCGCGAGGAAGTCGATGCGCTCAAGGTCATCGGGCTCAATCCGATCGGCGTGCTGGTGTTCCCGCGGCTGGTGGCGCTGGTGATCGCACTGCCGTGCCTGACGATCATCGCCAATTTTGCCGCGCTCGGCGGCGGCATCGCGGCCGCCTGGCTCTACTCCGGTATTTCACCAGCTGCCTTCCTCGACCGGCTGCGCGTGGCTATCGACCTCAGCACCATTTTCGCCGGCCTGATCAAGGCGCCTTTCATGGCCATGATCATCGGCACGATCGCTTCCGTCGAAGGCATGAAGGTTGGCGGCAGCGCCGAATCGCTGGGCAAGCATGTCACCGCTTCGGTGGTGAAGTCGATTTTCGTGGTCATCATCCTCGATGGCCTGTTTGCCATCTTCTATGCGGCGATCGCGTTCTGAGATGGCGATGCGAAGCAAGAGAAATACCGGGATTTTCGAGGAGAACGACGAGAGCGAAATCGTGCTCTCCGCGCGCGACATCACCGTGTCCTTCGCCGACAAGGTCATTCTCGACAAATTGTCGCTTGATATCAGGCGCGGCGAGATTCTCGGCTTTGTCGGCGCCTCGGGCGCAGGCAAGTCCGTTCTGTTGCGCACCATCCTTGGCTTGACGCGGAAGCAGTCGGGAACGATCAAGCTGTTCGATGTCGACGTCGAAAAGGCCAGCGACAAGGACCGCCTGCGCATTGACATGCGTCTGGGGGTCCTCTTTCAGCACGGCGCTCTGTTCTCGGCGCTTACGGTTCTGGAGAACGTGCAGGTGCCGATGCGCGAGTATCTCGATTTGCCGCGAAAGCTGATGGACGAGCTGGCGATGCTCAAGGTCGAACTGGTCGGCTTGCCCCCGGACGCGGCGCGGAAATTCCCGTCCGAACTGTCCGGCGGCATGATCAAGCGCGCTGCACTCGCCCGGGCACTAGCTCTCGACCCCGACATCGTCTTCCTGGACGAACCGACATCAGGTCTCGATCCAATCAGCGCGGCGGAGTTCGACGAACTGGTCGTCAAGCTGCGCGATACGATGGACCTGACCGTCTACATGGTCACGCACGATCTCGACACGTTGTTTACCGCTTGCGACCGCGTTGCGGTGCTCGGCAACAAGAAAGTGCTGGTCGAAGGCACTATCGATGACATGCTGAAGAGCGAAGAGCCGTGGGTAAAATCGTATTTCCGCGGAAAACGCGCCCGACAACTTGATCTTGCGGCACGCGCATAGCCATAAGTGAAGCAATGGAAACCAGAGCCAACTACGTCATTGTCGGCATTTTCACACTGGTTGCGATCCTAGCCGCCTTTGCTTTCGTCTATTGGACGGCGGCGATCGGCGACAAGGGAGAGACCACCTTGCTGCGCGTGCGCATTCCTGGCTCGGCTTCGGGCCTCGGTCGCGGCAGTTTCGTGCTCTTCAACGGCGTCAAGGTCGGTGACGTGAAGCGCGTCTATATCGACGTTGACAACCCGACGGTGGCCATCGCGGATACTGAAATCGACCGCATGACGCCGATCACCAAGTCGACGCAGGCCGACATCGGTCTTGCTGGTCTGACCGGGCAGGCCAATATCGAATTGAAGGGCGCCGACCCCAAGGAGGTGAAGCTCCTCGATCAGGCCGAAAAGGAGGGCAAGGTCGCCGAGATCATTGCGAACCCGTCGGCCGTCACCAACCTTCTACAGACCGCACAGACCATCTTCAGCCGTGCCGACAAGGTGCTTTCGGATCTGGAAGGGTTTACCAGGGACGTTCGCGGACCGCTGACGCAGACCGTCCAGAACGTGCAGACATTCTCCGATGCGCTGGCCAAGAATTCGGACGGAATCGACAAGTTCCTGTCCAGCGTCAGTTCGCTTTCCGATGAGCTGAAGGGCGTTTCGGGCAAGCTCGATGGTACGCTGAAGGCAGCGGAAGGGCTGCTCAATGCGGTCGACAAGGACCAGATCAAGAGCATCGTCGCCAATGTCGATACGGTGACGGCGAATCTGAAGGAAACCTCGAAGCAGTTCGACACGGTCATCAAGAATGTCGATACGGCTGTTGGATCGATCAACGATTTTGCCCAGAAGACACAGGGCACGCTGACCAAGGTAAATGGCGTTCTCGATGGTGTCGACCCGGCCCAGCTTCGCTCTGCCCTGGCCAACATCCAGCAAGCAAGCGCGAATGCCAACAAGGCCGCCGCCGACATCGCCCAGGTGACCAGCAAGATCGCCAACAGGGCCGATGATATCGACCAGACGGTCAAGGACGCGCGCCAGCTGGCGCAACGCCTCAATGATGCTTCGGTGCGTGTCGACGGCATCCTGGCCAAGGTCGATACATTGCTGGGGTCCGGCCAGGCTGACGGTGTGATGGCCGATGCCAGGGACACGCTGAAGTCGTTCAAGCAGGTTGCCGACACGCTGAACGGCCGCCTTGGCGCCATCCTGGACAATGTGTCACGGTTCTCCGGCCAGGGCCTGTCGAATGTGGAGGCGCTGGTGCAGGACAGCCGCCGTTCCATCGGCCGTATCGAAGAGGCGGTGACCGACCTCAGCCGCAATCCACAGCGGATCCTTTCCGGCGGCGATGGCGAGGTTCGACAGTTTGATGGCAGGGCGCGGCGTTGACTTCGGCCTCCGCTCGCCCCAAGAACGCAAGGCAGATACACTGCGGCGGATCGGTTTTACGATCCGGGGACAACAGGGATCGCATGTGAAGTCGATCGCGCTCAAATCGGGTGTGGCATTGCTTGCCTTCACCCTCGCCAGTTGTGCGGCATTGCCGGGTGGTGGGCCCGCGCCCCTCGACACATTCGAACTTTCAGCGCCATCGGTCGAGGCGCATGGCCACAGCCGCCGTCAGATCCTGATCGCGCAGCCGGCGGCCCTGAAGGCGCTGGACAGCCAGAACATCGTCATCAAGCCGTCCGCGCGGTCGATCCAGTACCTCAAGGGCGCCCAATGGGCCGACCGGCTGCCGCTCATCGTGCAAGCGCGGCTGGCCGAGACTTTTCAGCGTTCCGGCAGCTTCGCCGGCGTTGGCAAGCCGGGCGAGGGGCTTGCGATCGACTATCAGGTGATCGTCGAAATCCGCTCCTTCGAAGTCCGCGTTGACCGCGGCGAGCATGCCGAGGTCGATCTGTTCGTGCGGGTATTGAATGACCGCAATGGCGAGGTGCGCGCCTCCAAGAGTTTCACCGCTAGCGCGCCTGTCTCTGGCAGCGGCAACCAGGCCTATATCGGCGCGCTCGACGCCGCCTTTGGCGACGCTGCCAAGCAGATCGTACGCTGGACCGATTCGGTGATCTGAGCGCAGGTGCGTGCGCGCACGGGCCTTCGAGGCTTCAGGTGGCCTTCGAAGCTACAGGTGGTCGAAGACGTCTGGTCGCAGCGTTCCGGCCTTCAAAAGATGCTGCAGGGTGTAGGCGACCGAGAGCGCGTCGTCGAGTGCGTCATGCCCTCGCAACGGGGGGTGTTCGACGCCGTAGTACTCCGCAAGCCTGTTGCTTGGCGTCTTCGCCAAATCCTCAACCGGCATCCCGGCCGCAATCAGCAGCTTGACGGCATTGTCGAACCGGCCGGCAGGGATGGAAGGCTGAATGCCTGCGACATAGCAGCTGATGGCGACCATGTTCAGTTCATCTTTGCCCCATGACCAGAAACGAGCTCCGCCGGAGAAGCGGTCGACGTCCGCAAGGGCCTCTCCGATTGCGACCCCTTCGGTGTCCATGGTTTCTTCAGTGATGCCAGTGAGTTTGGTGAAGAACGGGTCGAGCGTGTATCTGTTGCCGAATCGGTCGACAGGTTGAACATAAGCCTTGTGCGTACCCAGCAGGGGAAAGCCGTCTTCGAGACCAAGCCTGACCGCGCCGATCTGAGCGATGACTGGATCGGGATCGTGGGCCGCGCACCAAAATCTGCGCTGCGAGCCCTCAAGACAAAGAAACTCGCAGTCGAATATGATTGCCGTTTTCATGGTCAGCCCCCTTGTGTCGATGGTCAGGGCAGCGGGTTTCGCCTGTGGTCTTCACGTTGTCGGGAAATCGGACTTTGCGTTGGCGGATTCTCGAACCGTCAAAGGCGGAGCATTGGCCCCGCCTTTTCGATTCCGCCGTAGGCCCGCTCGGCTAGTGCAAGCGACCGCTGGCGTGGGCCAGCATGGTGTAGACCTTGCCGGTGTCGGACGTCAGGTAGGTCTGCGCCATGATGTTGTCGCGGTCGTTGCGCGAAACATCCTTGAGCAGCTTTTCGAAGTCATCGCAGTAACGGTCGACTGCGCTGCGGAACTCCGCCTCGCTCTGATACTTGCGGCGGATTTCATCGAACGTCTGCTGGCCCTTCAGCGTGTAGAGGCGGCGCGTGAAGACGTCACGCTCGCCACGCCGGTAGCGGTTCCACAGCTCGATCGAGGCATCGTGGTCGATGGCGCGGGCGATATCGACCGAAAGCGAGTTCAGCGATTCGACCACGTGAAGCGGCGAGCGCTGGGCCGGGGCCGGGCGTGGCGCCTCCACCGGGGCCGCGGGCCTGGCTTCCTCTTCACGCGATGCGCCGGTCAGGAGATCGCGCACCCAGCCACCCTGCGGCGTGCGGCCGTTGGGGTCACGCTGGCGTGGCGCGGTCTCGGACGGACGCTCAAGGTCGAGCGTGCCGCGCAGCGCGGCACCGCCCAGCGGCGCCTGAGGAGCAAGACGCTCCGGCTGTGGCGCCGGTGGACGACGCTGCGGCTCGGGCGCACGTGCGACGGGTGCTTGCGGCGCCGGACGCAGGTTGCGCTGCTCCGAATTGTCCGCATTGCCGCGGCCCGATTTCGCAACGATATCCGAGAGTTCCTTCAGGGCATTGATCTGTTCGGAAACGGCACGGCGGATGGCCGTGGTCGATTCCTTTGCCTCTTCCGGCATCTCGATCACACCCTTCTTGAGTTCGGCGCGGGTAAGGTCGAGCTCGCTCTTGATGGAGCCCGCGGTACGCCGCATCTCTTCGGTCGCATCGGCGAAGCGCCTTGTCGCCGAATCGACGACTTCGGAGATGGCGGTGCGGATCTTGTCCGCCGACTCCAGCGTCTTGCCTTCGGCATTCTGCAGAGTCTGGCCGACAAGGTTCTCGAACGAGCGCATGACCCTTTCGAGATCTTCCGACTTCTTGACCAGGCCGACGGCGAGGTCCTCGAGCGACGACTGCCTCTCCAGCGTATGCTCCAGGTTGCTCTGGGCCGAGCTCAAGAGGTCCGAGGCGCTGGACAGCAGGCGGCTGTGCTCGTCGAACTTGGTGGCGATGGAGGCGACCTCACGCAAGGTCGACGACGACAGTTCGGTCAACCGGGTCGTGTTGGAGTCGACCAGACGTGCCGAGCTGGCGAAGGTCTGCGCGGCCTTTTCCGTCGTCGCCGCGAAGCTCTGCGTGCTGCCGGTCAGGCGTTCGTCGACCTGGCCGAGATTCATCGCGGCCTGCTCGATCAGCTGACCGAGCTGCGAGCTGGATTTCGTCATGCGACCGATGAGGTCGGCGACGCTGTCCGAGAGCGAGGAGCGGGCGCCTTCGACGGCCGACAGCGTTTCGGCCGTGCGGTTGGCAAGCGCGTTGACGAGGGCGGCGTTTTCGCTGCGCAGCTTCTCGGTGGCGCGTTCGGTGACCTCTTCCATGCTCTTCTGTAGTTCGGAGCCACCCTGGGCAAAGCGCTCGACCAGTGGCCGTGCGGTTTCGTCCAGGATTTTCGACATTTCGGCCGAACGTGCCGCGAGCATGGTGTTGAGCTCGCGGGTGTTGGCTCCAATGGTCTTGGCCGCGTCGTTGGTGCTCTGGCCGATATGCTGGCCGACCGCCGTGAAGGTTTCCGCAATGACGTTGGCGCGCGAAACCAGCTGCGCCTCGGCATTCGACACCTGCTCGTTGAGCCGCTGGCTCATCGCCTCGGCCGTGTAGGCAAGGCGGTTCTCGACGCTGGCGACCTGCTCCTCGACACGGGCAGCAGTGGCTGCCGCACTCGATGCCAGCCGCTCGTCGACGCCGACAAGACGGTTCTCGACGTGGGCGACATGCTCTTCGACACGGGAAGCTGTTGCCGCGGCGCTCGAGGCCAGCCGCTCGTCGACACCGACAAGGCGGCTCTCGACGCGGGCAACCTGCTCTTCGACACGGGAGGCCGTTACCGCAGCGCTCGACGCCAGTCTCTCATCGACGCCGGCAAGTGCTTGCTCGATTTCGCGGGTGTGGACGGCGAGTTCCTGTCCGGTTTTCCGGGCGCGGTCGGCGACCCTCTGCTCGGTATCGGCGAAGGCACCGACGATGGTCTCGGCATGACCGCCGATCGTCGACGTGCTGTCGGCGATACGCGACACCAGACGGTTGTCCGCTTCGTCGAAGATGCGGCCGATTTCCGACGCGCGCGCCGACAGGGCTTCCGAGCCTTCGGCGATGCGCGAGATCAGCTGTTGGTCGGCAGCGTCGAAGATGCGGCCGAGATCCGATGCACGCGCGGCGAGCGCTTCAGCCGATTCACCGATGCGGACGCCCAAGCGCTGGTCGGCGCCTTCGAAGTTGCGCAGGATGTCGCCGGCGCGGGCGGCCAGTGACTGTGCCGTCTCGACCGCACGGGCAACGAGCTTCTGGTCGGCCACGTCGAACGTGCCGGCGATCTCGCCTGCACGAGCGGCGAGGTGGTCGGCCGTCTCCTGGACGCGGGCCAGCAGCGTGCTGGAAGTATCGTCCGCGCGAGCGATAAGAGCGTTCGATGTGTCTTCCGCGCGGGCGTGGAGGCGGCGGTCGGCATCCTCGAAAGTCCGGGCGATGTCGTCGGCCCGTGCGAGCAGGGCGCTCGACGTGTCGTCCGCACGCGCCGCCAGACGCCGGTCGGCATCCTCGAAGGTGCGAGCGATGTCTTCCGCTCTCGCGAGAAGGGCGGCCGAAGTCTGCTCTGCGCGCTCCGCGATCTTGCGGTCGGCATCACTGAAGGCCACGCCAGCCTGCTCGTGCAGAGCGCTGGTGACCTCCATGACCTTTTCGCGCAAGGCGCCGGCGACGAACACCGCGCTTTTCTCGAGCACGCTGCGAACGTTGTCGACGCCAGTCGAAAGCGCACGTTCCATGGTTCCGGCACGTTCCTCGATGATCCCGGTCTGACGGCTGAAAGCCTGCTCGATCTTCTGGACGTCGGCGGCGATCGCGTCTGAAATGTCGGTGCTTCTGGCGGCGATCTGGTCGATATGGCCGGACAGCGAGCTATCGACATCCTTGCGGGTATCGGCGAGCTTGGAGAGGTCTTCTTCCAGCGCACGGGTCAGCATGTTGCGGCCTTCGGCCAGCTTGCCGACATGTCCGGCGATGATCTCGTCGACATCGGTGCGGCTTGCAGAAATTTTCTGCAGGTCGGCCTCGAGCGCGCGCTTGAGGATGTCGCGGCCCTCGGCCAGCTTCTCGACCTGGCCGGCAACCAGCCCGTCGATGCTCGAACGGCTTTCCGCCAGTTTGGCGAGATCGTCTTCAAGTGCCCTGGACAGCGTCGAGCGGTCCTGCACCAGCCGTTCCGAGTGGCTGTTTACAAGGCCATTGACGGTTTCGAGGTCAGCTTCCAGCGCGCTTGCGAACTGCACGCGATCGTCGGTGAGCTTCCGCGACTGGTCGGCAATGGTGCCCCTGATCGTGTTCAGATCGGATTCGAGCGCGCGCTTGAGGATATCGCGGCCCTCGGCCAGCTTTTCCACCTGGCCGGCAACGAGACCGTCGATGCTCGAACGGCTTTCCGCCAGTTTGGCGAGATCGTCTTCAAGCGCCTTGGTCAGGTTCGAGCGGTCCTCAACCAGCTTCTGAGACTGGTCGGCAATGGTGCCCCTGATCGTGTTGAGATCGGATTCCAGCGCACGCTTGAGGATATCGCGGCCCTCGGCCAGCTTTTCGACCTGGCCGGCAACGAGACCGTCGATGCTGGAGCGGCTTTCCGCCAGCTTGGCGAGATCGTCTTCAAGCGCCTTGGTCAGGTTCGAGCGGTCCTCAACCAGCTTCTGAGATTGGTCGGCAATGGTGCCCCTGATCGTGTTGAGATCGGATTCCAGCGCCCGCCTGAGGATATCGCGGCCTTCGGACAGTTTCTCGACCTGGCCGGTAACCAGCCCGTCGATGCTCGAACGGCTTTCCGCCAGCTTGGCGAGATCGTCTTCAAGCGCCCTTGTCAGGTTCGAGCGGTCTTCGACCAGCTTCTGGGAATTGTCGGCGATGACACTCTTGATGGTGTTCAGGTCGGATTCGAGCGCGCGCTTGAGGATATCGCGGCCCTCGGCCAGCTTCTCCACCTGGCCGGCGACGAGGCCGTCGATGCTCGAACGGCTGTCGGCCAGCCTGGCGATGTCGTCTTCGAGCGCCTTGGACAGCGTCGAACGGTCCTGCATCAGCCGTTCCGAGTGGCTGTTTACAAGGCCATTGACGTTCTCGAGGTCGGCTTCCAGCGCCCGGGCGAACTGCGCGCGATCGTCGGTGAGCTTCTGCGACTGATCGGCAATGGTGCCCCGGACCGTGTTGAGATCGGATTCGAGCGCCCGCTTGAGGATGTCGCGACCCTCGGCCAGCTTTTCCACTTGGCCGGTGACCATTCCGTCGATGCTGGTGCGGCTGTCGGCGAGCTTGGCCAGATCGTCTTCCAGTGCCTTGGACAGGGTCAAGCGATCCTGGGCAAGCCTGTTCATATGATCGGAGACAACGTCCTTTACCTTGAGCAGGTCGGTTTCCAGGGCTTGCGAAAGCTGGCCACGGTCTTCCGCCAGCTTGTCCGACTGGCTGGCGATGACGTTCTTGATCGTATTGAGATCGGATTCCAGCGCGCGTTTGAGAATGTCGCGTCCCTCGGCGAGCTTCTCGACCTGACCGGCGACCAGCCCGTCGATGCTGGAGCGGCTATCCGCCAGCTTGGCGAGGTCGGCCTCAAGCGTCTGCGAAAGCAGGCTGCGGTCTTCAGTGAGCCGGTCCGAATGGTTCTCCAGCAGGCCCCTGATGCCCGACAGATCGTTTTCGAGCGAATTGCTGAGCTGGCCGCGATCCTCCGCCAGTTTCGAAGAGTGGGTTTCGATGAGGCCCTTAATACCGGCAATGTCGGCTTCCAGGGCTCTGGCAAGCACGGCGCGGCCTTCGGCGATCTTCTCGACCTGACCGGCGACCAGACCGTCGATGCTGGCGCGGCTGTCGGACAGCTTGCCGAGATCCGCTTCCAGGGCGCGCGAAAGAATGTTGCGGCCCTCAGCGAGTTTCCCGACGTGACCGGCAACCATTTCATCAATGATTGTACGAGCTTGCACGAGCTTCCCGGAGTCTTCGTTCAATGCCAGGGCAAGCCGATTGCGGCCTTCCTCGAGCCTTTCGAGGTGACTGCCGAGGGAAGCGTCGATGGCCGCGCGGGACTCGTTGACCTTGCGCAGATCCTCTTCGAGCGCGCGCGAGATCAGGTTGCGGCCTTCGGCCAGCTTCTGCACCTGGTTGGTCACGGCGGCATCGATGCCGGCGCGGCCTTCGGCGAACTTCGCGAGATCCGCCTGCATTGCCTCGGCCATGCGTTCGCGGCTTTCGGAAAGCTTGCGGCTGTGGTTCTCGACCGCCTCCTCGATGCCGACACGCGCGTCGGCAAGTCGCTGGATGTCGGTGTCGAAGGACCGCGACACGACATGGCGCGCCGCCTCCATGCGCCCGGCGAAGTCGCTGGCGCGGGCTTCAAGCATGGACGAGGTCGACGTCACGATGTCAGCCATGTCGGCGCCGATCTGGGCCTTGCCCTGATCGATCATTGCCGACAGCGTGTCCTTGCTCTCCGCGAATGTGTGGGCGATTTCGCGCGCGCGGTCGACCAGCGTCTCATTGATCTGGCGTGCACGGGCTTCGAGCGCCGCATTGAGCTTCTGGGTACCCGTGTCCAACGCCTCGGCGCGGGTCTGGAATTCGCTGATCAACGCTTGGCCGCGTTCGGCCAGCGTGCGTTCGATGCCGTTGAGGCTCGCCTCGAATTCGGAATTGAGCGTGCGCGCGGCGCCGCCGAGCAATGACACCATGCCGGTGGTCCGGTCGTCGAGCAGATCGGTAAGCGAACGGGTCAGGCCATCGGTGGTGTCCGTGAGCTTGGCGATGCGCGTATCGAGCAGGCTGGCGAAGGCTTCGCCCGAGGTCGACAGCCGGTCGGTGATCGAATCGAGGCGGCCTTCGACAGAATCGAAGATCGACATCGAGCTTTCGTTAATGCGGTCGATCAGCGTGTCGCCGGAATTGTTGATCGTCATCGACAATTTGGTCGAAGCGTTGAGGATGCTGTCGCGAATGATATCGCTGGCGGCGCCGATTTCCTCCTTCAGCGTCTCGTGCGCGCCGGTGATCGAGGCACGCACGCGCTCCGCATGGGTGACCACGGCCTCGCGCTCGCTGCCCAGTCCGTCGACGAGCGAGCGGATGCGGGATTCGTTTTCCGAATAGGAGCGCTCGATCTGGTTCACTTCGCTGTGGACGAGCGTTTCGAGCTCGACGGCGCGGGCAAGTGTCCGCTCGATGCCTTCACCCATGGCCGCGACTTCGCGGCGCACGGCCTGGCCGATCATCATCACGCGGTCCTGGGCAAGGTTTTCCGGCTCGGCGAGGCGGAAAGCCACTTCGGTCATCGACTGCGCGGCAATCCGCATTTCCTGTGCACGGCGGATCATGGCCGCGAATGCCCAGAACAGGATGACGGGCACGATGGCGGCGATTGCGAGGCCAATCAGTTCGGGGCGCGCGAAGAACTGATCGACGGTACGGATTCTCCAGATATCCGGTCCAAACAGCAGATTGGCCAACCCGCCTGCGCCGGCGATCCAGGCGAGCGAAACGAACGCCACGACCCAATAGATCGTGTTCGAGGCGCGCCGGTTCAGCGTGTGCAGGAGTGTCTTGTAATCTTTCTGGCGGTCGTCGTTGGCTGGCGCGAAGCCGGCCGGCTGCGACGTATTGCGGGTTTCCACGGGTCGCAATTCGGCCGGCTTGGCCTTGGCCTTGGCCTCGGGTCTCGCGGGCTGGCTCTGACTGGTGACAGGCGAACTGGCGGCAGGTGCTGCTTTCTGGTTGCGGCCTTCGCGCGCCAACTCGTCCGCTGCCTGTGATATCTGCGCTTCCAGGTCTTCCATCGAAGCGGCGATATCGAGGTCGCCGCTTCCATCGCCGCTCAGATCGATATCGAGCGCCTTTTCGAGTTCCCTGGCTACGTCGCTGTCGAGAGTTCTTGTCGTAGTGGTTTTCTTCGCCATGCCTTCGCTACCCTGTACTAGCTGCCGAGGGACTTATGATTTTGGTTGTCTTATCCCACGCAGGAGGCTGAAAATGGACCCTCGTATCGTAATGACACAGGGGGGTAAAGAAAACATGCATTCCGCGAGATACGTAAAACTTTAAATATAAGGTTAACGGAACCGTGATTTGGAGGCCCCTTTCGCAACATTTTTCCGGTCCAATCGTTAACCCGTTATCCATGGGATTCGCCTAGATTTTCGGGCGTTCAGAGGACGGAGTTGCAGATCATGCGCGGCGAAAGCGGCATTGCCTTTTCAATGCCAGGCGGCGATGCACCAGGAACGGGGCGGTCACGGCCTGTGGATATGGCGCATCTCTCACGCCAGACAATGGGTGACCGCAGCTTGGAGCAAGAGGTGCTGGCGCTGTTTGTACAGCACGCCCTGTCGGTACGCGACAAGATCGCCAACGCCGATATCCACGAAAGACTTCTGCTGGCGCATGGACTGAAAGGCTCGGCGCGAGGCATCGGCGCCTTTGCCATTGCAGATTGTGTGACTGAAATAGAGCACCGTCCCGAGGACAACAGCATCATCAAACGTCTTGGTACGCTGATCGACGAAGTGCGCGATTTCATCGCCGCCATCAGCCGTTAAGTCCGGTTTCCGAAAAACGTCATCGGGTGGCGTTTTCGCGCGGCAGTTGACTTGTCTGCCGGAGTGATTATCTCGGCTGAAACTCCCTTCAGGTGACAAATGACCAAGCTGACTTTCATCGCCCATGACGGCACACATTTCGACATGGATGCCGAGAACGGCTCGTCGGTCATGGAGAACGCGATCCGCAACGCGGTGCCGGGGATCGAAGCCGAATGCGGCGGCGCGTGTGCCTGTGCCACCTGCCATGTCTATGTCGACGACGCATGGACGGCCATTGTCGGCGAACCGGAAGCCATGGAAGAAGACATGCTGGACTTCGCATATGACGTTCAGCCGAATTCGCGGCTTTCCTGCCAGATCAAGGTGCGTGACGCGCTGGACGGTCTGGTCGTTCGCGTGCCCGAACGCCAGGGCTGACGTTCCAGCTTTTTTGCCGTCGCTGCTTGGCAGCGGGCTCCAGGTCATGCAGTCTCGTTCCGTTTCCATATCGAGGCGCACCGCATGACCGGTATCACAAAGACAGATGTGCTCATTGTCGGGGCAGGGCCGGTCGGCCTGTTTGCCGTGTTCGAGCTCGGCCTCCTCGACATGAAGTGCCACCTGATCGACATTCTCGACCGGTCCGGTGGACAATGCGCGGAGCTCTATCCGGAAAAGCCGATCTACGACATTCCCGGCTGGCCATCGATCTCGGCGCAGGGCCTTGTCGACAAGCTGCTTGAGCAGATCGCGCCGTTCAAGCCGGACTTTACCTACAACCGCATGGTTTCCGGTCTTGAGAAACTCGAGGACGGTAGTTTTCGCCTGACCACCGACGAGAACGAGGTGTTCGAAGCCAAGGTGATTGTCATTGCCGCCGGCGGTGGCTCCTTCCAGCCGAAGCGCCCGCCGATCCCAGGCATCGAGCCCTATGAGGGCAAAAGCGTTTTCTACTCGGTTCGGAGGATGGAGGATTTTCGCGGCCACGACCTCGTCATTGTCGGTGGCGGCGACTCGGCGCTGGACTGGACGCTCAACCTGCAGCCGGTGGCCCGCAGCGTGACGCTTGTGCATCGGCGGCCCGAATTCCGCGCAGCGCCCGACAGCGTCAACAAGATGTATGCCATGCAGGAGATGAAGCAGCTGGAGTTCCAGGTTGGTCAGGTGACCGGACTGAGCGGTGCGGACGGCCAGCTTTCAGCCGCGACCATCAAGGGGCCTGATGGCGACATCGAGGTTCCCTGCACGCGCATGCTGCCGTTCTTCGGCCTGACAATGAAGCTCGGCCCGATCGCGGCATGGGGGCTCAATCTTCACGAGAACCTGATCCCGGTCGACACCGAGAAATTCCAGACGTCGGTTCTCGGCATCTTCGCGGTCGGCGACATCAACTGGTATCCCGGCAAGCTGAAGCTGATTCTGTCGGGATTCCACGAGGTGGCGCTGATGGCTCAGGCGGCCAAGCGCATCGTCAGCCCGGGTGAGCGCATCGTGTTCCAATACACGACCTCATCCACCAGCCTGCAGAAGAAGCTCGGCGTTTCAGGTTAGAGCTTTTTGCTGACGCAATTGCCGAGGGAAAACGCTGTGCGTTTTCCCGGAATTGCTCTTACTCCGCCAGGATCGGCGCCGGATTGTCCATATGGCCGCGAAGCTCCTTTTCGGGCATCAGCGTCAGCGTGATAAGCCCCAGCACCAAAGTGGCGGCGGCGACAAGAAAGATCATCTCGAACGGCAGGACCGATGCGACGTGGCCGGCCACTTGCACGCCTTCGCCGGCAAGCGGCAGCCCAAAGCCCAGGGCGACGGCGCCCAGCATCGCGACGCCGAGCGCACTCCCCAGCGAACGCAGGAAGGTCAGCACGCCGGTGGCGACGCCAAGGTGCATGCGGTCCACGGCGTTCTGTACTGATACGGTCGTCACCGGAAATGTCGTCCCGGTTCCCAATCCGATACACACGGTCAGGATTTCGACGACAAGCAGCGACGCATGCCCGGCGACAAAGGCCAGCAGGCCGAGGCACAGGATGGCGAAGATGACGCCGACCATTGCAATACGCTTGTAATGGGTGAAGCGCGGTATCAGGCGGCCGCTGGAAGCCGCGCCGCCAACGGTTCCAAGCAGAAGTCCGAGCATCGCAATGCCCGACTCGCTGGCCGTCAGGCCAAGTATCGATTGCAGATAGACGGGCAGATAGACGGCGAGCCCGACGCTGGAGGCCTGGAGCAGGAACATCGACAGCGTGCCGGCCAGGACGATCGGGTTGCCCAGCACTTCGAGCGAGATGAGCGGCTCGGCCGCCCGCATCAGTCGCAGGGCAAAGGCGCCCCAGAAAAGCGCCGATAAGGCCAGCACGCCAATGACCTCCGGCGATACCCAGGGATAGGCGCTGCCGCCCCAGTTCAATGCGAGCAGCAGCAGTGCCGTGGCGACGATCAGAAGTAGCGCGCCGAGGCCGTCGATGCTGTGGTTCTTGGCGGCGATCGGCAGCTTTTTGAGCGGCTTGTTGATGATTGCCATCGCAACGAAGCCGAGCGGAATGTTGATCCAGAAGATGAGCGACCAGTGCAGATGCTCGGCAAAGGTGCCGCCCAGCAGCGGCCCGGCAACGCTGGCGACGGCCCAGGTGCCGGAAAACCACGCAGCATAGCGTGCCCGCTCGCGCGGCGGCACGAGGTCGCCGACCACGGTCTGCGTCAAGGCGAACAGGCCACCGCCACCGGCTCCCTGGATCGCGCGTCCCAGGACGAGCACGAACATGTTGGGGGCCATGGCGCTGACCAGCGATCCGGCAAGGAAGATGAGGATCGCCGCATAGACGGTCGGCCGGCGCCCATAGACGTCGGAAATCTTGCCGTAGAGCGGCGCCACCGCGGTCGCGGTCAAGAGGTAGCCGGTGACGATCCAAGGCAGGTATTCGGCATGGCCGAGCGAGCGCCCGATGGTCGGCATGGCCGGCGCAACAATGGTCTGGTCGAGCGCCGCCAACAGCATCGACAGGAGCACGCCGCCAATGATGGCGTTCTTCTCACTCTCCGTTAGCGGAGGTGCTTCCTTGCTCACGACCTGATCCATCAATTCACTCCAGCTGCCCACTGCCGGGCATCTTCTCCAAGACCAATTCACGCTGCCGCCGTGCCAATGACGGCGACGCATGTCGGGGCCTTGGAATTCGGCTGTGGACCTCGTTGGGACGACGGGGCTTCGGATCCCGCCCTGCGGGATCGCCGGACTACCGACCGGCACGCGTTTCGTTCAACAGCGGCGCGGAAATAGCAGACGGCCCGTGAGGTGTCGAGGCAAGGGCGCCGCCAGTGCCTAAATCGTTACCAACTGGCCCAAGCTAACCTGGCAGCTGGCCATTCTGCATGCGTTCGAGGCGATAACGCATCAGCCGCACGATGCGGCTTTCGAAATTGGCACTTTCGACGCGGTCGAATTGCACCTGGGCCTGGTCATGCTTGGCCAGTATCGCGGCGGTGATTTCCGCGGCCTTGTCCCTGGCCGCCTGGCAAGTCTTCTGCGGGTAGGTGCCCTTCAGCGCATCCTCGAGCTCGCGGGCGTGGTTCTTGGCGATCTCGACATGGCGTTCCTCATGGCGCTTGATGTCGGCGGACAATGTGTCCCAGAACAGTTTCACATCCGGATCGACCTTGCGTGGCTGACGCCAATGCGGAAGGATCACCTTGACCTTGACGGTCACCTTGGCGTCCACAATCCGGCAAGAGTCCGATTTCTCCGCGTAGCTGGTGCGGGTGGTGAATGACATCTGTGTGGCGCCTGGATGCCGTGACCCGCCGCTGGTCTTCACCTCGGGCCCATGTTCCAAAAGCTGTTTCTGGATCTCGTCCAGCGTGCTGCCACGGATGGCAAAGTAGCTGTAGGTCTTTACAAGCGTCGCTGCGCCCGCCGGGGTGGTGGCGAGACCGAGCATAAGCGCGCAAAGCAGGGATCGTTTCATCATGTTGCCTCTTCGGTCACCTTGCTTTACGGCCGTTGCCGGCGCAACGGAATTGATCCCCGGTGGATCAAACATGGTTGATTGGCAATGATGACGAGGCGATGGCGGTTGGCGCACGGACGCCATCTCGACCTTGGTGACAAGGCCGTGGTTGTCGGCATCCTCAATGTCACGCCCGACAGTTTTTCCGATGGCGGCCTGTTCGATGTCCCGGAGCAGGCGATGGTCCAGGCGCGCCGCATGGCGGCGGAAGGGGCCTTGATCGTCGACATCGGCGGCGAATCAACCCGGCCAGACGCCCAGCCGGTATCCGCCAGCCAGGAGCAGGACCGCATCCTGCCGGTCATCGAGGCATTGGCGCGCTCCGGCGAAGTGCTGATTTCTGTCGATACCTACCGAGAGGAGACCGCCCGGCGCGCCATCGCGGCCGGCGCGCATATCGTCAATGACGTGTGGGGCCTCCAACGCGAGCCGGGCATCGCCAACGTCGCGGCGGAAACCGGCGCCGGGCTGATCATCATGCACACGGGCCGGGGGCGCCAGAAGCTGCCCGATGTTATCGACGACCAGTTGCTGTTCCTGAGAAGGTCACTGGAAATCGCCGCCGGCAGCGGCGTCGCCGACGACCAGATCATGCTCGACGCGGGCTTTGGTTTCGCCAAGGAGACCGCGGACGAAAATCTCGACCTGATGGCGCGGTTTTCCGAATTGCATGCGCTGGGCTTTCCGCTGATGGCCGGCACATCGCGAAAACGCTTCATAGGCACTGTTACCGGCCGCGACCCGATGGACAGGGGAGCCGGAACAGTCGCGACAAGCGTCATCCTGAGGCTCAAGGGCGCGCATCTGTTTCGCGTCCACGATGTCGCAATCAACGTGGACGCGTTGGCCGTAGCGGATGCTATGCTGGCACGCGAGACCAATCGGGCAGGACGCTGAGCAATGTACGTCATCCGCATGAAGAACTGCGCCTTCTTTGCCCGCCATGGCGTGCTGGACGAGGAGGAGACGCTTGGCCAGCGCTTCTATGTCGATGCCGCTCTTACGGTCGAGCCGGGCCGGGCGCTCGTCGATGATTCAATCGAAGAGACCGTCAATTACGGCATTGCCTTCACGGTGATCGAAAAGATCGTCACCGGACACCGGCGCTTCCTCATCGAGGCCCTGGCACTTGAAGTGGCAAAGGCTTTGACGGACCGCTTTCCCCAGATCAAGAAAGCCGAAATCACGGTGCGCAAGCCGAACGCGCCGGTGCCCGGTGTGCTCGATCATGTCGAGGTGACCGTTGCCTGGCCAGAATAACACCGTCTATCTGAGCCTGGGCGGCAATCTTGGCGATCCAGCGCAATCGATGGGGGCAGCGTTGCGCATCCTGGATGCCGACGACAGCACGCGCGTTGTCGCGGTTTCCTCGCTCTATCGAACACCCCCCTGGGGCAAGCTCGACCAGCCTGATTTTCTCAATGTGGCGGCCGAAATTTCCACGACACTGGCGCCGCGCGCACTGCTTGCGCTGTGTCTGGATGCCGAGCGCAAGCTGAAGAGAGTGCGCGAGGAGCGCTGGGGTCCGCGGCTGATCGACATCGACATTCTGGTGTATGGCAAGCGCATCATCCACGAGACCGGGCTGGAAGTGCCGCATCCACGCATGCTGGAGCGCGCCTTCGTCCTGGCGCCCCTGGCAGAGATCGCACCCGGCCTCGCGGTTGGCGGCAGAAGCGTGGCTGAACGGCTCAATGCCGTTGACGCCGCAGGCATAGAGCGGCTGCCTACCGGCCGCGACTGGTGGCAGGCCTGAGCGGTACTTGCCCAGGCGCGTTGAGCGCTCAGCCTGAAAAGCCGCCCTCATCGAGAAAGGCCTGTTCCTCCGGCGTTGTTTCTCTGCCGAGCACGCGGTTTCTATGCGGGAAGCGGCCGAAGCGCTGGATGATGTCGCGATGCTCTATCGCATATTTGAGATAGGCCTCGGCCCCGGCGGTCGTTAGCCTCATCGATTCGATCTGATCCGCGAGAAGCTCCGAATGCTCGTAAGGCAAATAGAGAAAGACGCGGATTTCCGCGTCGAGCGCCATGTCGTGGCCGGCGGCGATTGCCTTTCCGGCAAAATACCGCGCCAGAGGATCGGTGGCGAACATATGGCCCGTGCCGCGAAAGCAGTTCCTCGGAAACTGGTCGAGCAGGACCATCAGCGCCAGAGAGCCTTCCGCATGATCTGCCCAGCCGTCACATTCGCGCCGCGCGGCGGCGTAGTGAAGCTCGAGGAACTGGTCCCGAAAGTCCGCATCGAAGGCGTCGTTTTTCTCGAACCATGCATCGGGTCCGGCGTCGCGCCAGAATTTGGTGACCGACAGGGCATTGGCGTCCAATTTCAAAATCAAGTCCTTTGTCCATCCGCGGGCGTGGATTTGTGCAGCACGCTCGCGGTCTCTTCATTGAGCGCCTGACCGGGGCGCCGTGGCTGGGCAAGCGGTGTCGGGATGGGCGTGCCGATATTGCCTTTCAGGAAGCGCTGTCCGGCCCGGATGCCCTCGGCGAGCTGCAGCTCGAAACGGGCGGCATCGCGCCGCCGGACGTCTTCGATCACATCGGCCACTTCTTCCGGATCGACGCCCAACGCCTCCAGAGTCGACCCGCCAAACACAAGCGCCGACTCGAATGTTTCTCGCAGCTGGAAGTCGACCCCGGCACGAATCAGCTGCAATGCAGTTCCACGGTCGAAAGCGCGGGCAAGAACGGTCAGCAGCGGGAACTCTGCCTTGATGAGTTCGGCGATGCGCACCGCGACATCGGCCTTGTCGACGCAGATGAGCACGGCGCGCGCGCGCCCGGCGCCGGCCGCGTGGAGGATGTCCAGCCGCGTGCCGTCGCCATAATAGACCTTGAAGCCGAAATCGGCGGCCGCCTGGATCATTTCGACGTCATTGTCGATGATCGAGACATCGATGCCGCGCAGAAGCAGCGGTTGGCTGGCGATCTGGCCGAAGCGGCCGAAGCCGATGACCAGGACGCTGCCGGTAAGGCCTTCGGCTACGTCGACCCCTTCGAGAGACTGTTCATCGCGTGGTGTCAGGTAGCGCAATGCGACAATCGCCAGCGGCGTCAGCACCATGGAGATGATGACGATTGCCGTGAGCGTCGCATTGGCCTGGCTGTCGATGATGCCAACAGCGGCCGCGGCCGAATAGAGAACGAAAGCGAATTCACCGCCTTGCGCCATGAAGACCGCACGCTCGAGCGCTTCCTTGTGGCCGGTTTTCAGCACGCGGGCGACGGCATAGATGGCGATTGCCTTCATCACCATGTAGGCGACGACATAGATGGCTATCAGCCGCCAGTTGTCGACCACGACATGCAGGTCGAGGGACATGCCGACGGCAAGGAAGAACAGTCCGAGCAGGATGCCACGGAAAGGCTCGATGTCAGCCTCCAGCTGATGACGGAATGTCGATTCGGACAAGAGTACGCCGGCGAGGAACGCGCCCATCGCCATCGACAGGCCGCTGAGCTGCATGACGAGCGCGGAGCCCAGCACGACCAGAAGTGCCGCGGCCGTCATCACCTCGCGGGCGCGGGCGTCCGCCAGGATGCGGAAGAACGGGTTGAGCAGGTAGCGCCCGGCCAGCACCAGCCCGACGATCGCGCCCAGGCCGATGCCGACTTCCGTCAACCGCTCGGTCAGGCTGGTATCGGCGCCGCCCGGCGCCAGGAAGGCGATCAGGGCCAGGAGCGGCACGATTGCCAGATCCTCCAGCAGCAGAATGGACACGACCCGCTGGCCTTTGGGTGAAGCCATTTCGCCGCGCTCTTCCAGAATCTGCATGACGATAGCCGTCGACGTCAGAACGAAACCGGCGCCCGCGACGAAGGACTGGGAGATCGAGAAACCGCCCGCCAGGCCGACGCCGGTCAGCAACAGCGCGCACATGCCGACCTGCAGCGCGCCGAGGCCAAAAATCTCCCGGCGCAGGCCCCAGAGCCTCGATGGCTGCATTTCCAGCCCGATAATGAACAGGAACATGACGACGCCGAGCTCGGCGACATGAAGGATGGCCTGCGATTCGGAAAAGATGCCGATGCCGAATGGGCCGATGATCACGCCGGCGGCCAGATAGCCAAGGATGGAGCCAAGCCCCAGCCGCTTGAAAATGGGCACCGAGACAACGCCAGCGGCCAGCAGCGCCACCACCTGGACGAGATCGCTGCCCGCTGCCTCTGCCGCCATGCCGATCGTTCCATTCGTTCGAGGATAGCCGCGCACGCAGCCGTACAAGGTGGCGAAGATAGGGGCTTCGGTGGAAATCGAACAGTGCGAAATCCGAACCCAGCAATATTGCAGGCGCGTTACACAAGTTTACGTCGGGGTTGCGTTGCTTGTTGCCGCAATCGAGGGTTATGGACGCTCGGCTTCGGCCATTGAAGGGCGGACGACGATCAAGTCGCGGCCCTTTTTGAGGAGATGACTGACATGAAGAAGTTTTTGCTTGTTGCCGTTGGTGTTGCGGCACTCGCCGGTTCCGCCTGTTCCAAGGCGCCGGAGTGCACCACCGAAATGCTGACCAAGAAGGGCCAGGATCTGACCGCGGCGCTGCAGGCCGCGATTACCAAGGATCCGTCCAAAGCGGCCGATCTCACGGCCAAGGTTCAGGCGGTGACCACCAAGTACCAGGGCGCCACGACGGCGGCCGAGGCCTGCAAGGCCTATGACGACATGATCGCGGCGGTCAAAGGCTGAGCTGGAATCATTGACAATGCGAAAGCGGCGGCCAATGGCCGCCGCTTTTTTATGAACTCGGTCGATGATGCTTCAGTTCGGTGTGATGGAGCCGACCTCGACCGCATCGACACGCTTCAAGCTCATGCCGATGACCGGCACCAACTGTTCGTCGACGCGCACTGCAATGGTCACGGTCATCGAATTGTCGTCGGGGATGCGAGCCTGCATGACGCCGCGCAACTGATTGCGGTTGATGGTGAAGACGACCTTGTGGGCGTCGACAACGTTGCCGCCGATAATGTCGAGGCCGGAGCCAGCGGCTCCGCCCATGAAACTGCCCTTGTAGCCTTCGCGGCCCTTGTGTTCGATCGTTGCCGACATGGCCTGAGTGAACACGCCGACGCGGCAACCGCCGTCGAGCGTCATGCCGAGCTTGGTGCCCGGTGTCGTGCCGGTGAAGGTGCAGGTGAATTTCGTGCCCTTGTACTTGCCGGCGATGATTTCTCCCGGGCCGACCCACTTGCCTTCGGCTGTCTGGAAGAACTGCTTGTCAGGCTCCGCGGAGAAAGCCTTTTCGACCAGGCTGACCGTCGTGGCTGCAGCGATCGCCATGGGCAGAACGCTGGACAATATTACGCTTTTCATCGACGACACCCGGCAACAAAGAGACTGTTTGGAACTCAACCGACCATGAACAAGATTGGTTAATGCTTCGTCACTGCCGGACGATCATCTTGCATCCTTGAGGCATCGAACAGCGATGCCGTTCACCTGCCGGAGGTGGCCGTTTCGCTGTCTTTCTTCGTTGCAAAAGATGTCAGTGCTGAGAGGAAATCGCCCATGCCCGGCCGTCGGGAGGCGCTGAAGGGCAGGGGTCTTGCCGTTTCCATCGCCGCGATGCCGATGCGCGCCGTCATCATGCCGTTGACGACGCCTTCGCCGAGCTTTGCGGAGAGCCGCGCGGCCAGGCCATGGCCGACGATCTGCTGAACGAAACTGTCGCCGACGGCAATCGATCCGGTGACCGCCAGATGGGCAAGGACGCTTCGCGCGAGGCGGAAAAAGCCCAGCGTGCCCGGCCGCCCGCCATAAAGTTCCGACAGGCGCCGGATCAGCCGGCCCGCCTCGAACACGACATAGGCGACGTCGACCAGCGCGCGCGGGCTGACCGCCGTCACCAGCGAAACACGCTTCGCGGCCTCGAGGATCATCACCTTGGCGCGGGCATCGAGAGGGCCAAGGATTTCCGCTTCGGCCAGCCGCACCAGGTTGCCGCCATCAATGATTTCGCCGCGCAGCTCCGCCAGCGAACGCCTGCCGGCCGCGGTCTCGGGCTTGCCCGCGACAAAGGCTGACAACTCGTCCACGACGGCTCGCGCGGCCTTCGGATCGTCGCGGGCGATAGCGTCGAGCGCCCGTTTCTGCAGTTTTTCGACTTCGGCGAGGCGGGCGATCGCCAGGAATTCGCGGATCAGGATCACCACAAGCGCCAGCACGGCGATGGCGGCCATGCCGGCGGCCAACCAACCCAGCCATGCGGCGCGCTCGAACAGGTCGCGAATCAGCTGGTCGGTCCACAGGCCTACAGCTAGCGAAACCAGCACGCCGAACGCGCCGAAGAAGATGCTGCCGAGCAACGAGTGTTTCTTGGGCGCAACCGATGGCGGTGGCTCGGCGGCGATCATGTCAGGCTCGTCGAAGACATCGATCTCCGCCGGCACGACAACGGCGACTTCGGCCCTGACGGCTCGTGGCCTTCGCATCGGCTGCTCGGCATGGGTGCGGGGGGCTTCCCGCGCTTCTTGCTTGGGCGCGGCTTCCGGCTCGATGCGGAATGCCGCCGGCTTGCGGGGCGAGCTCATGCCAGGTGATCTCCGATCAGGAACTGCAGCGCGCGGTCGAGCCTGATATGCGGCAATGACAATGTCACGCCCTCGGCCGTGCGTTCGAGTTTGGGCGGGCGGAAACGGACGAAGCGGATGGCCGGATCGTCATTATTCTGACGATAATCCGGTTCGGAGGCTTCAAAGACAGCATCAATCTTCTCCGGCAAGTCACCGGGAAATATGGCTGTTTCGGTGTTGCCATCAAAGGTCTCGCCGTTGATCTTTTCGCCCTTCAGCGGCGTGCCGATGATGACCGGCAGTGTTTCGCTGCCCTGTTTCACCGTGCCTTCCCGGGTCGCGCGCACCGCTGCCATGGCCACCACGTCGACATCCGCGCCAGTGAAATTCGCCCGCGCGACAGCGCGGTCGGCAAGCCGCCGCACGATCGCCTGCAGACGGTCGTGGCTTTCATGATGCAAATGGTCGGCTTTCGTCGCGGCGACCAGTATGCGGTCGATGCGCCGCGAAAACAGGTCCGTCAGGAAGCTGCCGCGGCCGGGACGGAAACAGGACAGGATTTCGGTAACGGCCCGTTCCAGGTCGGCCATGGCGCCCGGGCCGGCATTTAGCGCCTGCATGGCGTCGATCAGCACGATCTGACGGTCGAGTCGCGTGATATGCTCGCGGAAGAACGGCTTTACGACATGGGTCTTGTAGGCCTCGTAGCGCCGTTCCATCATGGCATGCAGCGATCCGGGACGGGCCCGTTTTTCACCGATATCCCGCAGTGGTGCGAAAGTCAGCGCCGGCGAACCTTCAAGATCGCCCGGCATGAGGAAGCGACCGGGTGGCAAGGTCGAGAGAGCCCGCTCGTCGAGCTTGCATGCTTTGAGATAGGCCGCGAAACTTTCGGCGAGGCGCCGGGCCGTCATCTCGTCGGAATCCGTATTCGCGCTAACCTCGCCCGACAGGGCCCGCCACTCCCGCGACAGGTCGGCGCGCACCGGCAGCCCGGCCATCTCGAAGGCCTCACGCGAGAAATCGGCGTAGGATTTGCCCAACAGCGGAAGATCGAGCAGCCACTCGCCGGGATAGTCGACGATGTCGAGCGACAGCTTGCCGGCCGAGAACATGCGGCTCCAGCCGGACGCCGATTCATACTCGATGGTGAGTCTCAGTTCCGAAATGGCGCGCGTCGAATCCGGCCAGACGCGGTCATTCACCAGTGCGGCGATGTGATCCTCGTACTGAAAGCGAGGCACGGCATCGTCGGGTTGCTCTTCGAGGAAAGCACGTGCGATGCGTCCCGACTTTTGCGCCTCGAACAGCGGCAGGCGCCCGCCATGGATCAGATTGTGCACCAGCGCCGAAATGAACACTGTCTTGCCGGCGCGTGACAGCCCGGTCACGCCAAGCCGCAACGACGGTGAGAACATCCCTGTCGCGCGGCCCGACAGTGTGTCGAGCGCAATTCTCGCCTCGTCGGTGAAGGTGGTCAGCGATGATGCCAAAATCTGCTCTCTCGGGCTTGGGTCGTGACCCCTTGGTAGGCTCCGATATAGGCAATGGAGTCCGGCTTTGAAATGGCGTCAGGGATCGGCGGGCGTCAGGAAGGCGTCGAGATGGCCCGAGCCGCGGGCCGCATCGGCAAGATTGCCGGGGAAGCTGATGACCGCGAGACCGGAAGTTGGGAAACCCTGGTTCAGCGTCGCCAGGGCTGCTTCGTCCCCGCCGCCCGCGACCGCCATGGCGAGATCCTCCATCATCGGGTTGTGGCCGATGACGAGCAGGGAGCCTGGCCCGCCATTGCCGCGGATGATCGCCAGATAGCCGGCGGCGTCGTCGCTGTAGAGTGTGTCCAGGAACAGGACCCGGCCGGTGTCCGTCTGTCCGGCCAGGCCCTCCAGCGTTTCACGTGCACGTCTTGCATTGGAGCATAGGGTGAGATCCGGAACGTAGGAGCGGGTGCGCATCGCGGTGCCCATCTTTTCGGCGTCGGCAAGGCCCGATGCGTCCAGCGGACGGTCGAAATCGCGGACGCCGGGAAGCGCCCATCCGGCCTTGGCATGTCTCAACAGATAAAGTCTGCTCACCGAACCCCCGTTGGTGTTGAGCGGCGAAGCCCGCCTAAGACGATACAGGATTAGCCACCAGAAAGGCTTGGCGCACAATGGCCGCTGTCCTTCACGCCTAGGGAATCACCAGCGAATTTGCTGTTGTCGACACTGTAAAAGGGCACGCCAATGCCTCGTTTGCGGGCGCTAACAATTGCGTGAGAGCGTGGCCGATTGCGCTTGTGCAGGCGTCGGACGGCGAATATATAAGCGCAAAATTTGGGGCTGTTTGGGTGAGTCGAATGAACGACATCGTTACCGCCGATTACGTACCCTCCGAAGACGAGCCGTTCATGAACGAACGGCAGAAATCCTACTTTCGCCTGAAACTCGTTACCTGGAAGAACGACATATTGCGCGAAGCGCGCGAAACTCTCGAAATCCTGCAGCAGGAAAACGCCAACCATCCCGATCTCGCCGACCGTGCTTCCTCGGAAACCGACCGTGCCATCGAGCTTCGCGCTCGTGATCGCCAGCGAAAACTCATTTCAAAGATCGATTCCGCCCTGCAACGCATCGATGAAGGCACTTATGGTTATTGCGAGGAAACCGGCGAGCCGATCGCGCTGAAGCGCCTTGATGCACGCCCGATCGCAACCTTGTCGATCGAAGCGCAGGAACGCCACGAGCGCCGCGAAAAAGTCTATCGCGACGACTGAGCGTAACGAATCGGCAAGCGGACATTTGCAGAGACGTTTTTCAGTGGTCGCGGTTCGCGGCCATTTTTATGCGCGTTGCCTGGCTATCTCTTCTGACTGGAGAGCTCGCCCAGCAGCTTCGTCATCTCGTCATCGAGAGACGGCGGCGCCTTTGGCGCGGTTTTACCCAACGGCGCGCCGGACCGGGGTTGTTCAAGCGAAACTTCGAGTTCCTTCATCAGCGTATCGTCGATGGAGTCCTGTCTCGCCGGCGGCGCTTGCCGGCTGGCATTGGCATTCCCCGCCCCATAGACGGGCAGCGGTTTCACATTGGCCGGCTGGTAGTTCTGTGCGGCTGGTTTCGGCGTTGGTGCCGGAGCTGGCGCTGGAACCGGCGCCGGCATCGCCGGGCGAGGGCGCGCTGGTGCTGGGGGAGCAGAAGGGGCCACATTCACCGGCTGTGGAGCCGGCGCCTGCCTGATCGGCGCAGGAGCGGGTGCCGGGGCAGGTTGCGGCGCGCGCGGCCTGGGCGCCGGAGGAGCCGGCTGATGGCCACCATCTCCGGTCAGCGCCGGGCGGCGCGGCGCCGACAGCCGGATGTCGCGTTCGACGACGACATCGGTCGGACCGCCAATCAGCAACAGGTGCTCGATATCGTCACGGCGCACCAGCACCAGCCGGCGATGGCTGTCGACCGCGGTGGCATCCATGACGGCCAGCCGCGTCTTGCGGTTCCTGCCACCGGCGACAAAGGTTCCGAAAGTCAGGTTGCGGACCAGCTTGATGATGACGAGAACGATGACCAGGAGGACAAGCGCGGCAAACGTCCACAGGAGTGCCGCGGCATAGCCGGGACCCGCCACGCTATCGAGCCATTGCAGCATTGGTTCCCCCTGAGCGGTCTTTGAAGTGACGCGACACTAGACCGTTGCGGCAGGCCACCGCAAGTTGCCTTTCACGTGTCGTGAACAGCTTGAAACATTGATGGCTGAACATCATCATTTTTATCGGACATTTGCGACCGAGGCCTTTTCCGGATTAGGAGAATATGATTCAACCCGTCAGGGGCAGGTGTCGGAACACCGGAATTCAAGAGCAGGGGGCATATGGCCAAGGAAGCGCGCGGCGATTTCTATCCGGTACCTATCGTCGACCAGAATACGCGACCGGGAGCGGTCACCCGGCTCATCGTCTTCATCGTCGTCCTCACCGGCGCCGCGATTGTTTTCGGCATTTTCCGCGATCGCCTGGGCGATCCCTTCCTGCTTGGCATGCTTGGCGTCCTGGCGATGATCGGCGTGGGTTTCCTGTTCGCCACCGCGATCGGCTTCGTACAGATCACGCCGCGCTCGACGAGTGACGAGCTGTCGAAAGCGTTTGTGGATTCGATGTCGCAAGGCCTTCTCGTCACCGACACCAAAGGCCGCGTCATCTACGCCAATCGTGCTTATGCCGACATGACGGGAGCGTCATCCGCAACGGATCTGAAGACGGTCGAAGGGCTGCTCTCGGATGTTCCGGAAGCCTCGGCCACCATATACAGGCTGGCCTCCGGGCTACGCGATGGCCAACCGGGCGATGGCGAGTTTCGGCTGGCGCAATCCATTCGGCCGGGCGCCGAGCCAGGCGCGCGCTGGTATCGGGCTCAAGCCCGCGCTTTCAGCGTTCCGGGGCAACGGTTGCCGATGCTGGCTTGGCAACTTGCCGATATCTCGCAGGAGCGGGCCGAGCAGGAGCGGTTTTTTCTCGACCTGCAACAGGCCATCGATCATCTCGACCATGCGCCCGCCGGCTTCTTTTCCGCCGACCAGGATGGTCGGGTCACCTACATCAACGCCACGCTGGCGGAATGGCTGGGCATTGACCTCGCCAGCTTCACGCCAGGCGCGGTGTCGCTTTCGGAGATCGTTGCCGGTGACGGCATGGCGCTGGTCCGTTCCGTCAAGGCCGACCCCGGCACGACACGCAATGCGGTCATCGATCTCGATCTGACGACGATGACGGGCGAGGCGCTGCCGGTGCGCTTCATGCATCGCGTTTCGGCGAGCCGCGAGGGGCTGAACGGCCCGACACGGACGATCGTGCTCAACCGCACGCAAGGCGAGGACGCGTCGGCTGACCTTCGTGCCTCGGAAGTGCGCTTCACGCGCTTCTTCAATTCGACGCCGATGGCAATCGCGGGCGTCGATCACAATGGCCGTATCCTGCGCACCAATGCGCCGTTCTTGTCGCTGTTTTCCTCCGTGGTCGATCGGGATGCGGTCGATCGCCGCGTGCGGCTCGACACCGTGATCCATGAGCGCGACCGGCCGGCTTTTGCCGCGGCTTTCGAAAAGGCACGGCAACGGCAGGCCGATATCGAGCCGATCGACACACTGCTGCCCGGCAATGACGAGCGGCATATCCGTTTCTACGTCAACGCGGTCGCCGACGGCACGGGCGGCGAGGGCGCCGAGGAATCGGCGATCGTCTACGCGGTCGAAACCACCGAGCAGAAGGCGCTCGAAGGGCAGATGGCGCAAAGCCAGAAGATGCAGGCGGTTGGCCAGCTTGCGGGCGGTATCGCGCACGACTTCAACAACGTGCTGACGGCCATCATCATGGCGTCGGATCTTCTGCTGACCAACCACCGGCCATCCGACCCGTCCTTCCCGGACATCATGAACATCAAGCAGAACGCCAACCGCGCGGCCTCGCTGGTGCGGCAGTTGCTGGCGTTCTCGCGCAAGCAGACGCTGCGTCCGGAGGTGCTCAACCTGACCGACGTGCTGGCTGATCTCCGGATGCTGCTGGCCCGGCTGGTCGGCAACGACATCAAGCTGAAGGTCGACCATGGCCGCGACCTGTGGCCGGTAAAGGTCGATATCGGGCAGTTCGAGCAGGTGGTGGTCAATCTGGCCGTCAATGCGCGCGACGCAATGCCGGCCGGCGGCGATCTCACCGTGCGCACGCGCAATGTGACCGCCGAGGAGTGCAAGGCCTTCTCCTACCGCGAACTCACTCCAGCCGACTATGTCGTGGTCGAAGTCGAGGATACCGGCAGCGGCATTGCACCCGACGTGCTCAAGAAGATTTTCGAGCCCTTCTTCACTACCAAGGAAGTCGGCAAGGGCACGGGCCTCGGTCTTTCCATGGTCTATGGCATCATCAAGCAGACCGGCGGCTTCATTTTCTGCGACTCCGAGGTCGGCAAGGGATCGACGTTCCGCATCTTCCTGCCGCGCCACATCGCGGATGTGAAGAAGGCCGGCGAGCCGGGTGAAGTGCCGGCGGCACCGACCAAGATCTCCGATGCGGCCAAGGATCTGTCAGGCTCGGCCACGGTGCTGCTGGTGGAAGACGAGGACGCCGTGCGTATGGGCGGCATGCGGGCGCTGACATCGCGCGGTTACACGGTGCACGAGGCGTCGTCGGGCGTGGAAGCGCTGGAAGTCTTCGAAGCGCTCGGCGGCAAGGTCGACATCGTGGTGTCCGACGTGGTGATGCCGGAAATGGACGGACCAACCCTGCTCGGCGAATTGCGCAAGCGGCAGCCGGATATCAAGTTCGTCTTCGTGTCCGGTTACGCGGAGGACGCTTTCGCCAGGAACCTGCCGGCCGACGCGCATTTCGGCTTCCTGCCGAAGCCGTTCTCGCTCAAGCAACTGGCAACGATCGTCAAGGACGTTCTCGAATCATAGAGCCGCCGATCAGGCGGCTTCCCGCTTCGGCGCCATCTCGTCCATATCCGGCCGGTGGCCACGCAGGTAGAGCGCACAAGTCGTGCGCAGCATGGATGCGAAATTGGGGATGGCGCCGTTGATTTCGATGGCCTCGTCATAGAGTTTCGAGATGAATTTCGGCGTCGTCAGGTTCTGGTTCTCGGCGATTTCATCGAGGAGCGCCCAGAATGTCGCCTCCAGCTGAATGCTTGTCGAATGCCCGTCGATGCGGATCGACCGGTTGATCTGGCGATAGCCTTCGGGGTCCTGGCCCGCAAAAACCCTGCACATCCGAAAACCTCCCATCGTTGATTGTTGGTCTTGGGTGGACAGGCCGCGCGCTATTGGCGTCGCACATCCTGTCCCCGCCGCCATCTTCGGGTAAAAACGCCCTTAGGGCAATCGGACTTTCGTCCGCTATCGGCCCACAGAGCCGATCACGGTTTTTGGGCGTGGTAACCGGCTGCCACCACCTTTTGGCCGCGCCGCCCATAATCGCTCCGAAGCATACAGCAACGGAGACTGATTTGGCGAAGGCGATCCACAGCATGATCCGGGTTCTCGATGAGGCCCGCTCCGTCGGCTTCTACCAGAAAGCATTCGGGCTCGATGTGGCCGAAAGGCTGGATTTTGAGACCTTTACTCTTGTCTATCTCAGCAATGCGGCATCCGATTTCGAGATCGAACTGACGGTCAACAAGGGCCGGACAGAGCCTTATGTGCTTGGCGACGGCTACGGCCACCTCGCCGTCTCGGTCGCCGACCTCGACAGCGAAAACGACCGGCTTGGCGCGCTCGGCCTCAATCCCAAGAAGATTGTCGAGTTCAACCGCGACGGCGCATTCATCGCCCGCTTTTTCTTCATCGAGGATCCTGACGGCTACAAGATCGAGGTCTTGGAGCGTCGCGGCAGGTTCAAATAGGAGGGAAGCCGCGCCGGCGGGCGCGGCGCCAGCAACGGCACCTTTTGGGGTGTGTATAGCAAGCAGGGAGGAAAATATGGTCACGATCTATGACAGGAAGCCTGGGCTTTCCCGTCGTGAACTTCTGAAGCGCGGCGGCATCGGCGCGCTGCTCGTCATTTCCGGCAATGCGGTCATCAGCCCGGAACATGCCTGGGGCCTCGAAACCTCGGCGCTCAAGCCCGAAACGATGGCGACGCTGATCCAGATGGCGCGCGATATCTATCCGCACGATCAGGTCCCCGACAAATATTACGCCATCGCAGTCAAGAGCCATGACGAGCAGGCCGGCAAGGATGCCGCCTACAAGACCATGATCGAAAACGGCATTGCGGACCTCGATGCGAAGGCCGGAGCCGGTGGCTATCGCAACCTCGGCTGGGAGGACCAGCGCATCGCCGTGCTCAAGCAGGTCGAGGCGACGCCGTTCTTCCAGGCCATTCGCGGCGGCCTCGTCGTCAGCCTGTACAACCAGAAGGAGGTTTGGCCGATCTTCGGCTACGAGGGCGAATCCTACTCCAAGGGCGGCTACATCTCGCGCGGCTTCAACGACATCGAATGGCTCTGAGCCTCGTCGTTCCAGCAGCGCAAAAACAGGACATCATGGGAGGAAACCATGGCAGCACCATTTGATCTCAAGAACGATGGCGTGGTCGTCATCATCGGCTCGGGCGCCGGCGGCGGCACGCTCGGCAACGAACTCGCCCAGAAGGGCATCGACGTCGTCATCCTGGAGGCGGGCGCCCGCCACGAGTTCGAGGATTTCATCAACGACGAATGGGACTCGTTTGCCCAACTCGCGTGGAAAGACAAACGCACCACCTCCGGCGACTGGCGGGTGGCGAAGGATTTTCCCAATCTTCCGGCCTGGATCGTCAAGTCGGTGGGCGGCTCGACCACGCATTGGGCGGGCGCATCCCTGCGCATCCAGGAGCATGAGTTCAAGACGCTCTCGACCTACGGCAAGGTGGAGGGAGCCAGTCTCCTCGACTGGCCGATCACGCTTGCGGATCTTGAGCCTTACTACGCCAAGGCCGAGGACAAGATGGGCGTGACCCGCACCAACAACATTCCTGGTCTGCCCGGCAACAACAATTTCAAGGTGATGAAGGCCGGTGCCGACAAACTCGGCTACAAGGAATGCCACACCGGCCGGATGGCGATCAATTCCGAGCCGCGCGACGACCGCAATTCCTGCCAGCAGACCGGCTTTTGCTTCCAGGGCTGCAAATGGGGCGCCAAATGGTCGACGCTCTACACCGAGATCCCCAAGGGCGAGGCCACCGGCCATCTCGAGGTCCGGCCGAACGCTATGGCAATCAAGATCAATCATGACGCGTCAGGCAAGGTGACTGGCGTCGTCTACGCCGACAAGGATGGCAAGCTGCAGGAACAGAAGGCGCGTATCGTCGCCGTTGCCGGCAACTCGATCGAAAGCCCACGGCTTCTGCTCAACTCGGCGTCTGGCAAGTTCCCCGATGGCCTTGCCAACTCGTCGGGGCAGGTGGGCAAGAACTACATGCGCCACACCACCGGTTCGGTCTACGCCATCTTCGACAAGCCGGTGCACATGTATCGCGGCACCACCATGGCCGGCATTATCCGCGACGAGGCGCGCCACGATCCCTCACGTGGCTTCGTCGGCGGCTACGAGTTCGAGACGCTGTCGCTCGGCCTGCCGTTCATGGCCGCCTTCCTCGATCCGGGCGCCTGGGGCCGATCCTTTACCACGGCGCTTGATCACTACGATCACATGGCCGGCCTGTGGATCGTCGGCGAGGACATGCCGCGC
Source organism: Mesorhizobium shangrilense (assembly GCF_040537815.1). Taxonomy (NCBI): domain Bacteria; kingdom Pseudomonadati; phylum Pseudomonadota; class Alphaproteobacteria; order Hyphomicrobiales; family Phyllobacteriaceae; genus Mesorhizobium; species Mesorhizobium shangrilense. The sequence continues at coordinate 1,261,129 of NZ_JBEWSZ010000001.1, forward strand.
GCGGAAAACCGCGTCACGCTGCATTCCGACATGAAGGACGAGCATGGCATGCCGATTGCCGACGTGCATTTCGATGACCATCCCAACGACACGGCGATGCGAAACCATGCCTACAAGCAGGGTTCGGCACTCTACGCGGCGGTCGGCGCAACGCGCACCTTCCCGACGCCGCCCTATCCGTCGACCCACAATCTCGGCACCAACCGGATGAGCGAGAAAGCGGAAGACGGCGTCGTCAACAAGCACGGCCAGGCGCACGACATCAAGAACCTGTTCGTGTCGGACGGCAGCCAGTTCACCACGGGTGCCGCCGAGAACCCGACCCTGACGATCGTATCGCTTGCGATACGCCAGGCCGACTACATCGCCGGTCAGATGTCGGCCAAGACCATCTGAAGCAGACCTCCCGAGTGACTGAGGCGCGGAACCCCACGGGTTCCGCGCTTTCTTTTTGGCTCAGCGCTTGGTGCAGGTCGACGCGGTAAAGGCGCCGTCGGGCTGCTTCATGATGATGTCGAAGGATGGGGCTGTCGTGCCGTCCAACGTTGCCTGCGTGAGCGAGATCGAATTGCCGCCGCTCGTGTAGCCGCCCAGCGGCCCCAGCCAGTTGATCACGCCGTTTGCGTCCATCTGATAGTTGTAGCCCTGCTGGGGAGGACCGAACGTCACCGGGCCGCTGTAGACGCTGCCCTTGATGGTGATGTCACCGAGGCTCAGGAATAGTCCCAGAAGGTAGACCTCGCAGTGATAGACACCGTCCGGCAGTTTGCCTTCCGCGAAGTCGGCTCGTGCGCTGGTGGTCGTTGCGATCAGAAGCAGTATGCCGAAAATGCGTGAAATGCTGGATGCCATGACTTCGCTCGCTTGAGCCCTGAGCTTGCCCATTTCCTGGCGGCGCCGCAACGATTGATGTCGGCGATCCGGCAATGCCCGCCTCTCAAGATCAAAGTTTGGGCATTCTCATAATTTGGGCGAAAAATAGGCAGCCGCATTGTGCGTTGCGTAAAATCTTCTCAATCAAATTTTAACCCAGCTAATTTCATTAGAAATGTCTAATATATTTAACATATTGATAGAGTTTGGTTATTCTTGACACTCGGAGGTCTAAAAGCGGGTTGGCACGGGGGTTGCATGGTTTGTTGCGGTGCAAACAACCAGCTTGGAGTGTACGAATATGAGGGGCAACTTTTCGGCAATAACAAGAATCTTCTCGGCAAGCGTGGTCGCGGCGGGGCTTTTGATGTCCGTGCCGGCGAAGGCGGCTGACGACACGATCAAGGTCGGTATCCTCCACTCCCTGTCGGGAACCATGGCGATTTCAGAGACGACGCTGAAAGACGCCATGCTGATGCTCATCGACGAGCAGAATGCAAAGGGTGGTCTGCTCGGCAAGAAGCTCGAAGCGGTCGTCGTCGATCCGGCGTCCAACTGGCCGCTGTTCGCCGAAAAGGCGCGCGAGCTCATCTCCAAGGACAAGGTCGCGGCCGTGTTCGGCTGCTGGACCTCGGTGTCGCGCAAATCGGTGCTGCCGGTATTCAGCGAGCTCGACAACATCCTGTTCTATCCCGTCCAGTATGAGGGCGAGGAGAGCGAGCGCAACGTGTTCTACACCGGTGCCGCGCCCAACCAGCAGGCCATTCCCGCGGTCGATTACCTGATGAGCGCCGATGGCGGCTCCGTGAAGCGCTGGGTGCTCGAAGGCACCGACTACGTCTATCCGCGCACGACCAACAAGATCCTCGAGGCCTATCTGAAGGCGAAGGGCGTTCCCGCCGAGGACATCATGGTCAACTATACGCCCTTCGGTTTCTCCGACTGGCAGACCGAGGTTTCGGCGATCAAGAAGTTCGGTTCGGCCGGCAAGAAGACGGCGGTCGTCTCGACCGTCAATGGTGACGCCAACGTGCCGTTCTACAAGGAACTCGGCAACCAGGGCATCAAGGCCGAGGACATTCCGGTCATGGCCTTTTCGGTCGGTGAGGAAGAGCTTGCCGGTCTCGACACCGCGCCGCTGGTCGGCCATCTCGCCGCCTGGAACTATTTCGAGAGCATCGATACGCCCGAGAACAAGAAGTTCATCGAGAACTGGCACAAGTTCATCAAGAACGACAAGCGCACCACCAACGACCCGATGGAAGCCCACTATATCGGCTTCAACATGTGGGTGAAGGCGGTCGAAAAGGCCGGCACCACTGATCCCGACAAGGTCATCGACGCGATGGTCGGCGTCTCCGTGCCGAACCTGACCGGCGGCTACGCCACCATGATGCCGAACCATCACATCACCAAGCCGGTGTTCATCGGCGAAATCCAGGCAGACGGCCAGTTCCAGACCGTTTGGCAGACGGCCGGCCTGCTGGTTGGCAAGGAATGGTCGGACTACCTGCCCGATTCCAAGAACCTGATCTCCGATTGGCGCGCGCCACTGTCCTGCGGCAACTTCAACGTTGTCACCGGCAAGTGCGGCGGCAAGGGAACCAACTGATCCCTCCCGGGGGTCTGAGCGGGTCGTGGATTGGTAGATCCATGACCCGAGACCGCAAGTGTCCGGGCGGACTTGTCCTCCGGTTCGCCCGGGCACTTCAAACTGATGGCATTTGACCTGATGATCCTGTTGCGCACATTCGGCCTGACATTGCTGCTGCTGTTGGCGACGCTGTTGCCGTCCAACGCCGGCGAAGCCGAACTGCGCGCCATTATCGCCAAATTCGCAACAGCCTCGAATTTCTCCGCCACCGAAGCCTTGGTGCGCGAACTTTCAGCCACTGGCGATCCTGCCGTTGAGCGCCCGCTCTCCGCGCTGGCGGACGGAAACCTCTATGTCCGCAGGGCCGACTCACTGGTGTTCGTCGGCAAGGATGACGGGGCCAATGTGGCGCTGCTTGATTCGCTGACGGGCGAGGCCATCGGTGAAGTCGACAAGGCTGATGTCACCAAGATCAAGGTCAACAACACGCTGCGCCGCGTGATCCGCGACGCGATGGGCACGCTGACGCTCGGCGCCAAGGATCCGGCAGTACGGCTCTCCGCGGCCGATACGATGTTCAAGACACCAGACGCAGGCAACATCGCCGCGCTCGATACAGCGATCGCCAGTGAAGCCGTGGCAAGCGTGAAGGCCCTGCTCGAGCAGGCACACGCAGCTTCCGTCCTGGTGTCGGACAAACCGGAAGCCGACAAGCTGGCGGCCGTTGCCCTGATCGGCGCGCGCGGCGATCGCGATGCGTTGTCGCTGCTTACGTCTGTAGAAGCCAAATCCACGGGTGCGGTGAAGGATGCGGCGACGGCTGCGATGGCCAGGATAGGCTCGACGCTGGCGCTTTGGGATGCGGTCCAGAACATCTGGTACGGTGTCTCGCTGGGGTCAGTGCTGCTGCTGGCGGCGATCGGCTTGGCCATCACCTTCGGCGTCATGGGCGTGATCAACATGGCGCATGGCGAGATGGTCATGCTGGGCGCCTACACCACCTTCGTCGTGCAGAACGTGATCCGCACTTCGTTTCCCGGGCTGTTCGACTGGTCTCTGGTCATCGCGCTGCCGCTGGCCTTCCTGGTGGCGGCACTGGTTGGCCTTGCCATCGAGCGCGGGGTCATCCGCTTCCTCTACGGGCGGCCGCTGGAAACGCTGCTGGCGACATGGGGTGTGTCGCTGATCCTGCAGCAGGCGGTGCGCACGCTCTTTGGCCCCAGCAATCGCGAGGTCGGCAATCCGTCGTGGATGTCAGGCTCCTTCGATGTCGGGCAGCTTGCCATCACCTGGAACCGGCTGTGGATCCTGGTGTTCGCGCTCGCTGTGTTCGGCGTGCTGCTCTACGTGATGAAACGCACCCCTTGGGGCCTGCAGATGCGGGCCGTCACCGCCAACCGGCGCATGGCGGCGTCGATGGGCATCAGGACGCCCTGGGTCGATGCGCTGACCTTTGCGCTGGGCTCCGGCATCGCCGGCATCGCGGGTGTCGCGCTCAGCCAGATCGACAACGTCTCGCCCAATCTCGGCCAGAGCTACATCATCGACAGCTTCATGGTCGTGGTCTTCGGTGGCGTCGGCAATCTTTGGGGCACATTCGTCGGCGCCTTCTCGCTTGGCATCCTCAACAAGTTCCTCGAACCCTATGCCGGAGCGGTGCTCGGCAAGATCGTCGTGCTCGTGCTGATCATCCTGTTCATCCAGAAGCGCCCGCGCGGCATGTTCGCGCTCAAGGGCAGGGCGGTGGAAGCATGATCACCAGCCGTTTCTTCGGCGCTGACCGCCGCATTGCCATCACCATCTTTCTGCTGCTGGCGGCCGCCATCATCGTGCCGCTGCTCAATCTGGCCGTGTCGCCGACGAGTGCCTTCTACGTGCCGTCCTACATCGTGGCGCTGACCGGCAAGTATCTCTGCTATGCATTGCTTGCCTTGGCGCTCGACCTTGTCTGGGGCTATTGCGGCATCCTCTCGCTCGGCCACGGCGCCTTCTTCGCGCTCGGCGGCTATGCGATGGGCATGTATCTGATGCGCCAGATCGGCTCGCGCGGCGTCTACGGCAATCCCGTGCTGCCGGACTTCATGGTGTTCCTGAACTATAAGCAGTTGCCATGGTTCTGGACCGGTTTCGATCATTTCTGGTTCGCGGCTATCATGGTGCTCGCCGTGCCCGGCCTGCTCGCCTTCGTCTTCGGCTGGTTCGCTTTTCGCAGCCGGGTCACCGGCGTCTACCTGTCGATCATCACCCAGGCGATGACCTATGCGCTGCTGCTAGCCTTCTTCCGCAATGACATGGGTTTCGGCGGCAACAACGGCCTGACCGATTTCAAGGATATCCTCGGCTTCAACGTGCAGGCGGATGCGACCCGCTCGGCGCTGTTCGCGGCAAGCGCGGTGGCGCTTGCGTTCGCCGTTTTTGCCACCTGGGCAATCGTCAGTTCCAAATACGGCAAGCTGCTGATGGCGGTGCGCGATGCCGAAAGCCGCACGCGGTTCCTTGGCTGGCGCGCGGAGAACGTCAAGCTGTTCGCCTTCACCGTGTCGGCGGTGATGGCCGGGATTGCCGGCGCGCTCTACGTGCCGCAGGTCGGCATCATCAATCCCGGCGAGTTCGCGCCGTCCAACTCGATCGAGATCGTCATCTGGGCCGCTGTCGGCGGGCGCGGCACGATCGTCGGACCGATCATCGGCGCGCTTCTGGTCAATGCGGGAAAATCCTGGTTCACCGGCGTGATGCCGGAATTCTGGCTGTTTGCGCTGGGCGGCCTGTTCGTCGCTGTCACGCTGCTTTTGCCCAAGGGCATTGTCGGCATGTGGGATTCCTGGCGCGGCAAAGCGAAGGCATCGCGTGCGGCCCCCGTCGCTGAAGAAGCCGGCACCGAGGTTGGGGTGGCGTTCGCGACCTCGAAGCCCGCTCGCTCGCCGGCGAGAAATCCCGGCGAATGGTCCTGGTCCGACCCTGAACCGCAGGCGGCGGAGTAGCGACATGAGCAAATCGAACACCATCCTCTATCTCGACGGCGTTTCTGTTTCCTTCGACGGTTTCCGCGCCATCAACAGCCTGTCGCTGGTGCTCGACAAGGGCGAGATGCGCGCCATCATCGGCCCTAACGGCGCCGGCAAGACGACGATGATGGACATCGTCACCGGCAAGACGCGGCCCGATGAGGGCGAGGTCTTCTTCGATGGCCAGGTTGATCTGACCAAGCACGATGAAGCCGAGATCGCCATGATGGGCATCGGGCGAAAGTTCCAGAAGCCGACGGTCTTCGAAAACCACACGATCGAGGAGAACCTGATGCTGGCGCTGAAGGGGCCGCGCTCGATTTTTCCGGCGCTGTTCCATCGCCGTTCAGCCGCCGAGGCGCGGCAGATCGACGACATACTCGGCATCATCCGGCTTGGCGACAAGCGCGACCAACTGGCGACCAATCTGAGCCACGGCCAGAAGCAATGGCTGGAGATCGGCATGCTGCTGGCGCAAGACCCGAAGCTGCTGCTGGTCGACGAGCCTGTCGCCGGCATGACCGATGCCGAGACCGAGGAGACCGCGCGACTGCTCAAGGACATCGCACGCGACCACTCTGTTATCGTCGTCGAGCACGACATGCATTTCGTGCGTGAGCTGGGCGTCAAGGTCACCTGCCTGCATGAGGGCTCGGTGCTCTCGGAAGGCTCACTCGATTTCGTTTCAGCCGACGAACGTGTCGTCGAAGTCTATCTGGGGAGATGAGCATGATGTGGCGGGTTCAATTCCATCGCTTCGATCTGGCGTTTCTCAGGTTCTGGAAGAAGCGCTGACATGCTCGAAGTTTCGAACGCCACGCTCCATTACGGCGCCGCCCAGGCGCTGCGTGGTGTGTCGTTGAAAGCGGACGCCGGCAAGATCACCTGCGTGCTCGGCCGCAACGGTGTCGGCAAGACAAGTTTGATGAGATCGATCGTTGGCCATCACCGGCTGACGAGCGGAAGCGTTGCCTTCGAGGGGAAGGCGCTCGACCGGAGCGCGGCGTATGACCGCGCCCGGTCGGGCATCGCATTCGTGCCGCAGGGCAGGGAGATCTTCCCACTGCTCACGGTGCGGGAAAATCTCGAATCGGGCTTCGCGCCCTTGCGGCGCGCTGACCGCAACGTGCCGGCGCATGTCTTCGAGCTGTTCCCGGTGCTGAGGCAGATGCTTGGCCGGCGCGGTGGCGACCTTTCCGGCGGGCAGCAGCAGCAGCTTGCCATCGGCAGGGCTCTGGTGATGCGACCGAAATTGCTCGTTCTGGATGAGCCGACCGAAGGCATCCAGCCGTCGATCATCAAGGATATCGGCCGTGCCATTCGCTATCTGCGCGATCAGGCGGGCATCGCCGTGCTGCTGGTCGAGCAATATCTTGATTTCTGCCGGGAGCTGGCCGACGAGGTCAATATCATGGACCGCGGCTTGATCGTCCATACTGGCCCCGCCGAAGATCTCGATCGGGCGGATGTGCGGAAATTCCTGACCGTCTAGATCTTTCGCCGTCTATTGTCGTGCAACTCTGGCGCACCGCAAGCTGCGTGCTAATCTTTGCTTGGCCTTGGTGAGTCGGCCGCTTTCCGTACCAGTCTCAGCGTGACGGATCGAGGAGAAGGCGCGGGCTGAGCCGGCAAGTTCCACGCAAGCCAGTCTGCCTAGCTTCCCTCCTGTGATCTGATTGTTGTTCAGCGCGTTAGGCACTCAGGCTAGGGACAGCCGATGGAACATTTCGTCGAAGACCATCAGAAACGACGGCTCACAGAGCGTGTCGACATCATGACCGCCATCAACATCCTGAGATCCCAGGGATACGAGCAGGATGAGTTGATAGGAGAGATGACCAAGGTCTTCTACGTCGACCTCGACGCCTACAATGAGGTCGTCTCCACATAAGGTTAGCCCTTCGCGCGAAAGGCGTCAGCTGGCGCGGCGAAACGCCGAGGCGGCAACGCGGTTGCGGCCGTCGCGCTTGGCGGCGTAGAGAGCCTTGTCGGCCGCGCTGAGCACCTTGTCGAAGCTCATGCCGTCATTTGTGCCGAAGGCAAACCCGGCGCTGACCGTGCATGTCAGGGGACCATCCTCGGTTTCGATCCTGCAGGCCGCGAAAGCGGTGCGTATGCGCTCCGCAGTGGCTTCAACCGTCTCCGGCAAGGTCCGCTTCAGCACCAGCGCGAATTCTTCTCCCCCCATGCGCGCGGCGGAGTCGGCCGGGCGCAGATTGCTGGTGAGCTCCCTGGCGAACACCCTCAGCACGTCATCGCCGGTGGCATGGCCGAATTCATCGTTGATCGCCTTGAAGCTGTCGAGATCGAACACAACCACCGCCGTGAAGGCGCCGATGGGGCCATTCCCATGCAGGTCGAACAGCGCGCGGCGGTTGAGCAGGCCGGTCAATGGGTCGGTCAGCGCATTGCGGCGATGATGCCTGGCAAGGCGTCCCTGGTTGAGCGCCAGCGACAGCGCGCCGATCCCGGTCATGCTGGCGATGACGATGATGAGGCTTAGCTCCTCGGCCCAATTGCTTGGCGCATGTCCGAGGATCAGCTTTCCATCCCAGGCAAGAACCATGGCGCAGAGTGCGAAGGATGTGGCCGTGGCCGAATACAGCGCGGTGATGCCAATCGTCAGGGCAGGGGCTTCGTCGCGGCCTTTCCAGTATTCGCGCGCCGTGGCGAACAGAAGCAAGGCTGCAAAAGTGTTTTCGAACATGAAGCCGAGCCCGTCATAGCCCAGAGCCATCGGAGGCAGCGCCACGACCAGCGAAAGGCTGCCAAGCACCGTTCGCCGCACCGGCGAGCCCCCGGTCCTGAACTGATAGGCCGCGCCCAGCATGGTCGAAAAGCCAAGCAGGAGAAGGGCGATGGTCGCGATGCCAAGCAGGCGCCCGGGCATGTCGATATAGGCGTCATAGACGAAGATGTCGCCGACCACCAACAACAGGCTGATCGCCCATGTCAGCAGGAACCGCTCCGAACGCGCGGTCAGCCACATGCCAAACAATGTCAGCCCCAGGCAGGCGGCGGAAAAACCAACAGCCAGCAGAAGTGAAGTGTAGTCGAGCGACATGCCTCTCGTTCCCCGCCGGCGGCGGCTCCAGCTCTGCAACTTGGCGTGGCTGAATTCATGCAGCAAGGAAGTGTCGATAAGGTTACGATGACGCGGAAGATGCCGCGAATAGCCGCCTTGCTACGCTCAAAATGCATAGAAGACGCTGTAATCGCGTGTGGGAAAGTCTGATAGCGATACCCGTCAGTCGGCCACTCGCTTCATCAGCGCCATCGCGCCGAATGGCGCGCGCACCTTGCCCTCGGTGATGAAGTAAACGAACACGTCGCGTGGGTGGATCGACGCCTCGGTCGAAGGATCGGCGCGTCGCAGATCGGCCGGCACTTTGCCTTCCGCCCAAATCCTTGCCCGTGCCGCCCATTCGTCGAGGCCCTTTGGCGTGTAGCAATCAGGATTGTCGTCACTGCCGGTCTGCAGGCGAGCGTAGACGAAATCACCGGTGACATCAGCGATATCAGGATATTTGGCGTGGTCCGCATAGACGATTGCAGTCTTGTATTTGCGTGCCAGGGCAGCGAATTCCGGCACGATGAAGCTGTCGTTGCGCACTTCGAGCGCATGGCGCAGGGCAACGCCGTCCTGCTTTTCCGGCAGCAACTTCAGGAAGGCTTCGAAATCATCGGGATCGAACTTCTTGGTTGGTGCGAACTGCCAGAGAATCGGCCCTAGCTTTTCGCCGAGCGCGGCGACGCCAGAGCCAAGGAAGCGCATCATCGATTCGCCGGCTTCGCCGAGCACCCGCCGGTTGGTGACGAAGCGGTTGCCCTTCAGCGAATAGACAAAACCGTCCGGCGCCTCGCTTGCCCATTTGACGAAGGTCGGTTCCTTGAAGCTGGAGTAATAGGTGCCATTGACCTCGATGCTTGGCACCTGCCGAGTGGCGTATTGCAGCTGTTTCGCCTTGGAGAGCTTTTCGGGATAGAAGGACGTATCCCACGGCTCGAAGGTCCAGCCACCCATGCCGGAGCGGATTGTTCCAGATTTGCTCATTGTCGTCCTCCCAAATTCCGAAAGATCAGGCCGTCGTGATTTGATCGACGGGCTTTGCCATGTGGACGAGAGTCCATCCTGCCCGGTACGGGTTGGGACCGCGATCGGTCTCGCGATAGCCATAGGCCAGATAGAGCGCGATGTTCCGTTCCATCCTGGCATTGGTGTAGAGCCGCACCTCCGGCAGTCCCCACAGACGGGTCTGCTCGTCCGCTAGCTTGAGCAGCGAGATGCCAAAGCCTCTGCCCTGAAAGCCGGGCGCAACCGCAACGCTGAAGATCAGGCTGTGATCCGAATGCCGCTCAAGAACCAGCAGGCCCGCCACCAATCCGTCTTCTTCGACGAGCGTGACCTCGCCGCGCGCAATGCGCGGCGCGTAATTCTCGGTAATCGGGATTGGCGGACCGCCAAGCAAGGCAATGTAGTGCCCATAGGCAGCCTCGGTCAGCCAGACGACAGTGGCGAGATCATCGGCAAGAGCGGATCTGATATTCATGGCTGGCTCGTGCCGGCAGCGGGCGTAATGATCGCCTTGCATCCCCATTTGGCGAAGGTTGGCACTCTGCGGCCGGCGCGATGCGGTTGCTCCGTCGTAGGAAATTGTCCAAATAGAGTGAATTTTCTCACGGCGCAAAAAATCCAACCACTCATGCCAATGCAGGCTTCTTCGAATGTGGGAGCGCCGCACTATGCATTTAAACATGACAATTCAAAATCAAACTTGGTTTGGCCAGACCTGACGAGACGCTGGATCAGGATTATTAGAAGTCCGACCGCTAGGCGCTTGGCGTCATATTCCTCGTCTGAACGTGCCGAGCTGTCTTCTTCATCGTCGCGAAAAACGGATCTGATCTGCCTGTTTCCGTGCACCATTTTCGACCGGAATGCGTACATTCTATCGATGGATTCTAGGAGCCATTTAACGTTCGAATGAGCCCTAAAAAGTGCCTCAAGCTTGTTCTTCAACTGACCGATCGATGAGCGCCCTCCGTCAACAAGCAATGCCTCGATTCCTGCCAAGGCCCAAACCAAATCTGAGATTTCGTCGTTGCGAATGCTGCGAACGAACAACCTTGTGCAATAATTTAAAGCCTTAGAGGCAGGTGTATCGCTATAGCCTGAAAGCATGCCATTTTGGGCGAAGACCCAACTTATCATTGATTCCGGTTCTAAATTAAGATCTGGGATGAATCCGTTCTTAACTAGGTAATCGATGCTTTCCTCAAGCATGGAATGAAATGAGGACGAATGATGGTGCAATTTTTCATCGACGAGCCACACACTTTTTACCGGATGAAGAGCACCTGGAAATGAAAAGTTCAAGGCAAAAAAATAAGTTTGGATATCAAGATCTAGGAAGGATGGAATTACTGACGCCCAAAACTCAACAAGTTCTTTGTCTGTGTAACTCTCATCATGTCCGTCGGATCGAGTGATCTTAAATTTCTCTCTGCCGGGAAATTCTGATTCGAATTCAAACTCTAAAAGCCAATTACCTTCTTTGTAAAAAATAAGTTCGTTAAAATACTTTTTCTTTATGGATTTTGAGGCTTTTTTTACGCGAACTATTATTCGCTCTCCTGAATGGATATCAATCCCGCGCAAGCGAATCTCTCGTGGCTTGCGGAAATATTCCAAACTTTTGGTATAGGTCGCAATATGAAAATCTGATTGAAATTTTAAGGCAGGGTATAAAGCAAAAAGACCGACAAACTTCATCCAAGACTCCAATGCCACATCCGATCGCACACGTAAACTCAATCTCTATTACGGGGAGAGTCTTCTGATCATATGTGCTAAAGAATCTTTATTCCGCGCGATTCCCGCCGATCGAGCAGTTCCCTGCGAGGCAGGTCTGATGTTCATGGCTGGCTCGTGCCGGCAGCAGAAGCAATGACCTTGCCCATCCCGCCGGCCATCGCATTGACGGCATCGCGACTTGCATCGCCCAGGCCGTGTCGCTCGGCTATCCAATGCGGATCATTGCAGGAAAGCCAGACCTTGCCCTGCTCGTCCTCCCAGCCAAGCGCCTTCAACGGCAGGTCGATGCCGGCGAGTTGCCTGTCCTGCATCAGCGGCGTACCGCCCTTGGGATTGCCGAAAATCAGCAGCTCCGTAGGGCGTAGCGACGCGCCGACATCGCGCGCGCCGGCGGCGTGATCGATACGTGCGAAGACGAGCAAGCCGGCTCGTTGAACGGTCTCGACCAGGCGATCGATGGTTTCGGTCACCCCGAAACGACTCTGGATCGTGATGAGACCATTGTCAGCCATCATTCCGCCGCTTCGCGTTTGCTCCCAGGACGCCGCTCCAGCAGTTCTTTGAGGAACTGGCCGGTGTAGCTGCGCTTCTCGCGCACGATGGCTTCCGGTGTGCCTGAGGCGACCAACTCGCCGCCGCCATCGCCGCCCTCGGGGCCGAGATCGAGCACCCAGTCGGCGGTCTTGATGACTTCGAGATTGTGCTCGATGACCACCACCGTGTTGCCCTGGTTGACCAGTTCGTGCAGCACTTCGAGCAGCTTGGCGACATCGTGGAAATGCAGGCCGGTGGTCGGCTCGTCTAGGATGTAGAGCGTCTTGCCGGTAGCTTTGCGCGACAGTTCCTTGGCCAGCTTGATGCGCTGTGCCTCGCCGCCGGAAAGCGTCGTCGCCTGCTGGCCGACATGGATGTAGCCGAGGCCGACCTGCTTCAGTGTTTCCAGCTTGTCGCGCACGGCGGGAACGGCGGCGAAGAAATCGACGCCTTCCTCGACGGTCATGTCGAGCACGTCGGCGATCGACTTGCCCTTGAACAGGACGTCGAGTGTCTCGCGGTTGTAGCGCTTGCCATGGCAGACATCGCAGGTGACGTAGACGTCTGGCAGGAAGTGCATCTCGATCTTGATGACGCCATCGCCCTGGCAAGCTTCGCAGCGACCGCCCTTGACGTTGAAGGAGAAGCGGCCAGGCTGATAGCCGCGCGCCTTGGCTTCCGGCAGACCGGCGAACCAGTCGCGGATCGGCGTGAAAGCGCCGGTATAGGTGGCAGGGTTCGAACGCGGCGTGCGGCCGATTGGCGATTGGTCGATATCGATGACCTTGTCGAGGAATTCCAGACCCTCGATACGGTCGTGTTCGGCCGGGTGCTCGCGCGAGCCCATGATGCGGCGTGAGGCCGCCTTGAACAAGGTCTCGATCAGGAAGGTCGACTTGCCGCCGCCGGACACGCCGGTGACCGCGGTAAACGTGCCCAGGGGTATTTCGGCAGTGACGTTCTTCAGATTGTTGCCACGCGCGCCGACGATCTTCAGGCGCCGGTTCTTCTTGGCCTCGCGCCGCACGCCAGGCGTCGCCACTTCGAGCGCGCCCGACAGATACTTGCCGGTGATCGAATTCGGATTGGCCATGACCTGTTGCGGCGTGCCCTGCGCAATGATCTCGCCGCCGTGGATGCCGGCGGCCGGCCCCATATCGACGACGTAGTCGGCATGCAGGATGGCATCCTCGTCATGCTCGACGACGATGACCGTATTGCCGATATCGCGCAGGTGCTTCAGCGTGTCGAGCAGTCGTGCATTGTCGCGCTGGTGCAAGCCGATCGACGGCTCGTCGAGCACATAGAGCACGCCGGTGAGGCCCGAGCCGATCTGCGACGCCAGGCGAATGCGCTGGCTCTCGCCGCCTGAGAGTGTGCCGGAATTGCGCGACAGGGTCAGATAGTCGAGCCCGACATCGTTGAGGAAGCGCAGCCGCTCGCGGATTTCCTTGAGCACGCGCACCGCGATCTCGTTCTGCTTGTCGTTGAGCGACGCCGGCAGGTCGGTGAACCACTGGTCGGCCTTGCGGATCGAAAGTTCGGTGACCTCGCCGATGTGCTTGCCGGCGATCTTCACGGCGAGCGACTCGGGCTTCAAACGGTAGCCTTTGCAGACAGGGCAAGGCGTGGCCGACATGAAGCGCTCGATCTCCTCGCGCATCCAGGCGGATTCGGTCTCTTTCCAGCGCCGTTCCAGATTGGGGATGACACCTTCGAAGGTCTTGGTCGTCTTGTAGGAGCGCAGGCCGTCATCGTACTGGAAGGTGACTTCGCGCTCGCCGGTGCCACGCAGGATGGCTTCCTGGGCTTCCGCGGTCAGGTCCTTGAACTTGTCACCGAGCTTGAAACCATAGGCCTTGCCCAGCGCTTCCAGCGTTTGCGAATAATAGGGCGAAGTCGACTTCGCCCACGGGCTGACGGCGCCATCGCGCAGCGAGACATTTTCGTCCGGAACGATCAGGCTGGCGTCGATGGCACGCTGGCTGCCGAGGCCGTCGCAGGTCGGGCAGGCGCCGAACGGATTGTTGAAGGAGAACAGCCGCGGCTCGATCTCCGGAATGGTGAAGCCGGACACCGGGCACGCGAATTTTTCCGAGAACAGGATGCGCTCATGCGTCTCGTTCTTGGACTTGTTGACCGAGTCCTCGCCGGTCTGGCTTGCGTCGAGCGGCTTGTCGGCGAATTCCGCCACCGCTAGCCCTTCGGCCAGCTTCAGGGCGGTTTCGATGGAGTCGGCAAGTCGCGTGGCGAGATCGCCGCGCACGACGATGCGATCGACGACGACGTCGAGGTCATGCTTGTATTTCTTGTCCAGCGCCGGCACGTCGGCGATCTCGTAGAAGACGCCGTCGACCTTGACGCGCTGAAACCCCTTCTTCTGAAGTTCCAGCAACTCCTTGCGATATTCGCCTTTGCGGCCGCGCACCATCGGCGCCAGGATGAACAGGCGTGTGCCTTCCTCCACGGCCATCACGCGGTCGACCATCTGGCTGACTGTCTGGCTTTCGATCGGCAAGCCGGTTGCCGGCGAATAGGGCACGCCGACACGCGCGAACAGAAGCCGCATATAGTCGTAGATCTCGGTGACGGTGCCGACCGTTGAACGCGGGTTCTTTGAGGTGGTCTTCTGCTCGATCGAGATGGCGGGCGACAGGCCGTCGATCTGGTCGACGTCCGGCTTCTGCATCATTTCGAGGAATTGCCGCGCATAGGCCGAAAGGCTTTCGACATAGCGACGCTGGCCTTCGGCATAGATGGTGTCGAAGGCCAGCGATGATTTGCCGGATCCCGACAGGCCGGTCATGACGATCAGGCTGTCACGCGGCAGGTCGAGATCGATATTTTTGAGATTGTGTTCGCGCGCCCCGCGAATGGAGAGATATTTATGGTCGGCCATCGCCGGTCGCCGCCTCAGATTTGGAATTCGTGGGATTGGCGCGGTTTTCCGGCCATCCCCTATGTAGGTAATTTCGCCGCAACGTCGAGAGAACTCTGCGTCAAATCGTTTAACCGCCTTTCGCGCGACCCGGCAAGCGAAAAGAACAAAGGCCGAACAGGCTCCTGACAAAAGCTGTTGATGGCAATGGCGGTGGATTCGACCTCACGAAGCGTCTCGGCGATCACATTTTTCATAACCGGCTATTGAAAGGTTGACGTCCCGGCGTCACGGGAGCAGACTCCAAGGGTCAACCGAGCCGACCGTCTTTCGATGGCCTCGCCGCCCAGGGGGCGGCCTGCGAGACGCCGCGGGCATCTGCGATTTGCGCTTCGGACGACACCAAAGAAACGGACACAGGAGCGGAGCCATGACGCCACCGGATAGTGCCCAAGGGTTCCAGGTATCACTGGAACCGCGGCAGGCATAAGTGCCAGGGCTTGAGCGTTTGCGCCGCCCGACAAACCGTGACCTGCCTATCCCCACAAAAATCAGAGACTATTAGTCGGATCGTCGGCTGAACGCCGCGAAGCGTCCGAAATCAAAGCTGGTAGGATTCCTACCGGTAGGTTGGATTTGACATCCAAGAAGCCCCGACCGTTTGCGGAAGCAACGGCGGGGCTGTTTTCTTGTCGGCCCAATGCTTTCTGCCTTTTCGCTGCAGCACTCATTGAGCGCCGCTTGGGTGCTCTGACTCCGATCCGAATTGCTCGGCCAAAAGCTCGACGATATCAGCGGCGTCAGTGGCGCGAGGATCCGATCGCGCCAGCGCCGGCGTCGATTGTAATACTGCCGGAAATCCGCACATCGGTATCGCCGATCTTGAACTGCTTGATCCCATTGCTGGGTGCAGCGTCGTCTGGCTCCGGCTGTGGAGCAGGCTTGGCGATGCGGTAGTCGCTGGTCACGCCGGGCAGGGCGCCCTTGTCGGAGGACGTGTCGCCGGCGGATGCCGCGCCGGTCAGCACGGTCAAGCCGGCGATGGCGCCAAAGAACCTGCGCAAAAGTGTGGATGAATTGCTGTCGATCATGGACGAACTATATCGCCGCGATCATGCCGAGGCCAGACCGGCGACGTTTCAAGCCGACCCTCGCCGCGGGCCGTTTAAAGCGCGTCGCGTTTGAACGGATCAATGCGACACGCTTTAAGTCTTGTTTTTGCACATGTCGTTATCCCAAAACGGCTGCGCACTTTTGGTCCCTCATGCCGCCTGTTTGCGCGTATCGAAGACATGGTCGACGATACCCCATTCCCTGGCTTCCCGTGCGGTCATGAAATGGTCTCGATCCAGCGTGCGTTCGACCTCTTCATAGGTGCGGCCGCAATGCTGGGCGTAGAGTTCGGTCATATGGCGTTTGGTCTGGCCGATACGCTGCGCATGACGCTGGATATCGGATGCCTGGCCCTGAAAGCCGCCCAACGGCTGGTGCAGCAGGATGGTCGCGTTGGGCAGTGAGATGCGGCGCCCTGGTGTGCCGGCCATGAGCAGGAATGAACCCATCGACGCGGCAAAACCCATGCACACTGTCGACACCGGGCAACTGATGTATTGCATCGTGTCGTAGATGGCGAAGCCGCTGGTCACCACGCCGCCCGGCGAGTTGATATAAAGCGAGATCTCCTTGTCGGGATTGTCTGATTCCAGCGACAGCAGTTGAGCGCAGACAAGCGCCGACATGTCGTCGTTGACCTCTCCGTTGATGAAGATGATGCGCTCGCGCAGCAGCCGCGAGAAAATGTCGAAAGCGCGTTCGCCGCGACTCGACTGCTCGATCACCATCGGCACCAGACTGGCAACACCGCTCATGGTTCTCATCTACATTGTCCTTGTTCAGGCCGCGCACAGCATGGGCAGGTGGGTGTTTGCGGCGGCAGGTTGTCTGGAGCCGCGCGACCCCAGCGAAAGCCGGCAGCCAATGCCAGCCATGGCAACAGCCGGCATCGCCTTGCGGGCAAAGCCGTCATGGACAATGCGCAGATGCGTGCCGCCGGAAACCGTGCGGGCAAGCGTGAACGTGACGGTGCTGTCGAGCGGGGCTTGTCGCGCCGCATCGCTGGGCCGTGGCTGCTCCCGCCAGGAATAACGCAACAGCCGTTCGGGTTCGGCGTCGAGGATTTCGCATTCGATGGGTGCCTCCGGTCCGGCGAAGGCAAAATGGCTGCCGGCCTCCGGCCTGATGTCGTTCGGCATCATCCAGGCGGCGAGCAACTCGGGCACAGTCAGAGCTCGCCACACCTTTTCCGGCGGCTCGGGAAGGTCGTACTCGAATTCGATCGCATCAGAGGCGACCTTGTCTTGGCCTTCTGCGATCATTGATCTCGCATCCTTCATTGATCCATGTCCTTCAAAACCGTCTTCAGCCTTTCGATGCGCTCCGGCCAGAAGGTGCGGTAGCGTTCGATCCAGGAGAGCAGGGGGGCCAGCCCCTGCGGGTCGGCGCGGTAATAGGCATTGCGGCCAGCTCGCCGCTCGACGACCAAGCCGGCGCTACGCAGCACCGCCAGATGTTGCGACACGGCCGGCTGCGATACCGTCAGCCCGTTGCGCAGTTCCGACACGCTCATCTCGCTTGTGGCGAGACGCTCAAAGACGGCACGGCGCGTCGGATCGGCCAGGGCTCGGAAAATCTCAGCTTCGATCATGGCAAAAGCATAAGTGCATACTTATTGATTTGGCAAGCGGTCTTTTCAAACCCATATGAAGTTTCCGAGCATTGCTGCCATTCCTTGACAATAAGCGGCTATGCATATAGGAACGAAAAGAGAACAAAAACCTTGTGGGAAAAGGCAGCCACAGCAGGCGAGGATTGTCCGTAGCCTGTAAGGTGCGCCAACAAAAATTTGTTTCGGATGAGCGCGGAGAAGTATCATGGCGGGTAGCGTCAACAAGGTCATTCTGGTGGGCAATCTCGGCGCGGACCCTGAAATCCGGCGCCTGAACTCGGGCGAGCCGGTGGTCAACATCCGCATTGCCACGTCCGAAAGCTGGCGCGACAAGAATTCCGGCGAACGCAAGGAAAAGACCGAGTGGCACAACGTCGTCATCTTCAATGACCAGCTCGCCAAGGTGGCGGAGCAGTATTTGAAGAAGGGGATGAAGGTCTATGTCGAGGGCCAGTTGCAGACGCGCAAATGGCAGGACCAGACCGGTGCCGACAAGTACACGACGGAAGTCGTGCTGCAGAAATTCCGCGGCGAGTTGCAGATGCTCGACGCGCGCGGACAGGGCGAGGGCGGCCAGGTCGGCGGCTATTCCGGCGGCGGCGGCAGCAGCCGTGGTTCCGATTTTGGCCAGTCCAGCCCCAACGAAAGCTTCAACCGTGGCGGCGGCGCTCCCAGGGGCGGCGGCGGTGGCGGTTCTTCGCGCGAGTTGGACGACGAAATTCCATTTTGATCGCAATACGATCGCGGCGAACGCAACTTTGGTAGGCATGATGCCCCGAGAGTCCTATGGACTCTCGGGGTTTTGCATTGTCGGATGACCGCCGACTGAGCGATCAAGGAAATTGAGGAAGGACGAGTTCGGTGAAGGCACGGGTAAAATGGGTGGAGGAGCGCACCTTTGTCGGCGAGTCCGGCAGCGGCCACAAACTGGTGCTTGGCACGGCGCTCGGACCAGACGGCAAGACCCCGGGGCCCAGCCCGATGGAACTGCTGCTGATCGGTACCGGCGGCTGTTCAGCCTATGACGTCGTCCATATCCTCGAAAAGGGCCGCGAAGCGATCGAGGACTGTGTCGTCGAACTCGACGCCGACCGGGCCGAAACCGAGCCTCGGGTGTTCACCCGCATCCACATGCATTTCGTCGTCAAGGGCAGGGCGCTTTCGCACGACAAGGTGAAGCGGGCAATCGATCTGTCGATCGAAAAATACTGCTCGGCCTCCGCGATGATGGCCAAGACCGCCACCATCACCCACGATTTCGAAGTCGTCGACACGACGGCCAAGTAGCTCGACGCAGCCCGGTTTGTTCACAAAGACGGCGGACTACCCCGCCATAAGCGCCTTGATGCCGTCGGCGACGAATTGCACGGCGAGCGCTGCCAGGATGACGCCGAGCAGGCGTGTCAGGATCGAGCGGCCGGTCTGGCCGAGGATGCGGTCGATGCGTTCCGACAGCACGAACACCAGATAGGTGATCACCAGGCAGACCAGGATGATGCCGACGAGCGCCGCCTGGGCGGCAAAGCCCTGGAATGAGCCGGAGAGCAGCACGGTCGCAGAAATCGCGCCGGGGCCGGCGATCAACGGGATCGCCAGCGGGAAGGCGGCGATGTTGTGGATCATGTCCTTGGTGATGGCGACGTCGCCGATCTTCTCCTTGCGGTCCTGCCTGCGCTCGAACACCATTTCGAAGGCGATGAAGAACAACAGGAAGCCGCCAGCGACGCGGAAGGCCGGCAGCGTGATGCCGAATACCGACAGGATCGAGGCGCCTGCGACCGCAAACAGCGCCATCACCAGGAAGCCGATGATCGAGGCCCGGACCGAAACCTGCTGGCGTTCCTCGCGGTTCATGCCGCGTGTCACGGCAAGGAACAGCGGTGCGAGGCCGGGTGGGTCGATGGTCACGAGAATGGTGACGAAGGCATTGAACAGGCTGTCGAAGCTCGGCATCTGATCTCCCCACCGGGCCGCGCCCGAACCTCGGCATTCCCCGAACCAGCCTATTGGTAGAGCAAAGCTGGCTCAGGGGAAACTATGAGAGTTGCAGGAATTCAGAGGCGTCGAAGGGGGGCTGGCCGGCTTAGCTATTGGCGCCGCAGTAAGCCTCGAGGCGATAGCCGTCCGGGTCGACAACAAAGGCGGCATAATAGTTTTCACCGTAGTCGGCGCGCCGGCCCGGCGCGCCATTGTCACTGCCGCCAGCCCGCAAAGCGCCGGCATGGAACGCATCGACGCTGCCCCGTGTCGGTGCGGTGAAGCAGAAATGCAGGCCTGACCTTTCGTCGGCCGGCACTGGGCTCGCTGCTTCGTTCACCCATAGGGCCACCGTTTTCGCGCCATAGCCGAGTGAGCCGGGCGACTGGCTGAGGCAGGTGTAGCCGAGCGGCTTCAGGGCCTGGTCGTAGAACCGCTTCGAGGTCTCTGTATCGCGGACTCCGATCGAGACGTGATCAAACATGCTTTTCTCCATTGTTTCAAAGTGTTGGGGTGTCAGGCTCTCGATGATTTGTGCGCCAGAAACTCGACCTCGGTCCGCCAGGTCGCGCCATTGTCGTGCGAGCGTTCGCCCAGCCAACGGAAGCTGTTTGGGGTGATCCGCGAAAAGCTCCAGCGCACCGAGGCGCCGGTCCCGTCAGCGCCCTGCTGGACAATGCTGTCGCCGTCGGCGCGACCGAGCTGACGGCTGTAGTATTGGTTGCGCGGGTCGCTCCAGAAGATATGCCAGGCATCGAGACCGGGATCGTAAATGCGCAGTGTCGTGCCGTAGAAGGTCCAGGCACCAGGCGACGGCTGGGAGCCCTTGTTCCGTGCAGGCAGGATCCAGACGTCCTGGATCGCTCGTCCTTCGAGCACCCAGCCAAAATGCACCTCCCCACGCCCGGTCAGCACCGTGCCGTCCTCGAGATGGCGTGAGGCGTCAAAGCTCCAGGCACCGACGAAGCGGCCGTAGAGCCGCAGTTTGTCGGCAAGGTTTTCCGCCGGTCCAGCGCTGTGCAAGGCCTCAGTGAAGGAGGATTGGTCAGGTTGGGCTTCAGGCATGGCTTCGGCCTCTTCTTGTCAGGAGAGATCAGGCAATAGGCCAGGGCGGGGTTCTGGGCTTGGGGAAAATTGCTATATTTCGGCGATGGCAGCGACTGCGCGCACACTCACATCTGGTCCAGGCTGGCAGGTGGCGGATGTAATCTGCACTGCCGGCGCTGCCGACCGGCCGTTCGAGGAAGCACATCAGGATTTCTGCGTCGCGGCGGTCACTAGCGGCACGTTCCTCTATCGTGCGCAACAAGGCACGGCGATGCTGGCGCCGGGCGCCATCCTGCTCGGCAATGCTGGCACATGCTATGAATGCGGGCACGATCATGGCAGCGGCGACCGCTGCCTCTCCTTGCATTTCGCCCCCGCCTGTCTCGAACAGATCGTTGCTGCTGTTCCCGGTGCGAGGCGACTGACCTTCGGGACGCCGTGCCTGCCGCCATTGCCGGCGTTGGCGCCGCTGCTGGCCGGAGCCGAAGCTGCTCGCGAAACGGGCGACATCGGCGCGCTTGAGGAATTTTCCCTACGCATTGCCGGTTGTGCAGTTGCTGCCGCCTCCGGTGCGGCGCTTGTCAGGCGCGCGCCGAGCAGACGCGACCAGAAACGGGTGGCCGAGGCGGTGCGGCGGATCGAACTCGATAGCGACAGACCGATTTCGCTTGCCGAACTCGCTGGTGAGACCGCAACCAGCCCCTACCATTTCCTGCGCACATTCCGGCAGGTCGCCGGAATGACGCCCTATCAATTCCTGCTGCGGACAAGGCTGAACAAGGCAGCTGTTCGATTGCACACCTCGGATGACGCGATCTTGTCGATCGCCCTGGAGGCCGGCTTCAACGACCTGTCGACCTTCAATCGCCGGTTCCGGAAGGTCATGGGGGAGACGCCAGGGGATTATCGCGGCCGCCGCCGGGCAGGGCGTTGAACACGGTGCCGTCGTCGTTTCGGACGAATCTCAATCCGATGTGTCGGTCAATCCGATGTAGGGCCGCACCAGCCGGGCAGATAGTCCGCGTCCTTGCCCTTGGCCAGGGTCAAAGCTTCCTTCATGGCCTTGTCGAAGTTCTTGGCCACGTCATCCTTGTCGATGCGCCGGCGCAGGAAATCCGCCCAGATGAACTCGGCGAACGGCGTCGTGTCCTTGGCGTAGCCGCCAAGCCGGCGCAGTTCGCCGGCCATGCTTCGATAGGGATCATCGACAAGCTCGGCGATGGTTTTGGGGATGGCGGCGTAGTCGCGGCGCTGTCCGTTTTCGTCGAATGGGTGCATCCAACCGCGATTGTCGAGCACGAAAAGAAAGGAGTCCTTGTCGAGCGCCGACAGGTCGCTGATCACCGTCACAAGCACATCCTTGACACCTTCCTCGATGAGTGCCCGGGCCAGATGGTGGTGGTCGGTGACATAATGGCGTCCCTTCGGCCCGAGCACCGCCGGCACCATATGCGTGCCAAGGAACGTGCCGGTCTTCTTGACGCTCTGCGCCCGGATCATCTGCCGCTTCAAGGCCACCTCCCGCATGCCCACGGTGATCTGCGTCGGTCGCAGTTCTTTCACCGGAACGGGATTCAGCAAAGGTTCTCTTTGGACTGCCATGCTGGAGGGGGTCGTCATGTCGGGCTCTCCTGTTTTTCCGGCGATTGGCCGGAATGCAATGTCCGGACGGCGTCATCGACGCTGTGGAAGACACGTTGCGGACCGATCAGGTCGATAATGCCGAACCGCGCCAGCGCCGCCTGGGCACGCAGCGATTCCATCCGGGCGATGGCAAAGGTCGCGCCCTGGTTGCGGCAATAAGTGATCGTTTCGATCAATGCCTGCGCGGCAGTATAGTCGATTTCGACGACGTTGCTGGCTTCCAGGACGACCAGTTTGGTGCTTCCGCGCCTTGCGTCGATCATGCCGCGCACACCCTGCTTGAAGCGATCGGCATTGACGAAGGACAATGGCGCCTGAAATGCGGCGACCAGCACGCCAGGCAGTTGGTCGCCAACATTTGGCGTGGCCGGCGGCCACCAGATCGACGTTCCCGGCACCTTCTCCAACTCAATGGGTAGCGTGCGCGTCGCGCTCCAGATTCCATGCAGCAGCGAAAGGCCGATGCCGATCGCCACGCCGGTCTGGATGGGCAGTGCGACGATGGCAACCATGGTGGCCAGGATCAGGATGAACTCGATCGGCGCCTGGCGATAGACATTGGCAAACACCTGCCAGCGCAGGATCCGCTGGGCCACGAAAAGCAGCACTCCAGCAAGTGCCGCCTGCGGAACATTGGCAAGCAGGCTGCCGCCAAAGGCGCCGAGCACGAGCACGATGGCGGCGGCGACAATGCTCGCCAATTGTGAATGGCCGCCTGTCTGGGCGACGATGGCAGTGCGCGGCGGGCTGGCATTGACCGGAAAGGCGCCAAGCAGGCCTGCGGCGGCACTGCCGGCGCCGACGCCAACGAAATCCCGGTTGACGTCAGGGGCATCGCCCTGTTGCTGGACGAAGGAGCGTGACGTGGCCGCTGTCTGCACCATGACGACGATGGCGATCAGCAATGCCAGCGGGACCAATGCCTGGGCATCGTCAAGGCTGACAAGCGGCAAGCCGGCCCGCGGCAGGCTGTTTGGCAAGGCGCCAAGCACCGCGACGCCGCGATCGGCAAGACCGAAGGCGATGACGGCCCCTGTCGCCAGCACCACTCCGATCAATGCACCGGGAATGCGGGCGCTTATGCGCTCGGCGACGAACACGATCGCGAACACCCCAAATCCAAGCGCGAGGCTGTAGGGATTGGTCAGATGGAGACTGGAAGCGATTTCGACCACGCGCCGCAAGGTCTCGCCGCTTTCGGCCGGCAGGCCGAGGAGGCCCGGCAGCTGCGAAACGATGATGTGGATGGCGATGCCGGCCAGGAAGCCGGTGGTGACGGGCACCGACAGGAGGTCGGAAATCCAGCCGAGACGAAGGACGCCGCTGAGTGCCACGATCAGTCCGACCATCAGGGCCAGCACGCCCGCCAGTGCCAGATAATGCGGGGAGCCGGTCGTGGCGAGCAGGGCCAAGCTGCCGGCAAAGAGCGGCGTGATGGTTGAGTCAGCCCCCGTCGAGAGGTGGCGGTTGGCTCCGAACACGGCAAAGGCGACCGAACCGGCGACGAAGGCGAAGAAGCCGATCTCTGGCGCAAAGCCGCCAAGACGGGCTGTCGCCATCTGTTCGGGAATGGCGATGGCGGCCAGTGTGATCCCCGCGACGAGGTCGCCATTGATATCCTTCGGGGTCCAGCCGCTCAACGATCGGAACGGCAGCCACGGGGACAGATTCATCGCGCTTGTGGCTTTCACTCGAGAAGCACACTCATTCCATGCTTTGCTTCGATGGCCATGAAAAACGCCTTGGCCATATCGTCGCAATGAGCTGTATCCTTTTGAATTTACCACCAAAATGGACACTGGAAAAGTGCTGGGAATATTGGAGTTTCGGCGCCGCTTCCTATATAAGCGGAAAGTGATTCCTGATTAGATTGTGATCCGATTTGACCGACCAGAAGACACCGCGCGGCGCAGACGGCGGCCCCACAGGCATCGAGCCGATATCCATCATCGAGGAGATGCAGCGTTCGTACCTCGATTACGCGATGAGCGTGATCGTCAGCCGCGCGCTGCCGGACGTGCGCGATGGCCTGAAGCCGGTGCATCGCCGCATTCTCTACGCCGCCCATGAGAGCGGCTACCACTGGAATCGCAAATATGTGAAGTCGGCGCGCCCCGTCGCCGACGTGATGGGTAAGTACCATCCGCATGGCGACGCCTCGATCTATGACGCCTTGGTGCGTATGGCGCAGGACTGGTCGCTGCGCGTGCCGCTGATCGACGGGCAGGGCAATTTCGGCTCCATCGACGGCGATCCGCCGGCGGCGATGCGCTATACGGAATCGCGGCTGACCAAGGTCGCGCATGAACTGCTCGAGGATATCGACAAGGATACCGTCGATTTCCAGGACACCTATGATGCTTCCGACACCGAACCGAAGGTGTTGCCGGCGCGGTTCCCCAACCTTCTGGTCAACGGCTCGGGCGGCATTGCCGTCGGCATGGCCACCAACATCCCGCCGCACAATCTCAGCGAGATCTGCAACGGCGCGATTGCCCTCATCGACAATCCGGCGATCGATCTGCCGGCGCTGATGGAGATCATTCCGGGACCGGATTTCCCGACCGGCGGCATCGTGCTTGGCCGCTCCGGCATCTACAGCGCCTATTCGACCGGCCGTGGGTCCGTCGTCATGCGCGGCAAGGTCAATATCGAACAGCGCGGCAATGACCGCGAGTCGATCATCATCACCGAAGTTCCCTACCAGGTGAACAAGTCGTCGATGATCGAGAAGATGGCCGAACTGGTGCGTGACAAGCGCATCGAGGGCATTTCCGACATTCGCGACGAGAGCGATCGTCAGGGTTATCGCGTCGTCATCGAGTTGAAGCGCGACGCCGTCGCCGACGTCATCTTGAACCAGCTCTACCGGTTCACACCGCTGCAGACCTCCTTTGGCGCCAATATGGTGGCGCTGAACGGTGGCAAGCCGGAACTGATGACGCTGACCGACATGCTGAAGGCGTTTGTGTCCTTCCGCGAAGAGGTCATCACCCGGCGCACCAAATTCCTGCTGCGCAAGGCCCGCGACCGCGCCCATGTTCTGGTCGGCCTTGCGATTGCGGTTGCCAATATCGACGAGGTCATAAAACTGATCCGCACCGCGCCGGACCCGCAAACGGCGCGCGAGCAGTTGATGGAACGGCGCTGGCCGTCCGGCGACGTCGAATCGCTGATCCTGCTGATCGACGATCCGCGTCATCGCATCAATGAGGACGGAACCTACAATCTCTCCGAGGAGCAGGCCCGTGCCATCCTCGAACTGCGCCTGCAGCGCCTGACCGCGCTTGGCCGCGACGAGATCGCCGACGAGTTGAACACGATCGGCGCCGAGATCATCGACTATCTCGACATCCTGTCGTCCCGCGCCCGCGTACAGCAGATCGTCAAGGACGAACTCGCCGCCGTGCGCGACGAGTTCGGTACGCCGCGCCGCACCGAACTCACCGACGGTGGGTCGGACATGGAAGACGAGGACCTGATCCAGCGCGAGGACATGGTCGTGACGGTGAGCCATTCCGGCTACATCAAGCGCGTGCCGCTGTCGCTCTACCGGGCCCAGCGCCGTGGCGGCAAAGGCCGCTCCGGCATGTCGACCAAGGACGAGGATTTCGTTACCCGGCTGTTCGTGGCCAACACGCACACGCCGGTGCTGTTCTTCTCCTCACGCGGCATCGTCTACAAGGAAAAAGTCTGGCGGCTGCCGATCGGCAACCCGCAATCGCGCGGCAAGGCGTTGATCAACATGCTGCCGCTGGAGCAGGGCGAGCGCATCACCACGATCATGCCGCTGCCGGAGGACGAGACGAGCTGGGGCGAGCTCGATGTCATGTTCGCCACGACGCGCGGCACGGTGCGTCGCAACAAGCTTTCCGACTTCGTCCAGGTCAATCGCAATGGCAAGATCGCCATGAAGCTGGAAGAAGAAGGCGACGAGATCCTCGGCGTCGAGACCTGCACCGACAATGACGATGTGCTGCTGACCGCAAGCTCCGGCCAGTGCATCCGGTTCCCAGTCGGCGACGTGCGTGTCTTCCAGAGCCGCAATTCCGTCGGTGTGCGTGGCATCGCCATGGCCGACACCGACAGAGTCATCTCCATGGCGGTGATCGAGCATGTCGATGCGCCCCCGGCCGAGCGCGCCGCCTACCTCAAGCGGGTTGTTGCCGAACGGCGGCTTGCCGCCGGCATCGCGGCAGGCGAGGAAGAAGAGATCGCGCTGACCAATGAAGAGGTCGGCGAAGAGGCGGAGCTTTCCGACGAGCGTTACGAGTTCCTGAAGCTGCACGAACAGTTCGTGCTGACTGTGACGGAATATGGTTATGGCAAGCGGTCATCGTCCTACGATTTCCGGCTGACGGGACGCGGCGGCAAGGGTATCCGTGCCACCGACGTGTCGAAAACCGCTGAGATCGGGAGGCTGGTGGCGACCTTCCCGGTCGGCAATGATGACCAGATCATGCTGGTTTCTGACGGTGGAACCGTCATCCGCGTGCCGGTCAACGGCATCCGTTTCGCCAGCCGCGCCACCAAGGGCGTGACCATCTTCAATACGGCCGAAGGTGAAAAGGTCGTGTCGGTGGAGCGGATTTCAGAGCCGCAGTCCGAGGAAGAAGCCGAAGATACCGGCAATCCCGAAGGTGCCGCGGCAGATGCCGGTCCAGAGAGCGCGGAATAGGTTTCGACACAGCAACGCCGGCCCTTGGGCCGGCGCGGCACTGCGGCAACAAAACTCTATTGGTTCAGAAGTGGCGATACGGCTTGCGGACGCCGAAACCTTCGAACCGCTTGGTATTTGCCCTGGCGCGGACGCGTTGTGCTTCCTGATGAAGCCCGAATGCAGTGGCAATCAGCATGGCGACGGTCATTGCGGTGGCGAGCATGTAGATCAGCATTTGCGTGTTCTCCTGCAGCCTGTAACGCTTAGATGGGGCTTTGGTTTCATCCTATGAAGCTGCAATCTAGTGAACGCTGCGTGAAGCATTCGTGATCGGCCCGTTCATCTGTCGTTCATGCGGCTGGAAAGGTTCACGCGCGGTTCGCCGATCGGATTTGCCTTTGCAAGAGAGGCTCGCTAGAAGCACCAGCCATGATTGAACGCATTGCTCTTTACGCTGGCTCTTTCGACCCGCTGACCAACGGCCATCTCGACGTCTTGAAAGCGTCGCTGGCCGTCGCTGATATCGTCTATGCGGCGATCGGCATCCACCCCGGCAAGAAGCCGCTGTTTTCCTTCGAGGAACGGGTGAAACTGATCGAGACGGCTACAAAAGCGGAATTCGGTGCCGACGGCGCGCGCATCAAGGTTGTTGCCTTCGACGGGCTGGTCATCGATGCCGCCAGGAAAGAGGGCGCTTCGATCATGATCCGCGGCCTGCGTGACGGCACCGACCTCGACTACGAGATGCAGATGGCTGGCATGAACGAGACCATGGCACCGGAATTGCAGACGGTCTTTCTGCCCGCCAGTCCCTCGGTGCGAACCATTACCGCCACACTTGTCCGCCAGATAGCCTCGATGGGCGGCGACATACGCCCCTTCGTGCCGGCGGCGGTTGCCGGCGCGCTCACCGCAAAATTCGCGAAATAAGATCCCGGAGATACAAATGCAGCTCAAAAGGCTCGCCTCATTCCTTGTCGTGCTCGCCGGTCTTGTGACCGCGTCCGTTTCGGCCTTCGCCGCTGAGCCGGAAAACACCATGATCATCACGCTGAAGGACGGCGACGTGACCATTGCGCTCAGGCCCGATCTTGCGCCGAAACATGTCGCGCAGATCAAGAAGCTGGTGCGCCAGGGCGCTTACGACAACGTCGCCTTCCACCGTGTCATCGACGGCTTCATGGCGCAGACCGGCGACGTCAAGTTCGGCAACATGAAGAAGGGCTTCAGTGCCGATGCAGTCGGAACCGGTGGTTCCGACCTTCCCGACCTGCCGGCAGAATTCTCCAAGACGGAGCACTTCACGCGCGGCGCGGTCGGCATGGCCCGCTCGCAGAATCCGAACTCCGCCAATTCGCAGTTCTTCATCATGTTCGCGCCGGCGCCCAACCTCGATGGCCAGTACACCATCGTCGGCAATGTCGTCAGCGGCATGGACCTGGTTGACAAGATCAAGAAAGGCGACGAGGCCAACAACGGGAGCGTCTCGGATCCCGATCGCATGATCAAGGTGCGTATCGCCGCCGACGGCAAGTAAATCTGTTCATTTTCAAAAGGATATCTGACATGGCTGAGATCAAGGACCGCGAGAACGCGCTCATCATGGAGACGACCAAGGGCAACGTCGTCATCGAACTTTTTCCCGACCTGGCACCTGGCCATGTCGCCCGCATCAAGGAGCTGGCGCGTGAAGGCGCCTATGACGGCGTGGTGTTCCATCGCGTCATCGAGGGGTTCATGGCGCAGACCGGCGATGTGAAGTTCGGCAATTCGAGCAAATCCACATTTGCCCCGTCCCGGGCTGGCATGGGTGGCTCGGAGAAGCCTGACTTGAAGGCTGAATTCTCCAACGCCAACCATGGCCGCGGCACCTGCTCGATGGCGCGTTCGCAGAACCCGAACTCGGCCAACTCGCAGTTCTTCATCTGCTTCGACGATGCCGCCTTCCTCAACCGCCAGTACACGGTCTGGGGCCAGGTCATCGAAGGCATGGACAATGTCGACAAGATCAAGCGCGGCGAGCCGGTTGTCGATCCCGACAAGATCGTGTCGCTGAAGGTCGCGGCCGACGTCAAGTAAGGCGAATTACAATGATGGGCGTCGTCTGGTCGCTTCTCGGCATCCTGTCCGGCGCCTTCATTGCCATTCAGGCACCGATCAATTCGCAATTGGCGCGCGGCCTGGGGCTCCCGGTCGCCGCCGCTGCGTTTTCGTTCCTGTCGGGTGCGGTCGTGCTCGGCATCATCTCCGTCGCGGCGGTGAAACTGCAGGGCATATCGCTCGACTGGAAAGCGTCGGCGCCCTGGCTGTTCGTGGCCGGCGGCATGCTCGGCGGCTTCTATGTCACGCTGTCGACGATTCTCACGCCGCGCATCGGTGCGGCCGCGCTGATGGCGTTCCTGGTGGCCGGCCAGCTGCTGGCAGGCATGCTCATTGACCGCGTTGGTTTCCTCGGCGTCGCCGTGCGCGAGATTTCGCTCGGCCGCATCGCGGGCGCGGTGCTGCTGCTGGCCGGAGCGCTGCTCGTTCGGCTCTTTTGATTTATGCGCGTCGATCTCTTTGACTTTGAACTGCCGGAGGAGCGCATCGCGCTGCGACCGGCAGAACCGCGTGACAGTGCCAGGATGCTTGTCGTCAGGCCGGGCGACGGGCTGGAGGACCGGATCGTTCGCGACCTGCCATCATTGCTGAGGGCCGGCGATGTGCTGGTCTTCAACGACACCAAGGTCATTCCTGCCCAGTTGAAGGGTATCCGACGTCGCGGAGAGGCTGTCGCACAGGTGGAGGCCACGCTGCATATGCGCATGGCTGGCGATCGCTGGCTGGCCTTCATGCGGCCGGGCAAGCGCATCGCCGCCGGCGATCGCATCCATTTCGGCCATGACGGCAATTCATGCTTTCTCGGCCAGTTGGATGCCACGGTGATCGAAAAGGGCGACGGCGGCGAGGTGCTGCTCGGCTTTGACCTTTCCGGTGTGTTCCTGGACGAGGCGCTGCATGCCGTCGGCCACATTCCACTGCCGCCTTACATCGCCTCGAAGCGCGACGACGACGAGCGCGACCGCAGCGACTACCAGACCATCTATGCCCGGGAGGAGGGTGCCGTGGCTGCACCCACGGCAGGCCTGCATTTCACGCC
Organism: Mesorhizobium shangrilense; assembly: GCF_040537815.1. NCBI lineage: Bacteria > Pseudomonadati > Pseudomonadota > Alphaproteobacteria > Hyphomicrobiales > Phyllobacteriaceae > Mesorhizobium > Mesorhizobium shangrilense. The sequence goes on from NZ_JBEWSZ010000001.1 coordinate 1,291,020, forward strand.
GGAGCTTTTCGCGGCGCTCGATGCAAAGGGCGTGGAGCGCCGTTTCGTGACGCTGCATGTCGGCGCCGGTACGTTCCTTCCCGTGAAGGCCGATGATACAGCCGACCACAAGATGCATGCCGAGACCGGTTCGGTCAGCCAGGACACCGCCGATGCGCTAAACGCGGCAAAGGCGAGGGGTGGGCGCATCATTGCAGTCGGCACGACGTCGCTACGCTTGCTGGAGAGCGCCGCACGCCCGGACGGCACACTGCCAGCATGGTCAGGCCCCACGGACATCTTCATCACGCCGGGCTACCGCTTTCGCACCGCCGACATGCTGATGACCAATTTTCACCTGCCGCGCTCGACCCTGTTCATGCTGGTTTCGGCCTTCAGCGGCCTCGACACGATGCGCGCGGCCTATTCGCATGCCATCGACAACCGCTACAGGTTCTACTCTTACGGAGATGCCAGTCTTCTCTTCAGGGAGGTGAACGATGGGCAATGATCTCAGCGTTCGGGATGACCGCGGATGCGCCGGTGCACGATAGGGAATTCAATGACTGAGGCGTTCACCTTCAAGGTTCTGGCGACTGACGGCAAGGCGCGGCGCGGCGCGATCACCATGCCGCGCGGGGAAATCCGCACACCCGCCTTCATGCCGGTCGGCACCGGCGGCACCGTCAAAACCATGTATATGGACCAGGTGCGCGGCGTCGGCGCCGACATCATCCTGGGCAACACCTACCATCTGATGCTCAGGCCCGGCGCCGAGCGCGTGGCGCGGCTCGGCGGCCTGCATGAGTTCGCCCGCTGGCCACATCCGATCCTGACCGACAGTGGCGGCTTCCAGGTGATGTCGCTGTCGAAGCTGCGGAAACTGACCGAAAAGGGCGTCACCTTCCGCTCGCATATCGACGGCGCCGCTTACGAGATGTCGCCGGAACGCTCGATCGAGATCCAGGGGCTGCTCGATTCCGACATCCAGATGCAGCTCGACGAATGCACTGCGCTGCCGGCCGAGACGAAGGAAATCGAGCGCGCCATGGAGCTGTCGCTGCGTTGGGCCGAGCGCTGCAAGACTGCGTTTGGCGACCAGCCTGGCAAGGCGATGTTCGGCATCGTGCAAGGCGGCGACAATGCCGACTTGCGTGTGCGCTCGGCACAGGCGCTGAGCGCGATGGAGTTGAAGGGCTATGCCGTAGGCGGCCTGGCCGTGGGCGAGCCGCAAGCCGTGATGCTCGAGATGCTCGACATCACCTGCCCGGAACTGCCGGCGGACAAACCACGCTATCTGATGGGCGTCGGCACGCCGGACGACATTTTGAAATCGGTGGCGCGCGGTATCGACATGTTCGACTGCGTGATGCCGACGCGGGCCGGCCGCCACGGCCTTGCGTACACGCGGCGTGGCAAGGTCAATCTGCGCAACGCCCGCCATGCCGACGATCCCCGCCCTCTCGACGAGGAAAGCGATTGCCCGGCGGCGCGCGACTATTCGCGCGCCTATCTGCACCATCTCGTGCGTTCGCAGGAGGCGTTGGGCGCGATGCTTCTGACCTGGAACAATCTTTCCTATTATCAGAAACTGATGCAGGACATTCGTGCCGCGATAGAGGGCGGTGCTTTCGAGCCGCGGGGCGCGGAGATTTCCGAAGGCTGGGCGCGGGGCGATATCCCAGCCATTTGACCCTCAGGTGCTCAATGAGTTCGCCGCGCGCAGACTGCAGCCGGTGATCTGGAATGTGCCGTCGGGCTGCTGCTGGAGCGTGTACACTGCTTCATAGTCCTTGCCGTCGGGTCCCACGATCAGCACCTGCTGGACAATCGATGTCGGACCCGTCTCCTGCACCTTGCCGAAGGAGTAGGTCTGCGGCTTGCGCACTGGCGGATAACCGTTGGTGACCATGTTCATGAACAAGTCGACGGTCGGGAAGGTCTGCTTCACGTTCGGTGCGGCAAAGCTGTAGGCGCGTGCGCCATCATTGGCGATAAAGGCTTTCAGCTGACCGTCGATGACCGTCTGGGCTGCCTTGACTTCAGCATCCCCGGCCAGCGCCGACGACTCAAAGAGGAGTGGAACGAGTGCGAGTGCGAGAAATGCGCGACGCATGATCTGCCTCCGTTGTCCCTCGAAAAGTTATCCCCAAAAAATTGCTGTCCGAGGGTACATCATAACATACGCAATACCTTACGTATCTTGGCGCTTCAGGGTTTCAGCAGCAGCAAACATTCGCCTCAGAATGGCCAAACAATGGCCAAACCCGCGGGTTTAAGCATACTTTAAGGGGCTGCGCTCATCCTCGGGGCGAGGGGGATTTCAAATCAGAACCCACGGGACGAACAATGTCTGAACAGATTCATCGACGTGCCTTTCTGAAAGTTGCCGCAAGCTTTGCGGTTCTGGCTCCTCTGCCCGCATGGGCAGGTGCTGCCCAAGTGCCTTTCGACCCGGCGATTCCCGCACTCGGCAATCCCCGAGGTAATGTGACAATCGCTGAATTCGTCGATTATCAGTGCCCCATCTGCAAGCTCACCTACGTGCAATTGAAAAAGCTTCTCGCCGAGGATCATGGCATCCGGTTGGTGATGAAGGACTGGCCGATCTTCGGTGATGCTTCGCGCGATGCGGCCCGCATGGCGCTCTCCGCCGGCCCACACTATGCCAGGGCGGTGAATGCCCTGATGGCCAGCGGGCAAGGACTTTCCGAACATCGTACGAACGAGATTCTCGCTTCTGCCGGCGTCGATGTGACCAAGGTGCGTGCCGGTCTCGCTGCCCGTCAGCCGAAGATCGATGCCGTTCTTTCTCGCAACGGGGCCCAGGCAAATGCCTTCGGGCTGCGCGGCACGCCGGCGCTGGTGATCGGCGGGACCTTGTACCGGCACGGCTTGTCCGTGGCGGACCTCAAGGTCGCTGTTGCCAAGGCACGGGCAGCCTGAGCAAGGGCAGCCTGAGACAGTCCTGAAGCTTGAAAGCCGGGCGGCAGTCTGCGACAAGGGCCGCTTCCAGCGCATGATCCTTGCCGAAAATCGGATTCGATTTTCGGCAAGGATCATGCGCAAATCAACGTGCTGCGACATCCTTCGCGCGCCCCAGAGACGCGCGGCGCTGTCGGTACGAGCTTGGGCGGGACGGAGCAATGAGAGCGTTTTTCGTGCAGATCAAATGCGACCTGGGCAAGGCCTATCAAGTGGCCAGCGCGCTCGCGGATGCCGAGATCGCCTCGGAGATCTACTCGACCGCGGGAAACTACGATCTGCTCGCCAAATTCTATGTCGACGACGAGGAGGACATTGGCCACTTCGTCAATGAGAAAGTGCAGATTCTTCCCGGCATCAAGGACACGTTCACAGTCGTTACCTTCCGAGCGTTCTGATCGCGTCCATGATCTGCTTGACCGCGAGGCAAAGCCTGATCCCAGCCATATTGGCCCTGCCTTAATTTTAGGCAGTTGCAATATACTGATCGTCCGGGCCTCTCAAATCACCGATTGCGCTTGATTTTCTCCAGAGACGCCAGTGAAATGGCGTCACAGGGGAGTACGCGATTGGCAGCGTTCGATGAAATGCTTCCGGAAGTCTCCGGATTGAGAAAACCGTATTCGGCTTACGATCGCTGGCTGAAGGAGCAGGATCCGGCCAGGCTTACGGAGAAGATGCAGGATGCCGAGCGCGTCTTCCGCAAGACCGGCATCACCTTCGCCGTCTATGGCGAACAGGACGCCTCCGAACGACTGATCCCGTTCGACATCGTTCCCCGCATCATTTCCGGCCATGAATGGCGGCGGCTGACGCAAGGCATCGAGCAGCGGGTGCAGGCGCTGAACGCCTTTCTCGACGACATCTACCACCGCCAGGAAATCCTGCGCGCCGGGCGCGTTCCAAAGGAACTGATCGCCAAGAACGAAGCATTCTTGCCAGAGATGATCGGCGTGCGGCCGCCGGCTGGCGTCTACACCCACATCATCGGCGTCGACATCGTCCGCATCAGCGAGAATGAATTCTACGTGCTGGAGGACAATGCGCGCACGCCGTCCGGCGTCTCCTACATGCTGGAGAACCGCGAGACGATGATGCAGCTCTTTCCTGAGCTGTTCCAGCAGATCAAGGTGCGACCGGTCGAAAACTATCCGCAGCTCCTGCGCCAGTCGCTGGCGGCGGTGCGACCGCAGAGCACGAAGGGTGCGCCGACCATCGCCGTGCTGACGCCAGGCAGCTACAACTCCGCCTATTTCGAGCATGCCTTCCTGGCCGACCAGATGGGCGTGCAGCTTGTCGAAGGCCAGGATCTACGGGTCGTCGACGGCCACGTCGCCATGCGCACCACCGAAGGCTACAAGCAGATCGATGTGCTCTATCGCCGCGTCGATGATTCCTTCCTCGATCCGCTGACCTTCCGTCCGGATTCGGCGCTTGGCATACCAGGCATCATGGATGTCTATCGCGCCGGCAACATCACCATCGCCAATGCGCCGGGAACCGGCATCGCCGACGACAAGGCGATCTATTCCTACATGCCCGAGATCGTCGAATTCTACACCGGCCGCAAGGCGATCCTCGGCAACATACCGACATGGCGCTGCTCGGAACCGGACAGCCTGAAATACGTGCTCGAACACATAGACGAGCTTGTGATCAAGGAGGTGCATGGTTCCGGCGGCTACGGCATGCTGGTTGGGCCGGCGGCGACCAAGAAGGAGTGCGAGGATTTCTCCAAGAAGCTCGCGGCGAAGCCATCCAACTACATTGCCCAGCCGACGCTGGCGCTGTCGACGTGCCCGATCCTGACGGACAAGGGCCTTGCGCCCCGTCACGTCGATCTCCGCCCCTACGTGCTGGTTTCCGACCGCATCCAGATCGTGCCCGGCGGGTTGACGCGCGTCGCGCTGAAGGAAGGTTCGCTGGTCGTCAACTCCTCACAGGGCGGCGGCACCAAGGATACGTGGGTGCTGGATGACTGAGATGAGTGAGTAGAGAAATAGGCCGTAGGCAGTAGGCAGTAGAGGGGACAGGAAATGCCATATTCTATTGAGATTCAGTCGCTTACTGCTCCCTATTCACTATTCCCCACTCACTAGCCCGAAGGGCCATTTCATGCTTCTCGGCCGCACCGCCAACGGGCTCTACTGGATGAACCGCTACATCGAGCGGGCGGAAAACATGGCGCGGCTGGTCGATGCCGGGTTGCGCATGGCTCTGACCCGCACCCAGAGCGCCTCGGAGGAATGGAATTCGGTGTTGCTCAGTGCCGGGTCAGACGTGGCCTTCACGCAGAGATATTCGGATTACACAGCCGCCAACGTCGCCGACTTCCTGCTGCGCGACACGTCGAACCCTTCGAGCACGATGGCCTCGATCGAGACGGCCCGCAACAATGCCCGCATGGTGCGCACCGCGCTGACACGCGAAACCTGGGAAAGCATCAATGAAGCCTGGATGTCGCTGAAACGAATGCTGGCCAAGCCGATCGACGAACGAGACCTGCCCAGCGTGCTCGACGCGATCAAGCGCGAGACGGCGCTGATCCGCGGCTCATTCTACGGCACCATGTTGCGCAACGAGATATTCGACTTCTCGCAGCTCGGCACCTATGTCGAGCGGGCCGACAACACGGCGCGCATTCTCGATGTGAAATACTACGTGCTGCTGCCATCCATCTCCTGGGTCGGTTCGACACTCGACAATTACCAGTGGGAATCGATCCTGCGCTCGGTGTCGGCGCATCGCTCCTATCGTTGGGTCTATGACGCCGACTACAAACCGACCAACATCGCGGATTATCTGATCCTCAATGTCCGCATGCCGCGTTCCCTGACCTTCTGCTACCGCTTCCTGACCGAGCATCTGAAATTCCTGGGCGACGATTACGGCGAGCGGCATGCCTGCCACGCGACGGCAGAGAAGACGCAGGCCATGTTGAGAACCGGTTCGATCAAGGACATATTCGACACCGGCCTGCATGAATTCCTGGCCAATTTCATTCTCGACAACACCAAGCTCGGCGACGAGATCGCGCAAGATTATCGGTTCAACTGATATGCGGCTGAAGATCACCCACCGGACCGAATACCGCTACGATGCGCCCGTGCAATATCTGTTGCAGCGGTTGCGGCTGCTTCCTGCCAGTGGGTCGACGCAGACGGTGTTGTCCTGGGCGCTGAACATCGAAGGCGCCCGCGAGGAAGTTCGTTTTGTCGACCATTTCGGCAACGACACGCGACTTTTGAGCGTCGAGGGCGAACGCGATTTCATCACGGTCGAGGCGGCCGGCGAAGTGGTGACAAGGGACACAGCCGGCGTGTCCGGGCCGCACCAGGGTTTTGCGCCGCTCTGGCTGTTTGGCCATGAAACGCCGCTGACAACGATCGGCAGCGGTATTCGCGAACTCGCGGCGTCGATCGGCAAGGGCACCGATATCGAAAGGTTGCACCGGCTGATGGCGGTCATCGGCGAGCGGGTGGCCTATACGCCGGGCACCACCAATGCGGCGACGCCCGCCGAGGAGGCGTTGGCGTTGAAAACCGGCGTCTGCCAGGATCACAGCCATATATTTGCAGCCACTGCCCGCGCGCTGGGTTTCCCGGCTCGCTACGTCAGCGGCTATCTGATGATGGACACGGCGGTCGAGCAGGCGGCAAGCCATGCCTGGGTCGAGGCGCATGTTCAAGGCCTTGGCTGGGTTGCCTTCGACGCCGCCAACGGCATTTCGCCGGACGAGCGCTATGTGAGGGTTGCAACCGGCCGCGACTACCGCGACGCCACGCCGGTGTCGGGAATTCGGCTGGGACAGGCGGAAGAACAACTTGCGGTCACCGTCACGGTAGAGCAGTAATCCCAGCAAGATTGCTGCCAGAAGAGATTCCATGACCTATTGCGTCGGCCTGAAGATCGATCGCGGGCTCGTGTTCATGTCGGACACGCGCACCAATGCCGGCATGGATTCGATCTCGACCTTCAAGAAGATGCATGTCTGGGAACAGCCGGGCGAGCGCGTCATCGTGCTGATGTCGGCCGGCAACCTGGCGACGACGCAGGCGGTGGTCAGCCTGCTGGAAGAGCGCACAAAGGCGGTTGCCGACCGTCATGCCACGCTGTTGGAAACGCCTTCCATGTATCAGACGGTGCGGCTCGTGGGCGACACCGTCAAGGAAGTAATTGCCCATTCGTCGCCGGCCGGCGAAAAGGCGGATTCCTATTTCAACGCCTCTTTCATCCTCGGGGGGCAGATCAACGGCAGCGAGCCGCGCCTGTTCATGATCTACCCCGAAGGCAATTTCATTGAGTCGACTGACGACACGCCGTTCTTCCAGATCGGCGAGACCAAATACGGCAAGCCGATCATCATCCGCGCCTATGAAAAAACGATGAGCCTCGCCGAGACGGTGAAACTGCTGCTGGTGTCGTTCGACTCGACGCTTAAGTCAAACCTTTCGGTCGGCCTGCCGCTGGACCTGTTGTTCTATGAGAAGGACACTTTCAAGGTCGGACTGAAGAAGCGGATCGGCCAGGATGATCAGTATTACCGCACGATCTCCGATGGTTGGTCTAACGCGTTAAAAACCGCCTTTGCGAGCCTGCCTGATTTTCCAGGATAGCCGCCGCCCCTTCGCAGGCCATTGCGAGCCGATATTTCACATGTTAACTAGACTGCTGATTGAATGTGACGGCTGCAATCAGCGACGCCTGGACAATGCTGGAGGGTGCGAATGAACAACGACGATTTCCGGCAATGGTCGGCGCGCGCGGCCGAATGGGGCGCGGACTATCGAAACAGCCTTCGCGACAGGCCTGTACGGCCGCTTGTGAAGCCGGGCGACATCTTCAAGAGCATCGAGGCAGCGCCGCCGGAAACGGCGGAGCCGATGGACGCGATCTTCGCCGATTTCGAGGACAAGATACTGCCGGGCATGACGCATTGGCAGCATCCGCGTTTCTTCGCCTATTTCCCGGCCAATGCAGCACCCGTTTCGGTCGTGGCCGAGTACCTGGTTTCGGCGATGGCCGCGCAATGCATGCTCTGGCAAACCTCGCCGGCGGCGACCGAGCTGGAGACGCGGGTCGTCGACTGGATGCGGCAGGCGCTCGGCCTGCCAGAAGGGTTTTCCGGGGTCATCCAGGATTCGGCGTCCTCGGCCACGCTTGCCGCCGTGCTGACGATGCGTGAACGCGCGCTCGACTGGCAAGGAAACAAGAAAGGCCTGAGCGGGCAGGCGAGGGTGCGCATCTATTCCTCCGACCAGGTCCATACCTCCATCGACCGCGCGATCTGGGTTGCGGGCATTGGCGAGGATAATCTGGTCCGCATCCCAGCCGCCGGCCGTTTTCGCGCCATGGACACCGTGGCCCTTGAGGCTGCAATCGTCGCCGACAAACAAGCCGGACTGCTGCCAGCCGGCATCATCGCTTGCGTCGGCGGCACCAGCACTGGCGGAACCGATGATATCGCTGATGTCGCGGCGGTGGCAAAACGGCATGGATTGTATCTGCATGTCGATGCGGCGTGGGCGGGATCGGCGATGATCTGCGAGGAATATCGGCACTTCTGGGCCGGTATCGAGCGAGCGGATTCCATCGTCTTCAATCCGCACAAATGGCTGGGCGCGCAGTTCGACTGCTCGATCCAGTTCCTGCGAGATCCGGAAAGCCATGTGAGGACGCTTGCCATCAAGCCGGATTATCTGAAGACGCACGGCCATGACGGCATCGTCAATTATTCCGAATGGTCGGTGCCGCTCGGGCGTCGCTTTCGCGCGCTGAAACTCTGGTTCCTCCTGCGGGCACACGGGCTGGACAACCTGCGCACGATGATCCGCAACCATATCGCCTGGAGTGAAGGTCTTGCCACGCGGCTGGCAAGGGAGCCGGACTTCGAACTCGTTACCGAGCCGATGCTGTCGCTGTTTTCGTTCAGGCATCAAGCCCCATCAGGCTCCGATCCGGATGAGCATAATCTGCGGCTGGTCAATGCCATCAACGATGACGGCCGCATCTACCTGACGCAGACGCGTGTGGATGGTCGGGTCGCGATTCGTTTTCAGGTCGGCCAGTTCGAGGCGACCGCCGGCGATGTCGATACGGCTTTCGATACTATTGCCGAAGTCGCGCGCGCCTTGGCCTGAATCGATTGTTCCGAACCTGCGACGCGGTTTGCTTTTGCAATCATGCGTTTCTATTCACTGGCTCTTGTCTTTTCATAACTTTCGTTTTCGTTTATGGACAAGGAAAACGAAAACGGGAGCCTACCCAATGTACTTGTCGCCGCGCCACGCCGAGATCATCCAGATGGCCAAGGACAATGGCAGGGTGCTGGTCGACGAACTGGCAACGCATTTCAACGTGACGCCACAGACGATCCGCAAGGATCTCAACGATCTGTGCGACCAACGGCTGCTGTCGCGCATCCATGGCGGTGCGCTCTTTCCGTCCGGCATCGAGAACATGGAGTACGAGGCGCGGCGCAAGATTGCCGCCGAGGAGAAAGATGCGATCGGTCGCGCGGCGGCGAGGCTGATCCCGGACAACGCCTCACTGTTCATCAACATAGGCACCACGACCGAGGCGGTCAGCACGGCGCTGCTCGATCACTCCGGGTTGATGGTCATTACCAATAATATCAATGTTGCCAACAGGATGCGTATATATCCTTCGATGGAGGTGGTAATCGCCGGCGGTGTCGTACGCGGCGCCGATGGCGGCATCGTGGGCGAGGCCGCGGTCGACTTCATCAGGCAGTTCAAGGTCGACTATGCTGTGATCGGTGCATCGGCGATCGATCATGACGGAGCGCTGCTCGACTTCGATTTTCGTGAGGTCAAGGTGGCGCAGGCGATCATCGCCAATGCCCGGCATGTCATCCTCGTTGCCGACCAGACGAAGTTCGAACGCACGGCGCCGGTGCGCATTGGCCATCTGTCGCAGGTCAATACATTCATCACCGATCGCTGCGACATCCCGTCGGTGCGCAGGATTTGCCAGGAGGCCGAGGTTCAGCTGGTCGAAACATCGGTCGGTTGAAAGCTCTCGGCTGCGGGTGCTGGGCATTCGTATTCGTTTGACATTCGTTATCATTTCGAAATAATTCCGCCACGGTTTCGTTATAAGGCAAGAATGTTGCAATGCGAAATCGCTGGAGAATCGTGTGGACACCATCCATGACATCTTCGTCATCGGCGGCGGCATCAATGGCTGCGGCATAGCCCGTGATGCTGTTGGTCGAGGCTTTTCGGTCTTTCTCGCGGAGATGAACGATCTGGCCAGCGGAACGTCCTCCGGCTCGACCAAGCTGATCCATGGCGGCCTGCGATACCTTGAATTCTACGAATTCCGCCTCGTGCGCGAAGCGCTGATGGAGCGCGAGGTTCTTTGGCGGAACGCGCCACACATCATCTGGCCGATGCGCTTTGTCCTGCCCTATGCCAAAGGGCTGAGGCCTGCGTGGCTGATCAGGCTTGGGCTCTTCCTTTATGATCACATTGGTGGACGCAAGCTGCTGCCGGCGACGCGGACGCTGGACATGGCCAACGACCCTGCCGGCCGGCCGCTGAAGCCGCTGTTCAGCAAGGCATTTGAGTATTCCGACGGCTGGGTCAACGACGCAAGGCTGGTGGCGTTGAATGCGCGCGACGCCGCCGACCGTGGCGCGACCATCCGGACCCGCACCAAGGTGGTCAGTGCCCGCCGCAAGGGCGATCTCTGGACGGTAAGCCTTGAGAACGTCACGACCGGCGAGACCGAGGAGGTTCAGGCACGCCTGCTGGTCAATGCGGCTGGTCCCTGGGTCGATCACGTGCTGTCGGACACGGTTGGCATGAAGGATGTGCACAATGTCCGCCTGGTGCAGGGCAGCCACATCGTCATCGGCAAGAAGTTCGATGATCCGCGCGCCTATTTCTTCCAGAACAAGGATGGGCGCATCATCTTCGCCATCCCCTATGAGGAAGAATTCACGCTGATCGGCACCACCGACCGGGATTATCCAGGCGATCCGCATGACGCGAAGATCAGCGATGCCGAAATCGACTATCTGTGCGCGGCGGCAAGCGAATACTTCGCCGAGCCGGTCAGGCGTTCTGATATCGTCTGGACCTATTCGGCGGTGCGCCCGCTCTATGATGACGGCGCCTCGAAGGCGCAGGAGGCGACGCGGGATTATGTTCTGAAAGCCGACGGCGGTGAGGGCGTTGCGCCGATCGTCAACGCCTTTGGCGGCAAGATCACCACCTACCGGCGGTTATCGGAATCGGTGCTCGAAAAGATCGAGGGCCTTCTTGGCAAGCGCGGCAAACCGTGGACGGCAAATGCACCGCTGCCAGGAGGCGATTTCCCGGCCACCGGGTTCGATGCCGAGGTCACGAAACTGAAGGCCGCCTATCCGTTCCTCGATGCGCGCCTTGCCCGCCGGTTGACCCGGCTTTACGGAACGCGGGCGCGGTTGCTGCTTGGGTCCGCCAGATCGAATGCCGACCTTGGCCGCAGCTTTGGCGAGGACCTCTACGAGGCCGAGGTGCGCTATCTCGCCGAAAATGAATGGGCCGTCACCGCCGACGATGTGTTGTGGCGCAGGACCAAGCGTGGTCTGCATCTCAGCCGCGAGCAAGCGGCGGCACTCGACGAGTTCATGCGGGGTATGAGCCGCCAGCACATCGCGGCCGCCGAATAGCGGATACCGACACCGAATCGGCAAACCCCGGGAAGGCATGATCTTTCTCTCTGCCGGTTGCATGGATGTCGGAACCGCCGCAAGAATCGATTCTGCTTTGGATCATGCACCGGGGGAGTGGGGATGAGTGGCTTTGTCCTGGCAATCGACCAGGGGACGACATCGACGCGGGCGATCCTGTTCGACGGCGAGATGACGATTGCAGGTAGTGGGCAGAAGGAATTCGCCCAGCACTATCCAGCTTCGGGCTGGGTCGAGCATGATCCCGAGGAGATCTGGGCGAGCGTCGTGACGACGGTGAAGGCAGCCCTGAGGAAGGCCGGACGCAAGGCTTCTGAAGTTGCCGCGCTCGGCATCACCAATCAACGCGAGACGATCGTCGTCTGGGACAGGGCAACCGGCAAGCCCATCCACAATGCCATCGTCTGGCAGGACCGGCGCACCGCGCCGCTGTGTCAGAAACTCAAGAAGCAGGGGCTGGAGAAGACATTCACCAGGAAGACCGGGCTGCTGCTTGACCCGTATTTTTCCGGCACCAAGATCGCCTGGATCCTGGACAAGGTGAAGGGAGCCAGGAAGCGCGCCGAAATGGGTGAGCTGCTGGCCGGCACCATCGATAGCTTTTTGATCTGGCGGCTGACCGGCGGCAAGGTTCACGCTACCGATGCCACCAATGCGTCGCGCACATTGGTCTACAACATCCGGGAAAATGCCTGGGACGACGAACTTCTGGCCATCCTCAGGATACCGGCGAGAATGCTGCCGCAGGTGAAGGATTGCGCTGATGATTTTGGAAGCACTGAGAAAAGCCTGTTCGGGGCCGAGATAAGAATTCTCGGCGTGGCCGGCGACCAGCACGCCGCGACGATCGGCCAGGCCTGTTTCGAACCGGGGATGATGAAATCGACCTACGGGACGGGGTGTTTCGCGCTGCTCAACACGGGCGGCGATCTGGTGCGCTCAAAAAACCGGCTGTTGACGACGATCGCCTACAGGCTGAACGGCAAGACCACCTATGCGCTTGAAGGCTCTATCTTTATCGCCGGTGCGGCCGTGCAATGGCTGCGTGACGGGCTGAAGGTCATCGGCAAGGCCGAGCAGAGCGGCAAATTGGCTGCGACCGCCGATCCGACCCAGAACGTCTACCTTGTGCCTGCCTTTGTCGGGCTTGGCGCGCCGCATTGGGACGCCGATGCGCGGGGCGCTATCTTTGGGCTGACCCGCAATTCCGGCCCGGCGGAATTTGCCCGCGCGGCGCTGGAGTCCGTCGCTTTTCAGACGTGTGATCTGCTCGACGCGATGCGCAAGGACTGGAAGGAGGCTTCGGCAAAGACCGTGCTTCGTGTCGATGGCGGCATGGTCGCGTCGGACTGGACGATGCAACGCCTGGCCGACATTCTTGATGCGCCGGTCGACCGCCCTACCATCCTGGAAACAACCGCGTTGGGCGCAGCGTGGCTGGCTGGTTCGCAAGCCGGTGTGTGGCCGGCGGCCGGAACGTTCGCGAAAAAATGGGTGCTTGAGCGGCGGTTCAAGCCGGAGATGGACACGTCAGTCCGTGCAGCCAAACTTGCCGGTTGGCGAGATGCGATACGCAGGACCTTGAGCACACAATGAAGACCCGCGCCGTTTCCGGCGCGGGGTTCCAAGTCGGTCAGATCAGCCAAGTTCGATCAATAGGGCGAGCGGCACTGCTGACGTGGACCATTGTTCGGCTGGAAGGTATTGTCCGAGGCGCGATACGATCTGTAGCGATTGTAGCACCACTGCACATGTGAATTGCCTTGATAGACGCGATTCTGCTCATTGTTGACGATCGCGCCGCTGATGACCGCGCCCGCGGCGAAGGCGGCAAGCGGGAACCAGAAGTCGCCGTGGCGGCGGTAACCAGGGCGGTAGTAGCTATAGCCACGGTGTCCGTTCCAGTAGCCTCCACCGTTCTGGCGGTCGTAGGCGCGATTTCCGCCGAAATGTCGGTTGTCGCCGTGGTTCCTCTGACCGAAGTTGCGGTTATTGCGGAAATGGCGGTTCTTCAACTGCGGATTAAAATCGACAGCCTGGACGTCGGATGGAGCGACGATAGGAGCCTGCGGCCCGAATATCGGTGCGGCTTCGGCAGGTATGGCGGCAGTGGCCGCGAATGAAATTGACAGAGTTGCGGCCAGCAAGCCCGACATGACCTTATTCATCATCTTCTCCTTGAAAGGGTGGTTTACGTCCCTTGCGGCTGGAAAACGGATAGAGGGTGCTATTGTTCCAGAAAAATGACCAAGTTGCTGATCTGTAATGTTTCTCGTGCTCGAATCTCTATTTGGAAGCTATTTCCCCGAATTATTGGCGAGGCCATTGCATCTTGGATGAACCGCTTCGCAAGGCGCAATGAGGCCGTGGAAATTCTCGGCGTGCAAGCGATCTTTTCCGGTTGACCGGCCGAACCACTCTCCCTATGTTCCGCGCAATTTCGAGGGCAGCCTTTCGCGCCCACGGGAGCGCGTAGCTCAGCCGGTAGAGCAACTGACTTTTAATCAGTAGGTCATGGGTTCGAATCCCATCGCGCTCACCAGAATTTCAAACATCCCCGAAGACCAGCGAGACATTTCCGCCGGCATGGCGCTCAAGTCGCCCGGCGAGGTCCAGTTCCAGCAGCACCATGAAAACCTGCGCGGGATGAAGACCGGTGTGGCGGATGATTTCGTCGACCGATACCGGGGTCGGACCGAGGGCCTCGACAACGCTGGCGCGCTCGTTCTCGCCGGGCGGCGGGGCCGAGAAATCGATGGGATCTTCAAGCGGCGTGGTTTTGGGCGCATGAAGGCCGGTTAGTGGCGCGATCGCGTCGGAAATGTCCGCGGCCTCGGTGACAAGGGTGGCGCCGTCCTTGAGCAGGCCGTTGGTGCCGGCGGCGCGCGGGTCGAGCGGCGAACCTGGAACGGCGAAGACAAGCCGGCCCATCTCGGTGGCTAGCCTGGCGCTGATCAGCGAACCGGAGCGTTGCGCCGCCTCGACCACGACCAGTCCCAGCGACATGCCGGCGACGAGCCTGTTGCGTCGTGGAAAATCCTGGGCGCGCGGTTGCCAGCCGAACGGCATCTCGGAAACGATGGCGCCGCCGTGCCCGGCGATCTCGTCGCAGAGGCCGACGTTTTCCGGCGGATAGGGCATGTCGAGGCCGCCCGCCAGCACACCGATCGTACCTGTGGAAATACTGCCCTGATGGGCCGCCGTGTCGATGCCGCGCGCCAGGCCTGAGACGATGCTGTAGCCGTGTCGGCCAAGATCCGTTGCAAGCGTGCGCGCCATCTTGATGCCGGCCAGCGAGGCGTTGCGGGCGCCAACGATGGCAATGGCCGGCAAGCGGAACACCGCGCCTTCGCCCTTCACCGCG
This sequence comes from Mesorhizobium shangrilense, assembly GCF_040537815.1. Lineage (NCBI taxonomy): Bacteria > Pseudomonadati > Pseudomonadota > Alphaproteobacteria > Hyphomicrobiales > Phyllobacteriaceae > Mesorhizobium > Mesorhizobium shangrilense. Next base: position 1,306,049 of record NZ_JBEWSZ010000001.1, read on the forward strand.
AGCAGCGGCGGCGGGTGGTCCATGTTCTTCAGCAGCGGCGGATAGTCGGGTTCGCCAATGCCGACGAAGCGGGCGCCGGCGCGTCGTGCGGCTTCCAGCTCGGCTTCGGCTTCAGCCACTGATGGAATGCGGGCAATACGGTTGGCACCGCCGGAAATCATCAGCTCGGGCAGTATTTCCAGCGCGGCCTCGGCGGAGCCGAATCGGTTGATCAGGTCACGAAAGGAGGCGGGACCGACATTCTGGGTGCGGATCAGGCGTAGCCAGGCCAGCCGCTGCCGGTCGCTGAGGCGCGGCCCGACAAGCCGGTTGCTCACCCCTTGGCTCCGATCTTGCCTTCCGTGCCGGCGAGCAGCCGCGAAATGTTGGCACGGTGCTTGATGAAGACGATGATGCTCATGACCACGAACAGTCCGGCAATCTGCGGCGTGCTGAGAAAATAGAGCGCGATCGGCACGACAACCGCCGCCATGAGCGCCGCCAGTGAGGAGAAGCGAAAGAGGAAGGCGACAGCCAACCAGACGACGGCGAAGATCAGTGCCACCTGCCAGGCGAGGCCGATCAGCACGCCAAGATATGTGGCCACGCCCTTGCCGCCCTTGAAGCCCAGCCAGACCGGAAAGAGATGGCCAAGGAATGCGCCGAGGCCAGCCCACAGGCCTAGCTCCGGTGCATAATGACTGGCGATCAGGACCGCGACGGTGCCCTTCAGGGCGTCGAGCACCAGTGTGGCGGCGGCAAGGCCCTTGTTGCCGGTGCGCAATACATTGGTTGCGCCTATATTGCCCGAGCCAATCTCGCGCACATCGCCAAGGCCAGCTGCCCGGGTAATCAAAAGTCCGAACGGGATCGAGCCAAGCAGATAGCCGAACACAAGTGCCACGACGGGACCGTAGGTCATTGTTCCCCCTGGATCTCCCCTGGCCGACCGGATTGGAGTGCGAGGTGCTCCGTGTTCTTCGGTCTAGGCCGAAAATATTGTGCGGCCCGCAACCATCGTTTGCAAGACCCTGCCTTGCAGCCGCGCGCCCTCGAAGCAGGTGTTTTTCGAGCGCGAGCGAATGCCGCGTTCGCTAACAATCCACGGCTCGTTCAGGTCGACAACAGCAAGATCAGCCGATGCTCCCGGCTTGAGCGTCCCGCCGGGTAGGCCAAACAGCTTTGCTGGCGCGGTGGACAGCGTCTCGACCAGCCTGAGCAAGGTGACGTCATCATTGTGGTAGAGTCGCAGTGCCGCGCCCAGCAGCGTTTCGAGCCCGATGGCGCCGGCCGCGGCGTCGGCGAAAGGCAGGCGCTTGGTGTCGACATCCTGCGGGTCATGCGAGGAGACAATGATGTCAATCGTGCCGTCCCTGACTGCCTCGATCATCGCCAGCCTATCCTCTTCGGCGCGCAGCGGCGGCGTCAGGCGGAAGAAAGTGCGGTATTCACCGACATCGTTCTCGTTGAGCGACAGATTGTGGATCGACACGCCCGATGTGACACTGGCGCCGTCGGCTTTCGCGCGCGCCATCGAGGCAGCGGCCATCGCCGTAGAGATCTTGGCCGCGTGATATGAGCCGCGCGTCAACCGAGCGAGCGCAAGGTCGCGCTCCAGCGGGATGGATTCGGCTTCACGCGGAATGCCGGCAAGGCCGAGCCAGCTCGCATAAAGGCCTTCATTCATCACGCCGGCCGAGGCGAGGGCGGCATCCTGCGTTTCATGCACGATCATGGCGCCGAAATCGCGCGCATAGGTGAGCGCCCGGCGCATCACCAATGCACTGGCGATGGTGTGTCGCCCGTCGGTGAAGGCGACGGCGCCGGCCTCCCGCAGCAGGCCGAACTCGGTCATATCGCGCCCGTCGAGACCCTTGGTGATCGCCGCGGCGGGGAAGATGTTGACGCTTGCGGTGTCCTTGGCGGTGCGCAGCACGAATTCGACCAGCGCGACATTGTCGATCACCGGATCGGTGTCGGGCATCATGACGATAGACGTTACGCCGCCGGCGGCCGCGGCAACGCTGGCGGAAGCGATGGTTTCGCGATGCTCCCCACCCGGTTCGCCGATGAAAACGCGCCCGTCGACAAGACCAGGGATGATCGCCTTGCCGGAGCAATCGATGATGGTCGCACCTTCCGGAGCGCCCTGGTTCAACGCTGCCTTGCCTGCAGCGGCGATCTTGCGCCCATCGACGATGACGGTGCCAACTTCGTCGAGACCGCGCGAAGGGTCGACGATACGAGCGCGCTCAAAGACTGTCGTGCTCATGCGCCGCTGCCCTCTTGGTTGCGGCGAGGGTCGAGCAGTGCCTCCATCACCGCCATGCGCACGGCGACGCCCATCTCAACCTGTTCCTGGATGACGCTTTGCGGACCATCAGCGATTTCAGAGGCGATCTCGACGCCGCGGTTCATCGGGCCGGGATGCATCACCATCGCGTCGTCCTTTGCCGCCTTCAGCTTTTCAGCGTCGAGCCCGAAATAGCGGTAATATTCGCGCACCGAAGGCACGAGGGCGCCTTCCATGCGTTCGCGCTGCAGGCGCAGCATCATCACGACGTCGGCGCCCTTGAGGCCTTCCGCCATCGAGCGGGTGACGATGACGCCCATCTTTTCGATGCCGGTGGGCAGAAGCGTCGAAGGGGCGACGACACGCACCTGCGCGCCGAGCGCGTTGAGCAGCATGATGTTCGAGCGTGCCACGCGCGAATTCAGGATGTCGCCGCAGATCGCCACGATCAGTTTCGAAAGCGGGCCTTTGGCGCGGCGGATGGTCAGAGCGTCAAGCAGTGCCTGTGTCGGGTGCTCATGGGCGCCGTCGCCGGCATTGACCACCGAACAGCCGACCTTTTGCGCCAGCAGTGCCGCCGCACCCGCCGATTGGTGGCGGATGATCAATATGTCCGGTCGCATGGCGTTCAGCGTCATCGCCGTGTCGATCAGCGTTTCGCCCTTCTTCACCGAAGAGCTGGCCACCGACATGTTCATGACGTCGGCGCCAAGCCGCTTGCCGGCAAGCTCGAAGGACGACTGGGTGCGGGTGGAGGCTTCGTAGAAGAGGTTGATCTGCGTCCGGCCGCGCAGCGTCGAGGTCTTCTTTTCCGACTGTCGGGAGATGGCGACCGCCCGGTCCGCGCGATCGAGCAAAAGCTCTATATCGGCGGGGGAAAGATCGCGGATGCCCAGAAGATGGCGGTGGGGATAAAGCGGCAGGGACGAAGCGTCAGTCATCTCAAGGCGCTGCTATAGGGTGAGGTTTCGGCGGCTGCAAGCACCAGCTTTGGATTGCGGCCTTTCTCCCCGGTATTTTCATCGCGCGCGCAACGTGGCTTGGGCTATAAACCGCCGATGGCTTCGGATTCGTGGCCTGTGACGATAGGGATAAGGCGTGACCGACGACGTGACGAACCAGCCGCCGCCGTTGACGGGCGGGAATGCCTGGCGGGGCGATCCGTTGCTGATCCAGCTTGCCGAGCGCTTTTCCGATTCGGTGCGCAAGGACCTCGATGGCCTCGGCCGCTTCGTGCTGACCCAGGAGGCGCAGGAATTGGCCCGGCTCGCCAATGCCGAGACGCCAAAACTCCGAACCCATGACAGGCAGGGCCGGCGCATCGACCTGGTCGAGTTCCATCCCGCCTACCATGCGCTGATGCGCCGTTCCGTCGCGAACGGGCTGCATTCATCGATCTGGGAAAATGGCGATGCCGAGATCGGCCGCCGCCATCAGGTGCGCGCGGCCCGCTTCTACCTCACCGCCGAGTTGGAGACCGGGCATCTGTGCCCGATCACCATGACCAGCGCGTCGCTGGCGGCGCTGATGGCCAGCCCGAAACTGTTTCGCGAATGGGCGCCCCGTGTCACGACGCGCAAATACGACCAGAGCCAGAAGCCGCCGGTCGAAAAGACCGGCCTGACGCTGGGCATGGGCATGACGGAAAAGCAGGGCGGCACCGATGTGCGCGCCAACGTCACCAAGGCCGAGCGCGCCGGCGGTGGCTTCTATCGCCTGACCGGCCACAAATGGTTCATGTCGGCACCGATGTCGGATGCGTTCCTGGTGCTCGGACAAGCGCCGGAAGGACTCTCGTGCTTCCTTGTTCCCCGTGTTCTTGGCGACGGATCGGGCAACGGCTTCCGCTTCCAGCGGCTGAAGGACAAGCTTGGCAACCGCTCCAACGCCTCTTCGGAAGTCGAATTCGTCAACACCATAGGCGAGATGGTCGGCGAACCGGGCGCAGGCGTGAAGACGATCATGGACATGGTGACGCTGACCCGTCTCGACTGCGCCGTGGCGTCATCGGCGCTCATGCGCGCCGGGCTGGCCGAGGCTGTGCATCACACCCGTCACAGGCAGGTGTTTGGCACCAATCTGATCGAGCAGCCGCTGATGCAGCGGGTGCTTGCCGACATGGCACTCGACGTCGCCGCGGCAACCGCCTTGTCGTTCCGGCTGGCGCGCTCATTCGACGAGGCGGCCAGCGATCGCGGCGAGGCGGCGTTTGCCCGCGCCATGACGCCGGTCGTCAAATACTGGGTCTGCAAGATCGCGCCGCCGCTGCTTTATGAGGCGATGGAGTGCCTGGGGGGCAACGGCTATGTCGAAGAGGCGCCGCTTGCCCGCTATTATCGCGAGGCTCCGGTCAACGCGATCTGGGAAGGATCCGGCAACGTCATGGCGCTCGACGTGCTGCGCGTGCTCAACCGTGCGCCGGGACTGTTCGAGGACGTGCTGGCAGGCATTGATCGTGACCTCGGCGCCGGCGGCCGTGGCACCATCGGCGTGCTCAAGGCCGCGATGCAGGTCGCTGGAACCGATGAGGGCTCGGCCCGGTTGCTCACCGAGCAGCTGGCGCTGTCGGCGGCGGCGGCGGAACTGCGCAGGCTGGGGGCAGGGCGGATCGCCGACGCTTTCGTCGAGACGCGGTTGGCCGGGCAGTGGCGCAACACCTATGGCATGCTCGATTCGCGTCACGATGCGCGCATGATCATCGACACGCTCTATCCGCCAACGAACTAAGCCCAATCAGAAGCGTAGCGATACTGGCCGCGAAAGCCCCACGATTGGTGCTGCAGCCCTCCCTGTGAATTGCCGTTAACCTTAACAAATGGTTTAGATTGCAGTGGCGAGCCGCAAAGCCCACTGTCTCAGGATACCGAGGCAGGAACGGCATGCGTCACGTATTGACCTCTCTTTTGGCTTTGCACTGGGCGCTTGTTTTCGCCTTGCTGGCGTTCATCTGCATCGATGGGAGCCGTGGCGTCTCGGCCGCGCTCGGCATGCTGGGTGTCACCACACTGAGCCCCGGCCTGGCCGATCTCGAGAACGCGGTCGTCGTGGCGCCGCTCGCGACCGCTCTGATGGTGGTTGCCGTGTTGTTTTGCTGGGCATTTCTCGAAACATTGATCAGCACGATAAGTCTCGATGCCGCTGACAGCGTCATGAGGATCGCATTCATCTCGGCCTTCGGCTTGCTGTCGGTGATTCTGGTGGGCGGCGCCGCGCAAGGCATCAATGGGCTGTTCATGGTCATCGCCATCCAGATGGCGGCGCTTCTGGCGTCCTATGTCGCCATGCTCGCCGAGCGGCGTGCGGCATCTCCGGCCACTGTTCCAGGCAAGGGCGAAACCCGCGCGGCGCATGTGATGGCGAAGGGCGCGGCGCATGCCTCCTTGCTCTCCCGAATTTCCGGTCGACCGGACACGAACCGGAAGGATGGTCGCTGATGCGCTATTTGTTCGCGCTGTGGGCGGCCCCCCTCATTTTGTTCTGGGGGTGGTTCTTCCTGTCGCTCAACGACATCAATTTCGGCTATGTCATGTTGAGCCGGCAACTGCATGATCTGGTGTTCCAGCTCTATGGGCAGATGCTGGGTATCGACCCCGCAATCATCCCCGGCATGGTCGCCAGGGCGTGCATTTTCGACGGGTTGTTGCTGATGGCGCTGTGGGCGTTCCGCCGCCGGCGCAACATTGCCGGTTGGGTCAAGAGGCAGTGGGCGGGCCCAGTTCCGTCCGAGCGGCTGCATCAAGCGACTGAAGGCGGTCGAGAACACCCTGCAGGATAAAGGCAGCCGCCGCCGAATCGATCTTGCCGGCGCGTTTCCTGCGTGAAAAATCCATCTCGATCAGCGTCCTTTCGGCCGCGACCGTCGACAGCCGCTCATCCCACAGAACGAATGGCAGGTCGGTCATGCCAGCCATGTTGCGCACAAAGGCGCGGGATTTCTGGGCGCGGGGGCCTTCCGATCCGTCCATGTTGATGGGCAGGCCAAGCACGATGGCGCCGGCATTCTCCTTGTGAAGCACATCGAGCAACACCGCGGCATCCAAGGAGAACTTCTTGCGCATGATCACCGGGCGTGGATGGGCAAAGGAGAAGCCCCGGTCTGAAATCGCAACGCCGATCGTCTTGTCGCCCAGATCAAGACCGGCCAAGGTCTTGCCACCGCCGAGCCGTGCCGGCAATTCCTCGATCGTGATGATGCTCAACGGCTTTCCCTCGACTGCGACGCCGCGCCCGCATTCGAACGGGCAAAGATAATGGATGTCATTGATTTGCGTCGCTGGCGTTCTATCCTCTAGCCCAGCAAAAATCGAGGACGTCTTCATGAAGCTCACCTGGTATGGCCATTCCGCATTCCGCATCGAAACCGCTGGGGCGAAAATCCTCATCGATCCCTATCTGATCGGCAATCCATCGTGGACGGGCGGCTGGGAAGAACCGGCGGAAGGGATCACGCATGTCCTGCTGACCCACGGCCACAGCGATCACATCAGCGGCGCGGTGGAAGTGCTCAACAAGAGTGGCGCCCAGCTCGTCGCCAATTTCGAGATCTGCATGTACCTGGTCGGCAAGGGCGTCAACGGCCAGAAGATCAATCCCGGCAATATTGGCGGCACAGTTGACTGCGGCGCTTTCACCACGACTTTCGTCCAGGCGCTGCACTCATCCTCGTTTGGCGAAGAGGGTGGCAAGAATGTCTATCTCGGCAACCCGGGTGGGCTTGTCCTGCATTTTCCGGAGGACGAGACGCTCTACCACATGGGCGACACGGACATCTTTTCCGACATGGCGCTCATCAACGAACTGCACGAACCCAAGATCGGCATCGTGCCGATCGGGGACCGGTTTACCATGGGCGGCGCGGTGGCAGCGCTCGCCTGCCGGCGCTTCTTGAAGTTCGACACGGTCATTCCCTGCCATTTCGGCACGTTTCCGATGATCGATCCCACCGCCGAAAAGTTCGTGGCCGGCATGGACGGATCGGGCGCCAAGGTGGCTTTGCCGAAGATCGGCGAGACGATCATCATCTGAGACGGACAAAGTAGAAGAAAACCATGGATTCGAGGGACACTCCGTGTGTGTCGCCATGGGTTTGAAATTGCCATGGCGAAGACGATGCGCTGATCAAATCGGCGTGCTAGCTTCGTTTTCATGGGGACTATCAAACGAGTAGCGTCGTTCTTCCGTAGACAGCGGCCCGTATTCCAACGGCTCGAACTGCATGTTGCGCATGGCTGCAACCTGTCGTGCGAAAGCTGCTCGCATTACTCCAACCACGCGCACGCCGGTATCGTTTCTCTCGAAGACGCCGACCGCTGGATGGCACTGTGGAGCCAGCGCGTCTCCGTCACGTGCTTCTCCCTGCTGGGCGGTGAACCCACCATCCATCCGCAATTGCCTGAATTCGTCGGGCTGGTGCGGCGGCATTGGCCGAAAACCCAAATCGAGATCGTCAGCAACGGCTTCTTCCTGCACCGCCATCCGACACTGCCCGCTGTCCTGGCCGCGGATCCCGATGCCTGCCTGTTCGTTTCCATCCATCACGATTCCGATGAATATCGCGAACGGCTGAAACCGGTCTTCGACTTGCTGGAGAGATGGCGGCGAGACCACGGTTTTGTCGCCAGGATTCGACCGTCGCACAAGCAATGGACGCGGCGCTACACCGGTTTTGGCGACGGCATGCTGCCATTCGAGGATGGTGACCCACGGGCCAGTTGGGAGATCTGCCCAGCCCGCCACTGCAAGCAGCTGTATGACGGGCGCATCTGGAAATGCGCTCCGCTGGCCTATCTGCCGATGCAGAAGGCCAGATACCGCCTCTCCGAAAAATGGAACGCCTATCTGGGTTATCGGCCGCTGGAGCCCGGCTGCTCCGACGCCGAATTGCGAACCTTTGCCGCGCTGGAGGACGAGGCGGCATGCGGCATGTGTCCGGGCAGCGAGCGGCTGTTCGAATTGCCCGTTCCGCTGCGCCAGCCTAAAAGCCGGGCTAGCACTTCGGCGTAGGCTGTCGCACGATGCAGTTGCGCGGCACGCGCCGCGCCGCTATAGCGCCACTTGGTTTTCCAGAGGCAGAAACATGTCCGTTGATCTTCAGACAGTGAAGCGCGTCGCGCGTCTCGCCCGCATCGCGGTGAGCGAGGAGGACGCGGAGCGCATGACCGGCGAATTGAACGCCATTCTGGGCTTCGTCGAGCAATTGAACGAGGTCGACGTCTCCGGTGTCGAACCGATGACATCGGTCACGCCGATGGAGATGAAGAAGCGCCAGGACGTTGTCACCGACGGCGGCAAGGCTGCCGACATCGTTGCCAACGCGCCGGCGACGGAAGAGAATTTCTTCCTGGTTCCCAAGGTGGTGGAGTAGGCCGCGGTGGCAATCGAGATCGCCATCGAAACGCCGCTGCAGGATGATGTGCGCGGGTTGGTGAACGAACTCAACGCCACGCTGCTCGAACTGACGCCGCCGGAGCACTGCTGTCACATGACCGTCGAGCAGATGGCTGACAAAGACACGACCGTTTTCATCGCTCGCGACAATGGACTTGCCATTGGCTGTGGCGCGTTGAAGCGGCATGATGACGTCGTGGGCGAGGTGAAGCGCATGTACACGCGGCCTTCGCATCGCGGCCAGAAGATAGGCGCGCGGATCGTGGAGCGCGTCGAGGCGCTGGCGCGTGACGAAGGTCTGAAGCGCCTGGTGCTGGAAACCGGCGATCGCCACCCTGCTGCGTGGACCGTCTACGAACGCGCCGGCTTTTCGCGCTGCGGACCGGTGCTGGATTATCCCGATTCCGAGTGGTCGGTGTTTTACGAAAAGAGTCTTGCCTGATGAGCGACCTGACCCATCTGACGATTTCGCAGGCCCGCGCCAAGCTGCGTGCCAAGGAAATCACCGCGACCGAGATCACCGAGGCGTATCTGGCGGCGATCGATCGCGCCAACCCTGCGCTCAATGCCTATGTCGCGGTGACCGGTGACAAGGCCCGCGACATGGCCAGGGCATCCGACGCGAAGCTCGCCAAGGGCGAGGGCGGCGCCCTGGAGGGCATTCCGCTCGGGATCAAGGATCTGTTCGGCACCGAAGGTGTCCACACCCAGGCCTGTAGCCACGTTCTCGACGGTTTCAAGCCGCGTTATGAATCGACCGTCACCGCCAATCTCTGGGCCGACGGTGCGGTCATGCTGGGCAAGCTCAACATGGACGAGTTCGCCATGGGCTCGTCCAACGAGACATCCTACTATGGCCCTGTCATCAATCCGTGGCGGCGTTCGCGCACGGACACGGTGGTGATGCCGGTCACGCATCAGGGCGATGGCGGCTTCGTCTCGGCGGGCGGCACAAAGACCACGCGCACGCTGGACAATGCGCAACTGGTTCCCGGTGGTTCGTCCGGCGGCTCGGCTTCGGCGGTCTCCGCCTTCCTGTGCGCCGGCGCCACCGCCACCGACACCGGCGGTTCGATCCGCCAGCCCGCCGCCTTTACCGGCACGGTTGGCATCAAGCCGACCTATGGCCGCTGCTCGCGCTGGGGCATCGTCGCCTTCGCCTCGTCGCTCGACCAGGCCGGGCCGATCGCACGCGACGTGCGCGACGCGGCGATCATGCTCAAGTCGATGGCTTCAGTCGATTCGAAGGACACCACTTCGGTCGACCGGCCGGTGCCGGACTATGAGGCTGCGATCGGCAAGCCGATCAGGGGCATGAAGGTCGGCATTCCCAAGGAATACCGTGTCGACGGCATGCCCGAAGAGATCGAGGCGCTGTGGCAGAAGGGCATTGCCTGGCTGAAGGACGCCGGCGCCGAGATCGTCGATATTTCGCTTCCACATACGAAATACGCACTGCCGGCCTACTACATCGTGGCGCCTGCGGAAGCCTCGTCAAACCTCGCCCGCTACGACGGCGTCCGCTATGGATTGCGCGTGCCCGGCAAGGACATCGTCGACATGTACGAGAAGACCCGCGCCGCCGGTTTCGGCCGCGAGGTCAAGCGCCGTATCATGATCGGCACCTATGTGCTGTCGGCCGGCTATTACGACGCCTACTATCTGCAGGCACAGAAGGTGCGGAACCTGATCAAGCGTGATTTCGAGAATGTGTTCGCCGCCGGTGTCGATGTCATCCTGACCCCGGCGACGCCGTCGGCGGCATTTGGCGTCGCTGACGAGGACATGGCATCGGATCCGGTGAAAATGTATCTCAACGATATTTTCACGGTGACCGTGAACATGGCAGGCCTGCCCGGCATCTCCGTGCCCGCCGGGCTCGATCCCAAGGGCTTGCCGCTTGGGCTTCAGATCATCGGCCGGCCTTTCGATGAGGAAACGCTGTTCCAAACCGCTCAGGTCATCGAGCAGGCGGCGGGGACGTTCCAGCCGGAGAAGTGGTGGTAGGCTCCCGAAGCTGACGAGGCGAGGGGATGTTCTTCCACCTTTCCAAGATCTTCTGGTTCTTCATCCAGCCACTGAACCTGTCGATCTTTCTGCTCCTGGCGGGGATGGTCGCGGTCACGTTTGGCCGACGGCGATTGGCAGTCACCGGCAGTGTGCTGGCCTTTCTGGTCCTAGCGCTGTCGGCCTGGACGTCGCTTGGCGCGCTGATGCTGAACCCGCTGGAGCAGCGCTTTCCGCGCGCATCATTGCCCGAAAAGGTCGATGGAATCGTCGTGCTCGGCGGCGGCTTCGAGGGCGCCATCAACCTGGTGCGGGGCGGCTACGAGTTGAACGCCGGCGGCGACCGCATGGTCGAGACGGCTGTGCTGGCGCGGCGCTTCCCCGAGGCGAAGATTGTCGTGTCCGGCGGCAGTGGCGAACTGATCCTGGACGGCGAGGGCGATGCGACCACGGCGCCCCGCCTGCTCGGCGCCCTGGGGGTATCAGCCGATCGGCTGATCCTCGAGAGCAGATCCCGCAACACCTACGAGAATGCCGTCTTCACCCGTCAGATGGTGGCACCGAAACCAGGAGAGACCTGGCTGCTGGTGACCTCCGCCTTCCATATGCCTCGTGCCAAAGCCTTGTTCGACAAAGCCGGCTTTGCGACGGTTCCGTGGCCGGTCGACTACCGCACCTCCGGTCGGGAAGGCGTCGGCTTGTTCCGGGACAATGCCGCCGATTCGCTGCAGGCCACGACCATGGCGATCCGCGAATGGATCGGCCTTTTCGCCTATTGGCTGTCGGGTCGTATCGACGAGCCCTTTCCGGGCCCAGGTGACATTGGTTGACAAGCCCCGTCGGTGCGGCGGCTGCGATCAGGTGGGCAGCGGCACGACTGCTTCCGCGCGCAGGGCGTCGAGGACAAACTCAGTCTTGGTAACCCACCCCAAAGCGTGTTCGAAATTCCACAGCGTTGACTGGCGATTGAAGTCCGGCCCGGAATGGTTCATCGCGTCCTCGATCAGGATCGGCCAGAATTCCCGCGAGTAAGCATCGCGCGCGGTCGCGTCGACGCAGATGTTCGTCGCGACCCCTGTGAAGAGCAGGTGACTGATGTCGCGAGCCCGCAGGGACGCTTCGAGATCGGTGTTGCAAAATCCGCTGTAGCGGGATTTTCGAATGACCAGGTCGTCCGGTTCAGGCTTCAACTCATCGACGATCTGCCAGTCCCAGCTGTTGTCTATCAGAAGCCGGCCGTGAAGCTCCGGCCGCTCGCGCATCATGACCCTCCCCAGTTCCTTGTGATAGTTCGGAGATGAAGGGTCTCCGCCGTCGCTGAGGTCGGGCTTGTAGGACATTTGCAGGTAGACCACGGCGACGCCGGCGCGACGGGCCGCCGTGAGGAGGCGCTTGTTGGCGTCGATAGCGGTAGCCGCTCCGGATATGTCTATTCCGGCCAGATCGAACATGCCGCCCTTCGAGGCAAAGGCATTTTGCATATCCACAACCACGATGGCTGTCCGGGCGGGCGTGAGACTGAGCGATTCCGGCCTGGCAGTTATCGTCAGCATGGCTTCCTCCTCCGCGACATCGGCAATACGCGCCAATGGGTAATACCTGTTCTCTCACGGCTTTTGTGAAGCGGCGTGTCGGCATCGTCAATGGCCGCTTGTGGTCCTGCGAACAATGTCGCTGCAGGACCAAACAAGGTCGGCGGGCGCTGCGCCGCGATTTTCAAAACAGCGGAAACATTGCGGGAATTCCTATATGTAGTCCTTGATATGACTCCCGGAGACAGCCGCGCGTGTTCCTTTCGGTTTTCGACCTGTTCAAGATCGGCATCGGCCCGTCGAGTTCCCACACTATGGGGCCGATGACGGCTGCCGCCCGTTTCCTGGACGAAATCCTCAATGGTGACTGGCCGCGCCCCGCTGGCGTCAAGGTGGATCGCGTCGGCGCCAGCCTGCATGGCTCGCTCGCCTATACAGGCATTGGCCACGGTAGCGACCGCGCCGTTGCGCTTGGCCTCGCCGGCCTAACACCGCAGACGGTCGATCCCGACCAGGCCGACGGCATTGCGGCACGCATTGCCGCCGACAAGCGGATTTCGCCGCCCGGCCATCCGTCCTATCGCTTTGATCCGGCCACGGATCTTGTCCTTGACCGCAAGACGCCGCTCACCGGCCACGCCAATGGCATGGCGTTTTATGCCTATGATGCTGGCGACCGGTTGCTGCTCAAGCGCATCTATTATTCGATCGGCGGCGGCTTCGTGGTTTCCGAGGAAGAATTGCAGCGGATGAAGGCCAAGGGGTCGGTGACGACCGAAGGCAAGAAGGTTCCGTACCCGTTCAAGAACGCGGTCGAGATGCTGGCGATGGCGGGCAAGAGCGGGCTTTCCATCGCCGACATGAAGCGCGTCAACGAGGAAACGCAGATGTCGCGCGAGGAACTCGACGCCGGCCTCGACGGAATCTGGAGCGCCATGAAGGGCTGCATTGACCGCGGCCTGTCGCAGGACGGTATCATGCCGGGTGGCCTGAAGGTGCGCCGCCGGGCGCGCATGCTGCATGACAAGCTGCAGGAGCAGTGGCAGCAGAACAAACCCAACCCGTTGCTCGCCAATGACTGGCTGTCGATCTACGCTATGGCGGTCAATGAGGAGAACGCCGCCGGAGGACGTGTCGTCACCGCGCCGACGAATGGTGCAGCAGGTACGCTGCCGTCTGTGCTGCGCTACTGGCTGCATTTCCATCCCGAGGCCGACCAGCCCAGCATCCGCGATTTCCTGCTGACAGCTGCCGCCGTTGGCGGCATCATCAAGACCAATGCCTCGATCTCCGGTGCCGAAGTCGGCTGCCAGGGCGAGGTGGGTTCCGCATCGGCGATGGCGGCGGCCGGTTTGTGTGCCGTCATGGGCGGCACGCCGGAGCAGGTCGAGAATGCCGCCGAGATCGCCTTGGAACATCATCTCGGCATGACCTGCGATCCGGTCGGCGGGCTGGTGCAGGTGCCCTGCATCGAGCGCAATGCGCTCGGCGCGGTCAAGGCGGTGACCGCCGCTTCGCTCGCCATCAAGGGCGACGGCATTCATTTCGTGCCGCTCGACGCGGCGATCGAGACGATGCGCCAGACCGGCCTCGACATGAACGAGAAATACAAGGAAACCAGCCTTGGCGGGCTCGCCGTCAACGTCGTGGAGTGCTGAGCGCCAATGCAAGTCCTGTGACTGGCACTGTGGAGAACCCCGTCAGGCCGTTGACGGCTTCGCTCGCGAGACTAAAGCTTGGGCGATGTCTCTCAACCTCATAAAACTCTGCGTCGGTTGCGACAGTGTCGAGGATCTTGAGGAGTGGATCGCCTTCCGCCTCGATGAACGGCGGCGTGCCGGCGAGCCGGTGGAGCAGTACCACACCACGCGCATGGTGCCGACGCGCGCTGCGGAAATCATCGATGGCGGATCGCTCTACTGGGTGATCAAGGGCAACGTCCAGTGCCGCCAGCTGATCACCGATATCCGCCCCTTTACCGATGACGAGGGCATAGGCCGCTGCCACCTCATTTTCGATCCGCAGGTTGTGCGCACTGACTGGCAGCCGCGCCGCGCTTTCCAGGGATGGCGCTACCTGAAGCCGTCCGATGCGCCGCTCGATCTCGGCCAGGGCAACGCCGGGCTGGCCGAGATGCCGCCGAAACTGCGCCGCGAGCTTGCCGATCTCGGCCTGCTCTAGCTCGCAATGCGGCCAGCAGGAGTTTGCCCGCAACCGGTCTGGCCCTCATGTTGCGTCATGCTGGACTTGCAAGCGACGCGACAACGCCACATCTTGAATTTCATGAGTGACAAGAGCCAGCCGATATCCAAGAGGGTTAACGCCGCGCCGACCAAACCGCGTTCCGACGCGGGCGAGATCGAAGCGTTCGTGCGTCAGGCGAGAGCCTTGGCCACGGCCGGCAATGGTACCGGCAGGCTGATTCTCTCACTCGACGCGACGATGAGCCGGCAGCCAACATGGGATCTCGCCTGCGCATTGCAGGGCGAGATGTTCGATGCCGCCGGCAAGGCTGGAGCGCTCAGCGTCCAGCTGGTCTATTTCCGTGGCCTTGGCGAATGCCGCTCGTCCGCCTTCGTCTCCAACACGGATACGCTCAAGCAGTTGATGACGCGGATCGATTGCCGCAGCGGCCACACCCAGATCGGCAAGATTCTCACCCATACGCTGAAACAGGCGGCATCGGCCAAGGTCAATGCGCTGGTTTATATCGGCGATGCAATGGAGGAGGATGCCGGCGACATTGCCGAGAAGGCTGGCAAGCTCGGTCTGCTCGGCGTTCCTGTGTTCGTCTTTCAGGAAGGCCATGATTCTGGCGCAGAGAAGGTATTCAAGGACATTGCGCGGTTGTCCAAAGGGGCATGGTTTCGATTCGATCGACGGTCCGCCGCGACCCTGGCCGGGCTGCTTTCAGCGGTTGCCGTGTTTGCGACTGGCGGATTGGAGGCGCTGGAGGCCAGGGACAGGCCGGAAGACCGGCTGATGATCGAGCATCTGCGGGGCGGCGGGACATAATGGGCGCAATCATTGCAATCGTTGCATTGCTGCTGGTGCTTTTCGGCTTCGCCACAGTTTTCCTGCGCGCTGACCCGGCCGCACTCGCGGGTGGGTTGAAAACGCTAGGGCCGGCACTGCTGGCTGTCTTCGGCGGCGCGGTGCTTCTGGTGGGGCGCGAAGGCATTGGCGGCGCGATGCTGCTGGCGGCAGCCGCTTGGTACGGCTCCATGCGCATGGGCAGGCCCGCGGCGAGATTGGCGCCGGGCAAGCGTTCGACGGTGCGTACCGCCGCGCTTGAAATGGAACTCGATCACGACACTGGCGGCCTGGAGGGCCTCGTGCTGGCCGGCCACCATGAAGGCAAGATGCTTGGCGCGATGGCCCTTGCGGAATTGCAGCAGCTCTATCTTGAACTCTCCGGCGATCCGGAGAGCCGGCAATTGCTAGAGACGTATCTTGACGGCAGATTTCCCGTCTGGCGCAAAAACGCTGACACGAACGGTCGCGAAGGGCTGGGTGTTGCGCCAAGTTCTGGCGCCATGACTAAGGAGGAGGCCTACAAGGTCCTTGGTCTTGAAGCGGGGGCCGCCGCGGCGGATGTCCGCAAGGCGCACCGCCGCCTGATGCAGCGCCTGCACCCCGATATCGGCGGCACGTCTTTCCTGGCGGCGCGGATTAACGAAGCCAAGGACGTCTTGCTCTCCAATCACAACTAGTCTCCTTCAACGCAGAACTTTTTCCGGGAGATGACTTCCACGCCGCCCTATTGCTGGACGGCGTAGCACTCGATTTTCTTCTTCTTCAAAGCGGTGCAGGCTTTCCACGCGGCATCCTTCGACCCGAAGCCGCCGAACCGTGCGCGGTAATAGGTCGTGCCGTCCTTCTCGAAGGCAGCGGTGAAACCCGAAGCGTTGGCGAGCACCGAAGGCGCCTGCTTGGTTGTCTTGTCGAGGAAGGCCTGTGCCTCGGACTGCTTCGGCGAGGAAGCGACCTGGATGGCCCAGCCCGACGGCACCGACGCGGTGTTGACCGGATCGACAGCGGGAGTGGGTTCAGAAGCATAGGCAGCCACAACCTGCGCCGTCGCGACCTTTGGCGCCGAGACGATGACTGTCTTCACTTTCTTGGTGGGAACAACCTGTTTGGTTTCTTCGACCGCGGCATTATCGTCGGCGTTGTCATCATTCTGAGCAACTGTCGCGTCGTCGGCTACGGCGTCGGCCGCATCGGCGCTAGCCACTGCCATAGGCTTGTCGTCGGGCGTTGGCGCATCGTGCTTGGGCAGGAGCACCTTTGCCAAGGCCTTGATCGGATTGTCGCCGGTGGCCTTGGCGACCAGCATGCCGTCGCCGCGCGTCGATGCTCTCGGCAGGTAGGTGGTGATCAGATGCGCCATCTCGTTGTCGCGGCTACCGCCCGATGTTCCCCCCATGACCACGGCCACGATGCGGCGATCGCCATCGGCAACAGAGGAGACAAGATTGAAGCCGGATGCCCGTGTATAGCCGGTCTTGATGCCGTCGACGCCCTTGATGCGTCCCAGCAGGCGGTTATGGCCGTTGATGCGCTGGCGTCCGTAGAGAAAGGATCGCTGCGAGAAATAGCTGTAATATTGGGGGAAATGCTCCCTGAGCGCGATGCCGAGCGTGGCCATGTCGCGCGCGGTGGTGAACTGACCCGGATCGGGCAAGCCGTTGGCATTGCGGAAGACCGTGCCGTTCATGCCAAGCTGCCGGGCCTTGGCGGTCATCATGCGGGCGAAAGTGGTTTCGTTGCCGCCGAGCATTTCGCCCAGCGCGGTCGCCGAGTCGTTGGCCGACTTGGTGACCATCGAGAGGATCGCGGTTTCGACCGTGACCGAACCGCCGGGCTTCACACCGAGTTTCGTCGGCGCTTCGCCGGACGCCTTGGCCGAAAAAACGACTGGCGAGTTCTTGCCGACCTTGCCCTTCGCCAGGGCTTCAAACGTCAGGTAAAGCGTCATCATCTTGGTGAGCGAGGCGGGATAACGCCGCCCGTCGGCGTCCGCCGAATACAGCACCTTGCCGGTCTTGGCGTCGACAACGATGGCCGCTGACCTAGCCGCCAGGGACGACGTGGCATCCGCAACAACGAATGATATCGCCAGGGCGACGACCATGATCGTTTTGAAGGAGGACGCGGATTTGGAGAAGATGCCCGACAACGCCTGACGCACTGGTAGTTCCCTTGAATTTTTCGTTGCATTGGAGGCGGCAAAGGGTCCTGCCTCGCTTCAGGTCAAACTACGCGGGCAGCGTTACCAATCCGTTTATGGTAACCGCCGCGTTCACCATTTTCTTCGGGCTTGAACCTCTCTTTATTCGAATCTTAGGCATTGCCGGGCGGACCAGAGGCTCTGCTCCGTTGGAATGTTGACTTTTTGTGCGATGCACAATATATTAAGTGCATTGCACAAAGCAGCCCGATCAGGGCGCATCTCAGGCAACCGTCAAGGGAATCAGGAAATGACCCAGACCTACGAAGATTTCAGCAAATACGGCAAAGAGTTCGCCGACACCGGACTGAAGAGCTTCGCTTCGCTTTCCAAGGGTGCGCAGGCCATCGCCACCGAGGCCGGCGAATACACCAAGAAGAGCTTCGAAGCCGGCAGCGCAGTTGTCGAGAAGATTCTTTCCGCCAAGTCGCTGGACAAGGCGATCGAAATCCAGTCCGACTACGCCAAGCAGTCCTACGAGGCGTTCGTCGCCGAGGCCACCAAGATCGGCGACCTCTACGCCGAACTCGCCAAGGAAGCCTACAAGCCCTTCGAATCGATCGTCGCCAAGGCGAAGTAAATTCCTTCAGCAATGTGACATCGGCCTATTCCGGCCTGAATACGAACCCGGTCGCCATCGCGCGGCCGGGTTTTTTCATGTCAATTTCACGCCGGGGGCTCATCTCCCCTTCACGATTGCGAAAATCGGCCAAGTTTGGCCACCTAGCCATATTGTCAGCTAAACAGAAGGGCTTAAAATCGTTCATCGAACACCTACATGTCGATCTCGCATGGGGATTCGAAAGAGGCAGGAATACGTGACGATTGGTTTGACTGCCACGAGACATGTGGCGCGTATGCAGAACGGCAGCGGCGACGGCAATGAAGCCGGGCGTGGCACCGCCGTCATCACGCGCACCAAAACCAAGACCAAGAAGCCTAGCCTTTATCGGGTCCTCATCCTCAACGACGACTACACGCCCATGGAATTCGTGGTTCACGTGCTGGAGCGTTTTTTCCAGAAGGACCGCGAAGCCGCCACACGCATCATGCTTCATGTCCACAATCATGGAGTGGGCGAGTGCGGGGTCTATACATTCGAGGTGGCCGAGACCAAAGTGTCCCAGGTCATGGATTTCGCCCGACAGAATCAGCATCCGCTGCAATGCGTGATGGAGAAGAAGTGAGGTAACATGCCGGCTTTCTCCCAAGGCCTGGAAAAGGCGCTTCACCAAGCGCTGACGCTCGCCAATGAGCGGCACCATGAATACGCAACCCTGGAGCATCTGCTGCTCGCGCTCATCGACGACACCGAGGCGGCCGCCGTCATGCGTGCCTGCAACGTCGATCTCGATGAACTCAAGCACACTGTTCTGACCTATATCGATACCGAACTGGACAACCTGGTCACCGGTTACGACGAGGATTCCAAGCCGACCGCCGGTTTCCAGCGCGTCATCCAGCGCGCGGTGATCCACGTGCAGTCATCCGGCCGCGAGGAAGTGTCCGGCGCCAACGTGCTCGTAGCGATCTTCGCCGAGCGCGAGAGCCATGCCGCCTATTTCCTGCAGGAACAGCAGATGACCCGCTACGACGCGGTCAACTACATCTCGCATGGCATCGCCAAGCGCCCCGGCGCGTCGGAGACACGCTCGCCGCGTGGTGCCGATGACGAGCAGGGCGGCCAGAACGGCGCCGAGCCGCAAGAGGAAGGCGGCAAGAAGAAGCAGCAGCAGGACGCGCTGACGGCTTATTGCGTCAACCTCAACAACAAGGCCAAGGCCGGCAAGATCGACCCGCTGATCGGCCGCGAGTCCGAGATCAACCGCACCATCCAGGTGCTGTGCCGCCGCTCCAAGAACAACCCGCTCTATGTCGGTGATCCCGGCGTGGGCAAGACGGCGATCGCCGAGGGCCTCGCCAAGCGCATCGTCGAGGGCGATGTTCCCGAAGTGCTGCACAACGCCACCATCTTCGCGCTCGACATGGGCACGCTGCTGGCCGGCACGCGTTATCGCGGCGATTTCGAGGAACGGCTGAAGCAGGTCGTGAAAGAACTCGAGGATTATCCGGGTGCCGTGCTGTTCATCGACGAGATCCACACGGTGATCGGGGCAGGGGCTACCTCAGGCGGCGCCATGGATGCATCGAACCTGCTGAAGCCGGCTCTGTCTTCCGGTGCGATCCGCTGCATCGGCTCGACCACCTACAAGGAATTCCGCCAGTTCTTCGAGAAGGACCGCGCTCTGGTGCGGCGCTTCCAGAAAATCGACGTCAACGAGCCGACCATCGAGGACGCCATCGAGATCATGAAGGGTCTGAAGCCCTATTATGAGGAATTCCACAAGGTGAAGTTCACCAATGAGGCGATCAAGGCCTCGGTGGAACTGTCGGCGCGCTACATCAACGACCGCAAGCTGCCGGACAAGGCGATCGACGTCATCGACGAGACCGGTGCCTCGCAGATGCTGGTGCCGGAGGGCAAGCGCAAGAAGGTTATCGGCATCAGGGAGATCGAAGCGACGATCGCCACCATGGCGCGTATCCCGCCGAAGACGGTTTCCGCCGATGACGAGCAGGTTCTGCAAGGTCTCGAAGTCGAGCTGAAGCGTGTCGTCTATGGCCAGGATACCGCGATCACCGCGCTGACCTCGGCCATCAAGCTGGCGCGTGCCGGCCTGCGCGAACCGGAGAAGCCGATCGGCTCCTACCTGTTCTCCGGGCCAACCGGCGTCGGCAAGACGGAAGTGGCAAAGCAGCTCGCGGCGTCGCTTGGCGTCGAGCTGATCCGCTTCGACATGTCCGAATACATGGAGCGTCACACCGTCTCGCGGCTGATCGGCGCGCCTCCCGGCTATGTCGGCTTCGACCAGGGCGGTCTTTTGACGGACGGCGTCGACCAGCATCCGCACTGCGTGCTGCTGCTGGACGAAGTCGAGAAAGCGCATCCGGATCTGTTCAACATCCTGTTGCAGGTGATGGACCACGGCAAGCTGACCGACCATAACGGCAAGCAGATCGACTTCCGCAATGTCATCCTGATCATGACCACCAATGCGGGCGCTTCCGATGCGCAGCGCGCGGCGATCGGTTTCGGCTCGACGAAGCGCGAAGGCGACGATGTCGAGGCGATCAACCGGCTGTTCACGCCGGAGTTCCGCAACCGTCTCGATGCGATCATTCCGTTCGGCTCGTTGCCGGTGCCGGTCATCCACCAGGTGGTGCAGAAGTTCGTCATGCAGCTCGAGGCTCAGCTCTCGGAACGTGGCGTCACCTTCGACCTGTCGCCGGATGCAATCGCTTGGCTGGCCGACAAGGGCTATGACGAGCGCATGGGTGCGCGGCCGCTCGGTCGCGTCATCCAGGAGCACATCAAGAAGCCGCTGGCCGACGAGGTTCTGTTCGGCAAGCTCAAGAAGGGCGGCACGGTGCGTGTCACCGTCGAGAAGAAGGAAACCGGCGAGACCGGTCTGAAGCTCGAGTCGCTGGCTGACGAGGCTCCGGTGAAGCCGAAGAAGGAAGAACCGGAGGACGGACCGAAGCCGAAGAAGGCCGTGGCGAAAAAGCCCGCCGCCAAAAAGGTGGTAGCGCAGAAGCCGGAGCCCAAGGGCAAGGATGGCGGCAAGCGCAGCCTCGTGCCGCAACTGCCCAGAAAGAACTGATTGTACCAACAGGCAAAAAAAGCCCCGGAGACGGGGCTTTTTTCATTGCGACAATGGGGAGGCAGCACATCAGCCCGGCCTCCATGACCTGGAGGTCGGCACGTCGCTTCTAAAGCGCGCGCAAACGCAATCCGCCAGCGGCTTCAGTCGGATATCGCGCCCGACCGTATTCGAGCAACGCTCCAATCCACTTTTCGAATAGGTGGGGTTGTTTTGGCCAGGACGGCCTTCTCTTTGTCGATGCCCTGCTTTCACGCCGAATTAACCTCCCTTGGGCATTTTTCGGCGATGGTCTTCTTACCTGCAGAACGAACGATTTTGACGGTCGCTTTGGCGCTGACTGGCGTTTGCCTGTTCCTGGTTTGGGAGAAAGGCGTCGTTGTGGCGCTTGGCGGGTACAGTTTCTCCGTCGGCTTCGCCGTTGTCATGATCGCTATTGGCCAATTCTATCGGCATGTCCGCAAGGCCGAACGGATTGCGATCACCACCCATATTCTGGCGTTGTTCGTTGCCTATTCGATACCTGCTTCACTTCTCAATCTATTGCTGTTGCCACGGCCCTCGGCGCCTATCGACGCCACTCTGGTTTGGATGGATTCCTGGCTTGGCTATTCCTGGCCGAGCGCCTGTGCGTGGATTGCACAATACCCGCACCTCTCGGATATCCTTAGGCAGATCTACACCTTGACGCTGGCCCAAATCCTGTTTGCTTTTTTCTTTCTTGGCATAGCAAATGATCGACGGCGACTGCATGCGGCAGCACTTGGGACAGTGTTTGCGTCGCTGGCCACCATTTTTTGCTGGGCGCTGTTTCCATCCAGCGGAGCCTCCGCTTACTGGACCCTGGCGCCGGAGGTTGATCGCGTCGTTCGACCGATAGTCAATTCCGCTTATGGCGCTGAATTGAATCGTCTGCTCGTTGAAGGTGTAAAGGATATCTCCGGCCTGAAAACGGCGGGACTTGTGGGATTTCCTTCGTTCCATACGGCTATGGCATTGATCTCGCTGATCGCAGTTTGGCCATATTGGCCCATGCGCCTGGCACTGGTTCTCATCAATGTCGCGCTGCTGCCGGCGATACTCATCCATGGCGGGCACAATCTGATGGACGTCCTTGGCGGAATCTTGATTACTATCGCCTCTTGGAGGCTGGGGGTTCTGGTCTTCGAGGCGCAGGAACGCGTCACGCTCAAGCTTGCGTCAGGCAAGGCTGTGAATGCATGTCCGGAAGCAACCGTCGCCTGAGACACCCTTGATTGCGTTGATTAGCCATCAACCAACCAGCGCCCTGCGTATCTTGTCCGCGTTCTCGGCGAGCACCTCAGGCTTTTCCATATTGCCGGTATGCGGCCTCAGCGCGATGCCTTCAAAGCGCGGGATGACGTGGACATGGAGATGATAGACGGTCTGCCCCGAGGCCGGCTCGTTGAACTGCAAGACGGTGGCGCCATCGGCGCCAAATGCCTTCTTGACCGCCAGCGCCACTTTCTGAACAACCGTGAAGAGGGGCCCCAGCGTTGCCGGGTCGGCATCCAGAAGGTTGCGTGACGGCGCCTTGGGGACGACCAGTGTGTGGCCTGGTCCCTGTGGCATGACGTCCATGAACGCCACCACGGACTCATCCTCGTAGACGCGGTGCGACGGGATTTCACCGCGCAGGATCTTGGCGAAGATGTTCTGTGGGTCGTAAGGGGTCTCGGCCATGACGTGCTCCGGATTGTGGCTCAGTATCCGATGTAGCGAAGCCTCTTATGGGCGGCAAGACGATCAGGCGAGATCAACCGCGCCTGCTTCGACGAGGGCAACACGAGGCTAGCTGGCCAGCCCGAGAGGTGTGAGGCGCGAAGTGGAGAGTTGGGACGGCACTCCGTCCATTGAAACAACCCCTTAGAGGAGTTCACTCCTCGCCTGTCGGGTCCGATTTGCGGAACGGGGTGTGCTCTTCAAGATATTCGCCCATGCGTTCCACTTCACGCCGCTCACGCCTCAGATAATCGGCCACGGCGTTGCGTAAGCCGGGATGGGCGATGTAGTGCGCCGAGTGCATGGTCACCGGCCGGTAGCCGCGGGCGAGCTTGTGTTCACCTTGCGCGCCCGCTTCGACCACCTTCAGTTTGCGGTCGATGGCGAAATCGATGGCCTGATGGTAGCAGACCTCGAAATGCAGGAAGGGGTGATCTTCGATGCAGCCCCAATTCCGCCCATAGAGTGCGTCGGAACCGATGAAATTGATGGCGCCTGCAATATACCGGCCGTTGCGCCTGGCCATCACCAGCAGGATGTCGTCGGCCATGCGCTCGCCGATCAGCGAGAAGAACTCGCGATTGAGGTAAGGGCGCCCCCATTTGCGGCTGCCGGTGTCCGTGTAGAAGGCGAAGAAGTCGTCCCAGGCCTTTTCGGTGAGATCCTTGCCAGTCAGCCAGTCGATCGAGATGCCGGGGGCGAGTGCCTCGCGCCGCTCCTTCTTCATGGCCTTGCGCTTGCGTGATGCTAGCGTGGCGAGGAAGTCGTCGTAGGTCGAAAACCCTTCGTTGAAGAAATGAAACTGCTGGTCGGTGCGGTGCAGGAACCCCGCGGCCTCCAGCGTGGCGACGTCGGCTTCCTGCGCGAAAGTGACGTGTGCCGAGGACACGCCGAGCTTTTCCGTCACCGCCTTCAGCCCAGCGGCCAGGCCGGCCTTGACGGTGTTGCTGTCCTCGCCCTTGCTCACCAGCAGGCGAGGGCCGGTCACCGGCGTAAACGGCACCGCGCATTGCAGTTTTGGATAGTAACGGCCGCCGGCCCGCTCAAACGCATCCGACCAGCCATGATCGAACACATATTCGCCCTGGCTGTGCGATTTCAGGTAGCTGGGAATGGCCCCCAGCAGCTTGCCCTCGGCGGTTTCGAGCCTCAGGTGATGGCCCTGCCAGCCAGTGCGCCGGACGGCACAACCAGAGTCCTCGAGCGCACTCAAGAAAGCAAATGAAACGAGCGGGTTATAGGAATTGTCCGCATCATCGCGCGTGGTGCCGCCGAAACTGTTCCATTCGTCAAGGGTGAATGCGCCGATACCCGCGGCGACGCGGATCGCATACTCCGCGTTCGCCGTTTGCCTGTCGCCGTCGTCGCCTTGATCCATGAGGCTTATTTAAGCTCCATCCGAGCCGCTACAAGTCACGTTTCAGGCAAGCTCACGTCATACCACTTTGGCAACGTCGGGCTCGAATCCTTCGAACGTCATCTGGTCGGCATATTTGAACGTCAGGTCGATCGCCGGCTGATCATGCACCGTCCAGGTGATCACCGGCATCTTGAGCTTTTCGCGAACGAAACTGACGAAGGCGTTCGGCAGGTCGCCGGCCGCGTAGGACGTAAAGGCAATGTCGTGCGCCAGCATGGCGAAATGCCCCTCGATCAAATGGTTGTCTTTGCCGTAGGCGGTCAACCCCGCGGGAATGCCAGGCGCGTGTTTGGGGAAATCGCGAAGCAGCCAGTGATCAAACGACATGATCGCCGCCTTGCCCTTGTAGCGCTTCAGCATCTTGCCGACGCGCGCCACGAGGCCGTCGTCGCGGCCAGGAATTCCCTTCAACTCGATGACCATCGGTACGCGGCCATCGACCAGATCTAGAGCTTCCTGCAGCGTCGGCACGTGATCCGATGTGCCGCCGACCTTGAGCGCGGTAAGCTCCGCCGCGGTCCGTTGCCAGACAAAGCCATCAACGCCGGTCAGCCTTCGCAAGTCGTCGTCGTGAATGATGACGGGAACGCCATCCGACGAGAGATGCACGTCGCATTCGATGGCATAGCCACGCTCGGCTGCCGCGGCGAAGGCTGAAAGCGTGTTCTCCCAGCGCGTCTTGTTCATATCGTGAAAACCGCGATGAGCGACGGGCCGGGCAATCAGCCAGGATAGATCTGTCATGGTCGTTCCCAGGCTCATTCGATTTCGAAGATCGCTTCGATTTCCACTGCGGCATTAAGCGGCAGGGAGGCCGTGCCGACTGCGGAGCGTGCATGTTTGCCACACTCACCGAGTGCGGCCACGAGAAAATCGGAGGCACCGTTCGCAACCAGATGCTGCTCGACAAAATCAGCGGTCGAAGCGACGAAAACGGTGATCTTGACCAGCCGACGAATCTTCTCGAGGTCGCCAAGCGCGGCCTTGGCCTGTGCCAATATGTTGATCGCGCAGTATTTTGCCGCTTCCTTGCCGGTTGCTGTGTCGACGTCGCGGCCGAGCAGGCCGGTGGCCTGGAGCTTGCCGTCCTTGAGCGGCAACTGCCCGGCGGTGAACAGCAGATTGCCGGTCTGGCAATAGGGCACGTAGTTAGCGGCAGGTGCCGCCGCGACGGGAAGCGTCACGCCCAGATCGCTTAGCCGCTTTTCGATTGTTTCGCTCATGGTATTTCCCTATTGCTTGATCTCGCGGCTTTGGCCGGGGCCGAAATTGCTATTTTTGCCTCGCTTCCGCCACGACTTTTTTTAAGCTGGACCATCTTTCCCCGCGGGCTGCCATCAGCCACGATGATCGGAGCACCTCATGCGCGCAACGCGCCGCCTCGTATTCCCCGCCATCCTGCTGTCGGCGGCTTTGTCGATGGGGCCCGCTTTCGCCGCACCGGCGCTGCAAGCGCATCGTGCCGTCTATGACCTTTCACTGAACAAGGCGTCCGACCGCTCCGGCATCACTGGCATCACCGGGCGCATGGTCTATGAGTTCAATGGTTCGGCCTGTGAAGGCTATACGGTGAAATTTCGCTTCGTGACCCAGATCGTCACCAACGAAAACACAAGGTTGACCGATCAGCAGACGACCACTTTCGAGGATGCCGAAGGCAAGACCTTCTCATTCGTGACAAAGTCCTTTGTCGACCAGAACCTCGACAAGGAGGTCAGAGGCACCGCGACGAAGGATGCGAAAGGGCTGAAAGTCGACATCGACAAGCCCGAAAAGAGCAGCATGGAACTGGCCGCCACCCAGTTTCCGACCCAGCATCTGGTCGAACTGATCGGCAAGGCCGAGAAGGGCGAGAATTTTTACGAAACCAATTTGTTCGACGGTTCGGAGGATGCCAACAAGGTGATGACCACCACGGTCATCGTCGGCAAGAAGACCGAAGCCGACAAGACCGACCCGGAGGCGCCGGCTTTGGCGAAGCTTTCCACCGACAAATACTGGCCGGTGGACATCGCCTATTTCGATGATACCGCCAAGACTGGCGAAGAGGTGCCGGAATACCGGATCAGCTTCAAGCTGCATGAAAACGGCATCACGCGCGATCTCGTCATGGACTACGGCGATTTCTCGATGACCGGCAAGCTGGTGAATCTATCGCTGTTCGATCAGACGAAGCCTTGCCCGGTGAAATAGCTTCTCCATATCCAATCATCGTCTGATTAACCACGGCGCGGGCTTGCCGTGCTCCGTGACTTGAACACGCCGCAATTGGCTCTCACCTTTCCCTCCGTATCGCACGTTGTGCGCGATCTCAGAGGGGGGAGCAGGTTGGGCAGGATCGATGTGTTCGTGGCGCCGCGACCCAATTCGGCGCTGATCAAGATCATGACAGTGGTCAACCGGATCGTCATGCTGCGCGGCGTTCCCGGGTTTCGCGACCTGTTGCCATTCAATCGCCTGGCCGGCTTGCGTGGCATTGCCAATGTCCGTCATTTCGATTTTCCCATTGGGGAACAGCGGCGACTGAAGGCCGCCTGCGGAGAAGGTAAGGCGACGTTCATCACGCCCAATCATCCCGAGTTCTTCACGGACTGGATGATCGACAAGGAGGTTGTGTCGCGGGTCAGCCCGCTCACCGCGTCCTGGGCAACGAATGGCGTCGTCAACGGCCTTGGCCGGATGATGCAGAAATTCTGGTTGGCCAACAATCTGATCGCGCAGATACCCGGTAACAGCGGGGCGGCCAAGGAGTACTCCGTCGACTGGGCGATGAAAGGCCATGGCGTGCTGCTGCACCCCGAAGGCGGCGTCGGCTGGCATGGCAATTTTGTCGCGCCATTGCTGCCGGGAGCGGTAGAGATGGGGCTGGACGCCCTGAAGCGCGGCCGTGAAAGCGATCAGCATTTCAAGGCCTGGATTGCTCCCGTCGTCTGGAAGCTGACCTTCACAAAAGACGTTGGGTCTGCGTTGGCGCGAGAATGCAGCCATGTCGAGCGAAGCCTGAAAATCGAACGCATTGCCGCCGATACGCTGCCGGAGCGTATCCATCATATCTATACAACCCTGCTTTCGCGCGACGCGTCCGCGTACGGCGTCCCGTCTGATCAGCATGCCTCCTATGCGGAACGCCAGCACGACCTCGTGCTCGAATTGGGCCGCCGCCTTGGGCAGGAGATATCCGTCGATGCCAACTCCGTCGACTTCTCTGAATTGCTGCGTCGGTCGCGGCGCTGGCTGAAGGAAAACGCTGATGACGGTCAGAAGCGGGTTCGCAAGCTGATGGAAACGATCCAGCGGCTCCAGCGCGTCGGGCCGTGGGCATGGGCCAAGCCGCTGACCACGCAAGAGGAGGTGGCGGAGCATCTGAAACGTATCCGCAACGACTATTGCAAGGGCACGCTTCGCGACACGCTCAACCATTTCGCGCCGCAGCCGGCTGGGCCGCGCTGTGCCCATATCCGGGTCCCCGAGCCCTTGGGATTGCATGCTTATGATGGCTCGATCGATGATGCTCTTGTTGAGTTGCGCCGACGGATGCAGGAAGCCGTAACAGGCATCGTGACCGAGCTTGAGGCTGCCGGAGGCTTCATTTCCTATCCGAATCCCTTCTATCATCGTTAGTTCATACGACTGGCCACGGTTTCATCTGGCGAGACGGGGAGTGCGGCAAGCTTCATGGCTGTCTATGTCGACGCGGCGATCTGGAAATGGGCCGGTCATCGCTGGTGTCACCTGATGGCCGACGAGACCGACGAGTTGCACCGCTTTGCCGGAGAGCTCGGCGTCAAGCGCTCGTCATATCAAGGGCCGCCGAAGACATCGGCGCCACACTATGACATAACCGGCTTCGAACGTGATCGCGCTGTGAGGCTTGGCGCGATCGAATGCAGCCGCGAGGAGATCGTCGAGATCTTCAGGCGGGTGAGGGTGCCCAACGGGAAGGGGAACCGGCCATGACGCTGACCGCATTTCTGGCCTACTGCGCAGCGATCACCGTTGCCGCGGCCACACCTGGCCCGGCAATGTTCGCGGTCATTACCAATGGCGTTTCGCGCGGGTTCGTCAGGGCGTTCATGGCCGGAATTGGCGTCGCCGCCGGCGATGCGGTGCTGGTCACCCTGGCGCTGCTTGGACTGGTGGCGCTGGCCCAGACTTTCGAGTGGGTTTTTCACCTGTTGAAATATGCGGGCGCGGCCTATCTGGTTTTTCTCGGCGTCAGGATGTGGCGCGCCGCCGCCAGTCAATCGGCCGAATCGCAGACACCGCAGGCGAAATTGTCGCGATCGTTTTTCCTCGGCGCATCCATTGCGCTGGGCAACCCGAAGGCGATCCTGTTTCACGCCTCGATCATGCCGCTGATCCTGAACCTCAACACCCTGACCTTCGCCGACGGGCTGCTGGTGGTCGCCGTGGTGATCAGCGTCAATATCTTGACCATGAGCCTTTACGCCGCGCTTGCGGGTCGGGCTTCCAACTGGTTCAAGACGCCGAGGCGCATGCGGCTGATGAACAGGTTCGCCGGCAGCGCCATGATCGGCACCGGAGCGCTGATTGCCGCACGCTAGGCGTTAAAGCGCCGCCCCGCTTGCGTTTGTCGGACTTCCCCTCTATATGCGCGCTCATTCCACACACGGACTTTGGTGTCTGCCCGGGAGAAATCCGGCTGAGACCTCCGGTGGCGTTCGAGGACTTCGTCCAAAAATGCCTGTGTCCGTGGAGGCTAACCGGAAAGGAACTAAGAATGGCTCTGCCTGATTTCAGTATGCGCCAGCTTTTGGAAGCTGGCATTCACTTCGGCCACCAGACTCACCGCTGGAACCCGAAGATGGCGCCTTACATCTACGGCGCTCGCAACAACATCCACATTATCGACCTCTCGCAGACGGTGCCTTTGCTGCACCAGGCGCTGAAGCAGGTTTCCGATACCGTCGCCAAGGGCGGCCGCGTGCTGTTCGTCGGCACCAAGCGCCAGGCTTCGGACATCGTTGCCGACGCTGCTCAGCGCTCGGCCCAGTATTATGTCAACTCGCGTTGGCTCGGCGGCATGCTGACCAACTGGAAGACGATCTCGAATTCGATCCAGCGTCTGCGCAAGCTCGACGAGATGCTGGCCGGTGAGGCGCAAGGGTTGACCAAGAAGGAACGCCTGAACCTCGACCGCGAGCGCGAGAAGCTCGACAAGGCGCTGGGCGGCATCAAGGACATGGGCTCGACGCCGGACCTGATGTTTGTCATCGACACCAACAAGGAAGCGATCGCGATCCTCGAGGCCAAGCGTCTCGGCATTCCGGTCGTCGCCATCATCGATTCGAACTGCGATCCCGACAAGATCGACTTCCCGATCCCCGGCAATGACGACGCGGCTCGCGCCATTCAGCTGTACTGCGATCTGATCGCCAAGGCTGCGATTGACGGCATCGCCCGTCAGCAGGGTGCGCTCGGCGTCGATATCGGCGCTTCGGTCGAAGCTCCGGTGGAACCGGCGCTTGATCCGGCTCCGTCGACCGAGACCCCGCAGGCTTAAACGGCGAGGGCCGGTCCCGGCCTTCATCTTTCTAATATTTTGGCACGCTAAACGGACGCATCATCGAGATTCGATGGTGCGTCGGTGCATTTAAAACAAAGAGGCGACAATGAGCATTTCGGCTGCACAGGTCAAAGAACTCCGCGACTTGACCGGCGCGGGCATGATGGACTGCAAGGCGGCGTTGACCGAGACCAACGGCAACATGGAAGAGGCCGTCGACTGGCTGCGCAAGAAAGGCATTTCCAAAGCCGACAAGAAGGCCGGCCGCACGGCTGCCGAAGGCCTGATCGGCGTCGACAATGGCGTGCGTGAGGCCGCTGTGGTCGAGGTCAACTCTGAGACCGACTTCGTTGCCCGCAACGCGGCTTTCCAGGAAATCGTCGCCAACGTTGCCAAGGTCGCGCTCGCCTATGGCACGACCGAGGCTGTCGCTGCCGCAAAGTACCCGGGTTCGGACAAGTCGGTTACCGACACCATCAAGGACGCTGTCGGGACCATTGGTGAGAACATGGGCTTCCGCCGCTCGGCCAAGCTGACCGTTCCTCACGGCGCGGTCGCTACCTATGTCCACAACGCGGTTGCTGATGGTCTCGGCAAGCTCGGTGTGCTGGTGGCCATCGAAACTACCGGCAATGCGCAGGCTGCAAACGCCTTCGCTCGCCAGGTCGCCATGCATGTCGCCGCCACCAACCCGCTGGCGCTGACCGCGGAGCAGATCGATCCGGCAGCGGTCGAGCGCGAGAAGGCGATCTTCGCCGATCAGGCACGTCAGACCGGCAAGCCGGAAGCGATCATCGAGAAGATGGTCGAGGGCCGCTTGCGCAAGTTCTACGAGGAAGTCGTGCTCTTGAAGCAGGCCTTCGTGCTCAATCCCGACATCACTGTCGAGCAGGCGCTGAAGGATGCCGAGAAGGAAATCGGCGCTCCGGCCAAGATCACCGCCTATCTACGCTTCGCGCTGGGCGAGGGCATCGAGAAGGAAGAGACCGATTTCGCGGCGGAAGTCGCGGCTGCGGTCAAGAAATAGCCCTGCAAAGGGGTTAGCCAGTTCAGGCAACACGGCCGGGCGTCCGCAAGGATGCCTGGCCGATTTCGTTTGCGGTGTCGATGAAAGCCCTGAGCTTGGGGGCCATGGCCGCCCGGCGCGGAAAGTAGAGAAACAATCCCGGTTCATCGATCGAAGCGTCACGCAGCACTTCGACCAGCCGCCCGGCTTCGATATCAGCCCGCACCAGCGGCTCGAACAGATAGGCTAGCCCGATGCCGGCCAGCGCCATCTCATGCGCCGAGAGCGGATCGGTGACGACGACGCTGCCACGCGCCTCGACGCTGACCTCCTTGCCCTGATCGGAAAGGTCCCAGCGGTAGAGCGCGCGCGATCGCAGCAGCCGATAACCTATGCAGTTGTGGCTGGACAGCTCAGCCAAGGTTCGCGGCTTGCCGTGGCGGTCGATATAGGCCGGGGAGGCGACAATGATCGTCCGGAATGATTGGGTGAGCCGCACCGTCACCATGTCCTCGGCGATCATCTCGCCCAGCCTTATGCCGGCGTCGAAGCCTTCGCCGACGATATCGCTCAAGCGCTCGTCGGTCGCGATCTCGACGGTCACATCGGGATAGCGCTGCGCCATCGCCGCCAGGATGGGCATGAGCGCCAGAGGCAGTGCAAGGCGCGGCACGTTGAGCTTGAGCAGCCCGCTCGCTCTGCCTTTCACGGAGCGAATACGCTCGATCCTGTCAGTGATGTCTTCCAGTGCCGGTTCCGCCGCGGCCACCAGCGCTTCGCCGGCTTCAGTAAGCGCGACGCTGCGCGTGGTGCGGGCAAACAGCGGTTGGCCGATCCGCTCTTCCACAAGGCGCACGGCATGGGAGACGGCCGAAGGGCTCATGCCAAGTTCCGCCGCGGCCATCGCAAAGCCGCCGCGCCGTGCCACGGCGACGATAACAGGGAGATGGCCAAGCAGGTCGCGGTCCATTCATGCATGATATCGCATAGCTCATTCAAATAATGCAATCTTATCAAGCAAAGTGAGCGGGAGCATCTAGACGCTGCACCAGAGCCATTCGGCGAAGCAGCAAGGAAGCGATCCATGACCATGTCCCATTACACCCTCGGCAACAGCGGGCTGCGCGTCACCCGTCTGGCGCTCGGCACCATGACCTTCGGCACCGAATGGGGCTGGGGCGCAGACAAGGAGACGGCGCGCGCCATGGTCGACACTTATGTCGAGGCAGGCGGCAATTTCTTCGATACAGCCGACGCCTACACCGGCGGAACCTCCGAGACCTGGCTTGGCGAGTTCATCGCCGAACGCGGTCTGCGCGACAAGGCTGTGATCAGCACCAAGTTCAGCATGAATCTGGAGCAGGGCAATCCAAATGCCGGTGGCAACGGCCGCAAGAACATCATCCGCGCCGTCGAGAGCTCGCTGAAGCGTCTCGGCACCGACTATATCGATCTCTATATCCTGCACTGCTGGGACAGGCTGACTTCGCCGGAAGAGGTGATGCGTACGCTGGATGATCTGGTGCGCGCGGGAAAGATCCGGCATGTCGGCCTCTCCGACGTCCCGGCCTGGTATGCGAGCAGGGCGCAATCCACGGCTGAACAGCGCGGCTATGAACCGGTTTCGGCGCTGCAGCTCGAGTATTCGCTGGCGGAGCGCAACATCGAGCATGAATTCGTGCCGTTCGGCACGCGCTACGGCGCCGGCATCATGGTCTGGAGTCCTCTGGCCAGCGGGCTGCTCAGCGGGAAATACCGCTCCGATACGATCAACAAGGCCGGCGGTCGGCTGGAGACGATGCGCGGCTCTGCCAATCCGGGCTTCCAGAAATTCACCGACCGCAACTGGGCAATCGTAGCCGAACTGGAGAAAGTTGCCGGCGAGCTCGGTCACGGCATGGCGCAGGTCGCCTTGAACTGGGCGGCGACAAGGCCCGGTGTCGCGTCGGTGATCATCGGTGCGACCAGGCTGGACCAGCTCAAGGACAATCTCGGCGCGCTGGATTTCGAGATACCGCAGGAGCTTCTGGCAAGGCTCGATGCGGTCAGCCGGCCGGTCACGCCGTTCCCCTATTCGTTCTTCGGCCCAGAGATCCAGGGCGGCCTCACCGGAGGCCAGGCTGTCGGCGACAAGCCTGCGGGCTACTTCCCGGACTTGCTCATGGCAGGCGCTTTTGCCGGCGTGAGTTAACAAAAGGCGAGAGAATTTCCCGCGTGGGCGCCGCGTGACATCGCGGCGCCCTTCGTGTATCGGAACCCTGTGTTTTGGGTGGCGCTCGCGCAAATGCCGGCCCGGATGCGTCACGCAAAACGATGAGGACCAGATGACGGTGAAGCCCCTCTACCGACGTGTCTTGCTGAAAGCGTCGGGCGAAGCGTTGATGGGTGAGCAGCATTTCGGGATCGACGTGTCGGTTGTCGATCGCATCGCGTCCGATATCGCCGAGGCCCGTGCCCTGGGCATCGAGGTCGGCGTCGTCATCGGCGGCGGCAACATTTTTCGCGGCGTGGCGGTTGCCTCCAAGGGGGGTGACCGGGTGACCGGCGACCACATGGGCATGCTCGCCACTGTCATCAATTCGCTGGCGTTGCGCACCTCGTTGAACAAGATCGGCGTCGACGCCGTGGTACTCTCGGCGATCGCGATGCCTGAGCTTTGCGAGAGCTTTTCGCAGCGGCAGGCGACCGCCTACATGAATCAGGGCAAGGTCGTCATCTTTGCCGGTGGCACGGGCAATCCCTTCTTCACCACTGATTCGGCAGCAGCTCTTCGCGCGGCGGAAATCGGCGCCGACGCGCTGTTCAAGGGCACTCAGGTCGATGGTGTCTATTCGGCCGATCCCAAGAAAGATCCCAGCGCGACGCGTTTCGAGCGCATCAGCCATGCCGAAGTCATAAATCGCGGGCTTTCCATCATGGATACAGCAGCGATTGCACTTGCGCGCGAAAACAACATTCCGATAATCGTCTATTCGATCCACGAAAAAGGTGGTTTTGGCGATATTCTGAGGGGTGGCGGCCGCTGTACGGTCGTCGCGGACAGTTGATCCGGAGCATAGTTGCGAAAACGAGAGACCAGTTTTCGCAATCTGGCTCGAACGCGGGGTTCTCCCCTGAAGCAGTGAATCCGGGGCAGCCGGGTCGAGGAGACAATTATGAGTGGTGAGTACGAAGACCTCAAGCGGCGCATGGATGGGGCGATCGCTGCGTTCAAGCACGACCTGGCTTCGCTTCGGACCGGTCGTGCGTCGAGCAACCTGCTTGATGCAATCCAGGTGCAAGCCTACGGCACCAGCATGCCGATCAACCAGGTGGCCAACGTCTCTGTGCCTGAGCCGCGCATGATTTCGGTGTCGGTATGGGACAAGTCGATGGTCAGCGCTGTGGACCGTGCCATCCGTGAATCCAATCTTGGCTTCAATCCGATCGTGGACGGCACCAATCTCCGGATTCCGTTGCCCGAGCTCAACGAGCAGCGCCGCAAGGAACTGGTCAAGATTTCGCACGGCTATGCCGAGAATGCCCGGGTCGCCGTGCGTCACGTGCGCCGCGACGGCATGGACTTCCTGAAGAAGGCTGAGAAGGACGGCGATATCAGCGAGGACGATCAGCGCAAGCGGTCCGATCAGGTCCAGAAACTCACAGACGAGACGATCAGCACCATCGACCATCTGCTTTCCGATAAGGAAGCTGAAATCATGCAGGTTTAGGGTCCGGCCATCGGCTGGCCCGAAAGCGAAAACATGGCAACGCCCGCGCATGTCGCGATTATCATGGACGGAAATGGACGCTGGGCCAAGGCGCGCGGCCTGCCGCGGCTTGCCGGCCATCGCGCCGGTGTCGAGGCGTTGCGCAAGACGGTGCGGGCAGCGCCTGGCCTCGGCATCTCCTTCCTGACTGTTTACGCCTTTTCGTCCGAGAACTGGTCACGGCCGAAGGCTGAAGTCAGCGACCTGATGGGGCTGCTGAAACTCTTCATCCGCCGCGATCTCGCTGAACTGCACCAGAGCGGCGTACGGGTGCGAATCATCGGCGACCGGGCAGGGCTGCAGGCCGACATCAGAGGCCTTCTCGACGAGGCCGAATCGCTGACGATCCACAACACCTCGCTGACGCTGGTCATCGCCTTCAACTATGGTGGGCGTGATGAGATCGTGCGGACCGCGCGCAAGCTCGCGCAGGCCGTGGCGCGCGGCGAGATCGACAGCGAGGCGATCACCGCCGAGAGCTTTGCCGGCTGTCTCGACACGCAAGGTATTCCCGATCCGGAGCTGGTTATCCGAACCAGCGGCGAGCTCCGGCTATCGAACTTCCTTCTGTGGCAGGCCGCCTATAGCGAGCTCGTCTTCCTGCCCTGCTACTGGCCCGATTTCAGCCGTGAGCACCTCGCGGAGGCCTTGCGCGACTTTGCCGGCCGCGAACGCCGCTTCGGCGGACTGGGCCCGCAAGACGTCGCTTCGCGGCCGGCCGCCGGATGAGCAATCTTCAGCTGCGTGTCATTTCGGCTGTCGTGCTTGCTATTGTTGCGCTTGGCTTGACCTGGCTTGGTGGATTGCCGTTCCGGCTGTTATGCGCCGTGATCGCCGGCGTGATCTTCTACGAATGGACGCGCATGAGCCGTCCTGCCGGCGGTGGCGGGCTTGGCGCGCTTCCGGAAGCGCTTGTGCTGGTTTTCATAGGCGCCCTGATTTCAGGCCTGTCCGCACCCTTGCTGCTGCCTCTTGTCGCGACCGTGGTCGTCATCACCGCTGTTGCTGCCCACGTACGAGGGGCAGGGCAATGGGATGCCTCCGGCGTTGCCTATGCAGCTTTTTCCGGCCTGTCGCTTGCCCTGCTGCGTGACGGCGACCGATCCGGCCTCATCGCCATCCTGTTCCTGTTCGCCGTGGTCTGGGCGACCGATATCTTCGCCTATTTCGTCGGCCGCTCTGTTGGCGGACCCAAACTGGCGCCGTCGATCTCGCCTGGCAAAACACGAAGCGGCGCAGTTGGCGGCGCTGTCGGTGGCGTTGTCGCGGGGCTCGTCCTTGCTGCCGTTGCCGGGGCCGGCAACCTGGCGCTGCTTGGCCTTGTGGCACTCGTGCTTTCGATCGTGGCACAGGCTGGCGATCTTTTCGAATCATGGGTCAAGCGCCGGCACGGCCGCAAGGATTCGGGTACACTGATACCCGGTCACGGCGGCGTCATGGACCGGGTCGACGGGCTTGTCGCAGCAGCCTTCGCCCTGTACCTCATTGGATGGATTTCGGCGACCGCCGATCATCCGGCACACGGGCTGTTTCCGGCTTGAGTGGCACCGTTCCAAGATTAGGCGCACAGGCGCCATGGATTCGCCTCGATTGATGTGACAGTCGCGGCGTGGCCTGCGCCGCGGAAGAATTTGAGGGCATGACTTGAACGATATTCTTCACGCGGTTTTCAGCACGGAGAGCTTTATCCTCGGCACGCTCGTGCCCTTCCTCTTCGTTTTGACGGTGGTGGTGTTCGTCCATGAGATGGGGCACTATCTGGTTGGCCGCTGGTGCGGCATAGGCGTGAGGGCCTTCTCGATAGGCTTCGGCCCGGAGATATTCGGTTTCAACGACCGCCATGGCACGCGCTGGAAACTCTGCGCCATACCGCTCGGCGGATACGTAAAATTTGTTGGCGACATGAACGCCACGTCGAGTCAGCCTAGTTCCGAGGATATCGAAACGCTGACCGACGAAGAGCGCAAGGTGGCGTTCCACACGCAGCCGATCTGGAAGCGCGCGGCGACAGTGGTCGCCGGGCCGCTGTTCAATTTCCTGCTGACGATCGCGGTCTTTGCCGTGCTGTTTGCCGCCTACGGCCGCTATGTCTCGGAGCCGATGGTGGCCGAGGTCACGGCTGAAAGCCCGGCGGCGAAGGCCGGAATTCTTCCTGGCGACCGATTCGTCAGTGTCGATGGAAGCAAGGTCGAGACCTTCGCCGACGTCCAGCGCCTGGTTTCGGGGCGCGCCGGCGACATGATCACCTTCGTCATGCTGCGCGACGGCAAGGAAGTCACCGTGACGGCGACGCCGCGGTTGATGGAGCAGGACGACGCGCTGGGCAACAAGGTCAAGGTGGCGGTGATCGGCGTCGTCAACAACAAGGAACTCGGCCAGCCCCGGCTGATCACCTACAGTCCCGCCGGCGCATTGACGGCCGCGGTCGAGGAAACCGGCCACATCATCCAGCGCACTGGCCAGTTCCTGCAGCGGTTTGTCGTTGGGCGTGAAGACAAATGCCAGCTTGGCGGCCCGGTCAAGATCGCGGACATGGCAGGCAAGGCGGCAAAGCTGGGCTTCGAATGGCTGGTGCAACTGGTCGCGCTGCTCTCTGTCGGCATAG
The DNA here is from genome assembly GCF_040537815.1 of Mesorhizobium shangrilense. Taxonomy (NCBI): domain Bacteria; kingdom Pseudomonadati; phylum Pseudomonadota; class Alphaproteobacteria; order Hyphomicrobiales; family Phyllobacteriaceae; genus Mesorhizobium; species Mesorhizobium shangrilense. The sequence goes on from NZ_JBEWSZ010000001.1 coordinate 1,343,192, forward strand.
GTATTTTAAACCTTTTGCCGATTCCCCCCCTCGACGGCGGGCATCTCTTGTTCTACGGCGTGGAGGCAGTCATACGGCGGCCAGTGTCGGAGCGGATGATGGAAATGGCCTATAGGGCCGGCATGATTCTCGTGCTGTGTTTTATGGGTTTCGTTTTCTGGAACGATCTGTTTGGATGCTGAAATCATGAAGAAATTTGGCTTTGATACGGCCAATGTTGAGACGGCGTTTACCATGCGTGGGGATATGCGTGACGCGAAAGCCACGCATCAGGGTTAAGTAAATACAAATTAACCAGAAGCCTTGCGTGTAGGGAAAATCCGGTTAATACGGTAGGGGAAATGACCGCACGTCCGGTTTTCTCGCCGTGGGGACTTCGAGAAAAAGGTTATAAAGCCCGATGAAGGCAGCATCCAAGTTTCTGAGCGCCGCGTCCGCGGTTGCCATGTCCGCGGCTCTGGTCGTGCCTGGCGCGCTCGCTGTTCAGTTTGTTGCCACATCCGCCGCCGAGGCGGCCGTTGTCAGCAGGGTTGAGGTTAGCGGCAATCAGCGCATGGACGCCGAGACCATCCGCAATTACATCATGATCAAGCCGGGCAAGCCGTTTTCCAGCGCCGATATCGACGCCGCCGTGAAGGCTCTCTTTGGCACCGGTCTGTTCTCGGATGTGCAGATCAACCAAGTCGGTTCGACCCTGGTCGTCAAGGTTGCCGAATATCAGGTCGTCAACCAGGTCCTGTTCCAGGGCAACAAGAAGCTCAAGGACAACGCGCTTCAAGCCGCCGTGCAGTTGAAGTCGCGCGGCACGTTCTCGCAGGCTGCCCTTGATTCCGACGTCGAGGCGGTGAAGGCCGCGTACAAGCGCATTGGCCGTGACGACGCCGCTGTGACGACGCAGGTCATGCAGCTCGGCGATAACCGCGTGAATGTTGTGTTCAACATCAACGAGGGCGGCCGCACCCAGATCACAGCGATCAATTTCGTCGGCAACAGCGCCTATTCGAGCCGCCGCCTGTCGGACCTGATCAACACCAAGCGCTCATCCTGGCTGTCCTTCGTGCTGCGTGATGACGTTTATGACGAGGACAAGCTGCGCGCTGACCAGGAGCTGCTGCGCCGCTTCTACTACAATCACGGCTATGCCGACTTCCAGGTCGTGTCCGCCGTCGGCGAGCTCGACAGCGCCACGAACAAGTACACCGTCACCATCACCGTGCAGGAAGGCGATCGCTACAATTTCGGCGATATCAGCGTCGAGAGCACGATCCCTGAAGTCGACGGCAAGGCGCTGCAGTCGGTGGTCGAGACGCAAAAGGGCGATGTCTACAACGCCAAGAAGGTTGAGGACTCGATCATCGCGCTGACCGAAAAGGTCGCGGGTTCTGGCTACGCTTTTGCGCAGGTGACACCGCGCGGCGACCGTAATTTCGAAAATCACACCATTTCGGTTGTCTATACGATCGATCAGGGCACCAAGGCCTATGTCGAGCGCATCGAAATCCGGGGCAATGATCGTACGCGCGACTATGTCATTCGCCGCGAGTTCGACGTCAGCGAAGGCGATGCCTTCAACCAGGTTCTCATCCAGCGCGCGAAGAAGCGTCTTGAAGCCCTTGGGTATTTTGAAAAAGTCGACATTTCGACGGTCCCGGGCTCCCAACCCGATCAGGTCGTGCTGGTCGTCGACGTCGTCGAGAAGTCGACCGGTGAGTTCTCGATCGGCGCCGGCTATTCGACCGGTGGTGACACACCCGGCCCGTCAGTCGAAGGTTCGATCACCGAGCGCAACTTCCTCGGTCGTGGCCAGTTCATCAAGCTCTCGGCGGGCGGCGGCAAGAACTCGCGCGACTACGGTCTGTCCTTTACTGAACCCTATTTCCTCGGGCGGCGCATTGCGGCGGGCTTCGATATCTTCAATCAGACGAGGAATTACGATCACTACAACACTGAGACGCTGGGTGCGACCGTGCGGTTCGGTCTGCCAATTACCAACAGCATCTCGACACAGCTGGCGTATAATATCGCGCAGGAGAAGTATTCGTTTGCGGACGGCTGTTTGACAAATGGGGCTCTCGATCCCTCGCTGTGTACGGTGTCCCAGGCGATCCAGCAGGGCGTGGCAGAAAGCCCGTGGCTCAAGTCGTCGGTCAGTGTCGGACTGGTCTACAACACCATCGATGACATGAAGAACCCTCACGAAGGCCTCTACGCCAATACGAGCGTGGAAGTGGCTGGTCTCGGTGGTGACGCGAAGTTCGTGAAGCTGACCGCGCGCGGAAGCGTTTATCAAACGCTGTCTGAACAACTCGATCTGGTCGGGCTCGTGTCCGGCGGCGCCGGATATGTCGAAGGTTATGGTAGCAATGGGCTGCGCATTTTCGATCAGTTCCAGAGCACAGACCGCATGATCCGTGGTTTTGCTTATGGTGGTATCGGCCCGATTGCCAATGATAACAGCGGTGATCACTTAGGCGGCACGACCTATTTCAATGCTTCGGCCGAGGCACAGTTTCCGATGCCGGTAATTCCGGAGAGCTTCGGTCTTCGCGGCGCGGTGTTTGCCGATGCGGCAACCCTCTATGGCAGCAAGCTTGCATCTGGTTTGGTGTTGCCAGGGTCAGCAGATATGCAATTGCGTGCTTCGGTCGGCGTCGGTCTGATGTGGGCGTCACCCTTTGGCCCGATCCGCATCGACTATGCGATCCCGATCAAAAAGCAGCCGACCGACAATGTGCAGGAATTCAACTTCGGCATAGCGACCCGTTTCTGATCGGCGGGCAAGAGTGCTTCCGGACCATTTTGGTCCGGAAGCAAGTGTCCCGACCTAGCTGGATAATGCTTCTGGAATGACCGATCCGGTGTTCTTCGCGCCCTCACGCCGGTATACGGCGGGCGAAGTCGCGAATCTGACCGGCTCCGTGCTTGTCGATTCCGACCACTCCCAAGTATCGATCGAGGCTCTGGCGCCCGCGAGCGAAGGCGGAGAGAACGCGCTTGTCTTCGTTGACGGCAGGCGCAACTCCGCGCTCATGCCGTCCCTGCGTGCGGCAGCCGTCCTGTGTCCCGCCGAATTTGCCGGCAAGGCGCCCGCGGGCATCGCGGTTCTCATCCATCCACGCCCGCAGCAGGCTTTTGCGTTTGTTGGACGCCTGCTTTTTCCGACAGCAGCGACACCGGGGCCGATCACCAGCGAAACCGGCGTTTCGCCACAGGCGCATGTCGATCCGACTGCCCATATAGAGGCGGGCGTGATCATCGAAGCCGGCGCCGTCGTTGGACCTCGCGCGTCCATCGGCAGCGGAACCGTCATCGCCCCCAACGCAGTCATAGGCCCGTCCTGCCAGATCGGCCGCGACGGCTATATCGGCCCGGGTGCCAGCATCCAGTACGCCCTGATCGGCAATCGCGTGATCATCCATGGCGGGGCCAGGATCGGTCAGGATGGCTTTGGGTTCGTTGCCGGCGCCAAGGGCCCTGAACGTGTCCCGCAGATCGGGCGCGTCGTCATCCAGGACGATGTCGAGATTGGTTCGAACACCACGGTCGATCGCGGCGCGATGTCCGATACGGTCATCGGCCAGGGCAGCAAGATCGACAATCTGGTGCAGATCGCCCATAACGTTCGCATCGGTCGCAATTGCATCGTGGCCGGGCTTTCGGGTATTTCGGGCTCCGTAACCGTGGGTGACAACGTCACCATGGGCGGTGGTGTCGGGCTTGCGGATCACCTGACCATCGGGACAGGGGCCAAGCTTGCCGCGAGAAGTGGGTTCATGAGCAATGTTCCCGCTGGCGAGATTTGGGGGGGATACCCTGCGCAGCCAATGGCGGAAGCCATGCGGGAGATAGCCGCGCTGCGTAAACTTGCCAGAGCGCGCAAACAGGGTGACGGAGGCAATGGCTGATATGGTAGCGGCGACGACGCTCGAAGCGGTCGACATAATGGGGCTGATGAAGCTCCTGCCGCATCGGTATCCGTTCCTGATGATCGATCGCATCATCGACATCGATGGCGACGAATCCGCTATCGGCATCAAGAACGTGACCATAAACGAGCCGCATTTCCAAGGTCATTTCCCCGATCAGCCGGTAATGCCGGGCGTGCTGATCGTCGAGGCGATGGCGCAGACGGCCGGAGCCATCTGCATCCGCAGCCTTGGCGCTTCAAAACCTTCGCTGGTCTATTTCCTGACCATAGACAATGCCAAGTTCCGTAAACCGGTCGTTCCTGGTGACCAACTGAAGATTTATGTGAAGAAAATCAAGAAACGCGGCAACCTTCTCAAATTCGCCTGCGAGGCTCTGGTCGACGGCGCCAAGGCCGCCGAAGCGGATATCTCGGCGATGATGGTGACGAGCGACTGACGATCGAAATGCTTATGAAGATTCAGACATTCATCCATCCTTCCTCTGTCGTCGAGACAGGCGCTCAAATAGGCGAGGGCGCTCGCATCGGGCCGTTCTGTCACATCAGTGCGGACGCAGTCATCGGCGACGGCGTCGAACTGGTCAGCCATGTCTCGGTGATGGGCGCGACAACCATTGGTGCCGGCACCAAGGTCTATCCGATGGCGATACTGGGGGGACCACCGCAGAACACCAAGCACAAGGGCGGTCGCACCACGCTGGTCATCGGCAAGAATTGCACGATCCGCGAAGGTGTCACCATGCACCTCGGCACGGATTCCAGCCGTGGCGAAACGACGATCGGCGACAACGGCAATTTCCTCGCCTATGCCCACATCGCTCATGACTGCATCGTCGGCAACAACGCGACTTTCGCCAATGGCGCGACCCTGGGCGGCCACTGCGAGATCGGCAACAACGTCTATATCGGTGGCCTGACCGCCGTTCATCAGTTCGTGCGCGTCGGCGACAATGCCTTTCTGGGCGGTTGCTCGGCAATTGTCGGTGACGTCATTCCCTATGCGATCGCGGTCGGCAATCGCGCCAGCTTGCGCGGATTGAATATCATCGGGTTGAAGCGCTCCGGCCTGCCGCGTTCCGAAATCCACCTGCTGCGCAAGGCCTACCGGACGATCTTCGATCGCAGCCGCACCGTTGGCGAGAACATTGAATTCGCCAGGGCTGAATTCGGTTCGTCGCCGACAGCCATGAAGATCGTCGATTTCATCTCCAGCCGCGGCAAGCGGCACTATGCCGTTCCGTCGCTCAAGGGTGGCGATGGCGACGATGCCGATGACGAAGACTGAGGTCGCCGGAACGGGTCTCGTACTCGCGCCGGGCGACAGGGTCGGCATCATCGCCGGCGGCGGTAGCCTGCCAGTCGAAGTCGCTGCAGGCCTGGCAGAGGGCGGACATCCGCCGGTCATCATCCTGATCGAAGGCCAGGCCGACCGTCAGTCCGACCTGTCGTCCTATGAGCATGAAAGCCTCGCTCTGGAAGACATTGGCGCGCTGGTCGCATTGCTGCGGCGCCGGAAGATCAGCCATCTGGTTCTTGCTGGCGAGATCAAGCGCCGGCCGCGGCTGGTCGATATGCGGCCGAGCCTTAGCTTGCTGGCCGTGATACCTTCCGTGGTCATGGCGCTTGCGCGCGGCGATGACGGCCTGTTGAAGATCCTGACCCGGAGGCTGGAGGCGCGGGGCGTCAAGGTCGTCGGCGCGCATGAGGTCGTGCCCCGACTTGTCGCGACCGAGGGGCCGCTGACCAAGGCATTGCCGCGAAAGTCGGACTGGCGCGATATCGAGGCAGCATACGCGGCGGCAAAGGCCATCGGCGCGCTGGACATTGGCCAGGCGGCCATTGCGATCGGCGGCCGCGCGATCGCCCTGGAAGGCATCGAGGGCACGAGCGGACTGCTTGAGCGCACCAAGCAGTTGCGCGGCCATGGCAGGCTGGCTGGCAAGACGCGCGGTGTCCTGGTCAAATGCGCCAAGCCTGGTCAGGAGTTGCGCGCCGATCTGCCCTCCATCGGCCCGCGGACGGTCGAGGCGGCGCATGCCGCCGGGCTTGCCGGCATTGCCGTCGAAGCCGGTCGTTCGCTGGTCCTCGAAGGTCCCGTCGTCGTCGAGCGCGCCAATGCGCTCGGCCTGTTCGTGGTCGGCCTGCCTGCCGCGGAGCTGACGCATGGCAGCTGAGAAGCCCCTGAAGATCGCCATCGTGGCCGGTGAGGAGTCCGGTGACGTGCTCGGCGCCGACATCGTGCAAGCCCTGAAGCGCATGACCGGACGCGAGGTGCAACTCGTCGGCATCGGCGGGCGGCATCTACGGGCACTTGGATTGGTGCCACTGTTCGAAGGGGCCGAGATCGCCCTGATGGGGCTCAGCGCCATCCTGCGCGATCTGCCGCGCCTGATGCGGCGGATCAACCAGACGGCAAGTGCTGTCGCCGGCGAAAAGCCCGACTGCCTCATCACCATCGACAGCCCGGACTTTTCGCTGCGCGTCGCCAGAAAGGTCCGCACGGCCAATCCGTCGATCCCGATCATCCACTATGTATGCCCGAGCGTCTGGGCCTGGCGGCCGGGCAGGGCGGCGGCGATGAAGCCCTATGTCGATCACATTCTCTGCATCCTGCCTTTCGAGGTGAAGGAACTCAGCCGTCTGAACGGCCCGCCTGGCACCTATGTCGGGCACCGCCTTGCGCACGATCCGGGCGTGCTGGGCGCTGCCAAGGCGCAGAGCTTGCCGCGCGACTTGTCGGGTGATCGTGTCAGGACGCTGCTGGTGCTGCCGGGCTCGCGGCGCGGCGAGGTGAGCCGGCTAATTGACCCGTTCGGCGAGACTGTCTCGATACTACGCGCGCGCGGACACCGCTTGCGTCTGCTTTTGCCGACGGTGCCGCATGTCGCCGACCTGGTCAGGACTTCGGTCGCGCGCTGGGACGAGAAGCCGGAGATCATCCTCGATCCCGAACGCAAATGGCAGGCCTTCGGCAAGGCGGATGCTGCGCTGATCGCGTCGGGAACGGTGTCGCTGGAACTGGCGTTGTCTGGAGTGCCGATGATCTCGTGCTACCGGCTTGATCCGGTCATGCGAGTGGTTCAGGGGCTGGTCACCATCTGGAGTGCCGCCTTGCCCAACCTGATCGCCGATCAGGCGATTGTGCCTGAGCACTACAACCAATATGTGCGGCCGCGCTATCTGGCGCGCCAGCTTGAAAGTCTCTTTTCAGACACCGCCTATCGCGCCTGGCAAAAGGACGGCTTTGCCGAAGTCGCGAGGCGCATGGCCACCGACAAGCCGTCCGGCGAGATCGCGGCAGGCGTTGTGCTTCGCCATATAAAAAAGGCGCCCTGAAAGGCGCCTTTTTCAATCAAGAGAACTCTCCGATCAGCGCTTGGCGATCGGCACGTAGTCACGCTCCGGCGCGCCGGTATAGAGCTGGCGCGGACGGCCGATCTTCTGGCGCGGATCCTCGATCATTTCCTTCCACTGCGCGATCCAGCCGACGGTGCGGGCGACCGCGAACAGCACGGTGAACATGGTGGTGGGGAAGCCCAATGCCTTCAGCGTGATGCCGGAATAGAAGTCGACATTCGGGTAGAGCTTCTTCTCGATGAAATAGGGATCGGTCAGAGCGATCTTTTCCAGCTCCATGGCGATGTCGAGCAGCGGATCGTCCTTGATGCCGAGTTCGCCCAGAACTTCATGCGCTGTCTTCTGCATGATCTTGGCACGAGGATCGTAGTTCTTGTAGACGCGGTGGCCAAAGCCCATCAGCCGGAACGGATCGTTCTTGTCCTTGGCGCGGGCGATGAATTCCGGGATGTGATCGACATGGCCGATCTCGCCCAGCATGTTCAGCGCCGCTTCATTGGCGCCGCCGTGAGCCGGGCCCCACAGGCAGGCGATGCCTGCGGCGATGCAAGCGAACGGGTTGGCGCCCGACGAGCCGGCAAGGCGGACCGTCGAGGTCGAGGCGTTCTGCTCGTGATCGGCGTGCAGGATGAAGATGCGCTCCATTGCGCGTGCCAGCACCGGGTTGATCTTGTATTCCTCGCACGGCACGGCAAAGCACATATGCAGGAAGTTGGCGGCGAAGTTCAGCTCGTTCTTCGGATAAATGAAGGGCTGGCCGATGTGGTATTTGTAGGCCATGGCCGCGATCGTCGGCATCTTGGCAATCAGCCGCATGGAGGCAATCATGCGCTGGTACGGGTCGGAGATGTCGGTGGAGTCGTGGTAGAAGGCCGACAGGGCGCCGACCACGCCGCACATGACAGCCATCGGGTGCGCATCGCGGCGGAAGCCGGTGAAGAAGCGCGACATCTGCTCGTGCACCATGGTGTGGCGCGTCACGCGGTAGTCGAAATCGTCCTTCTGCGCCTTGGTCGGCAATTCGCCGTAGAGCAGGAGATAGCAGACCTCGAGGAAGTCACCATGTTCGGCCAACTGGTCGATCGGATAGCCGCGATGAAGGAGGATGCCGGCGTCGCCGTCGATGAAGGTGATTTCCGACTCGCAGCTTGCCGTCGAGGTGAAGCCGGGATCGTAGGTGAAGGCGCCGGTGGTGCTGTAGAGCGTGGCGATGTCGATGACATCGGGACCGACAGAGCCGCTTCGCACCTTGAATTCATGAGTCTTGCCCGCGAATTCAAGCTTTGCCGTAGCCTCTTGGGTTTTGCCGCCAAATTCCAGTTTTGTCGCAGCTTCGGTCATTGCAAACTCCTTCTTGTTTCCTCATGCCGGCAAAGGCAAATTCTGCAAAGCGACACGTCGAAATCACCGGAATGCGCGTATTCGCCACCGCATTTTGGGGGGTGCGTGCCAGATTGGGCCAAGGCCTAATGTTGCACTGCGAAACGCGCCTTTCAATGCCAATCTTCTTGGGCCAGTTTGCTCCTAATCGATTTGATCCGCTATGCGCGCCAGGCTCTCCTCGCGCCCGAGCACTGCAAGCACGTCGAACACTCCCGGCGAAGTGCTTTTCCCGGTCAGTGCAGCGCGCAACGGTTGGGCCACAGCCCCTAACTTGTGACCGCCGGCCAGTGCGTAGTCGCGAATCGCGGCCTCCACCGTGGCCGCCGTCCAGTCGCCCGTAAGCGCGTTCAAAGCTTCGTGAGCGCCCCGTAGAATCTTGCGGGCGTCGTCATTGAGCACCAGTGCGGCCTTGTCGTCGATCGGCAGCGGCCGTGTGGCAAACAGGAAGGCTGCGCCATCGACCAGTTCGACCAACGTCTTGGCGCGCTCCTTCAAGCCCGGCAATGCGGTCAGCAGTTGCGCCTTGTTGTGGTCGTCCAGGCGTGCGGCCATTGCCGGACCGCCCTCGAGATAGGGCAAGGTGGCAATGAAGATATCGAACAGTTCGGCATCGGCCATGCGACGCATGTGCGCGCCGTTGATCGCCTCGAGCTTGGCGAAGTCGAAGCGGGCAGCGCCCTTGTTGACGTCGCCGATGTCGAACCAGGAGATCATGTCCTTGATGGACATGATCTCGTCATCGCCGTGGCTCCAGCCGAGGCGCGCCAGGTAGTTGAGAAGAGCCTCGGGCAGATAACCCATGGCACGATAGGCTTCGACGCCGAGCGCACCATGCCGCTTCGACAGCTTGGCGCCATCGGCGCCATGGATCAGCGGGATGTGCGACATCGACGGCACGTCCCAGCCCATGGCGTTGTAGATCACGGTCTGGCGGGCGGCATTGGTCAGGTGATCGTCACCACGGATGATATGGGTGACGCCCATGTCGTGGTCATCGACGACGACGGCATGCATGTAGGTCGGATTGCCGTCCGAGCGCAGGATGATGAAATCGTCGAGATCCTTGTTGGGGAATCGTACCTCGCCCTGCACGCGGTCGTGCACCACGGTTTCGCCCTCAGTCGGCGCCTTGATGCGGATGGCGCCCTTGACGCCGGGAGGTGCCTCGGACGGGGCGCGGTCGCGCCACTGGCCATTGTAGCGCGGCGGCAGACCCTTGGCACGCGCCGCCTCGCGCATCGCCTCGAGCTCGGCGGGTGTCTCGTAGCTGTAGTAGGCCTTGCCCATGCGCACGAGCTCTTCTGCCACCTCGCGGTGGCGCGGCGCGCGCTCGAATTGCGACACGGCCTCACCATCCCAGGAAAGGCCGAGCCAGGTGAGCCCATCGAGAATGGCCGCCGTCGCCGCGTCGCTGGAACGTTCGCGGTCGGTATCCTCGATACGCAGCACCATCGTGCCGCCGGTATGCTTGGCATACAGCCAGTTGAACAGCGCCGTGCGGGCGCCACCAATATGCAGGTAGCCGGTGGGCGAGGGAGCAAAGCGTGTGATGACCTTGTCGGACATGGGACTCTCGGAAGGCGTGTGAGGCTTGTCTGGTTTCGCGGACTTTCGCGCGTTGCGCGTTCATGTAGCATAGGAGGTCGAGGGCGCAAGGGGCAGACCCGATGGCTGGAGGAAGCCGGGGTACCGACGAGAGCGAGGATGCCGTCACCGGCGTCAGCGAATGGTTACTATTTGCACCCACCGTGGCGGTTCCGCCGACGCCGGTGGCGCCACCCCTATCGCGTCCCGGTGACGATCGTGCGCCTCCTGCCATACCCTCGGCAAATCCAGTTCCGGAGGCCGGTGCTGTCGTGCGTTTGCACCGGCAGTTCGGCCGCCTTTCGTTATCCGGTTTCCGCGGCATGGTGGTGTCCGCAGCCAACCTTGAGCTTGATCGCGGCGTTGCCTTTCTGTTGGTGCCGGTATTCCTTGCACTCGGCGTGATCGGATACTTTTCGCTGGGTGAGGAACCCGGTTTTCCGAAGATTGTCGCTGTCGTTTTCCTGGCGGCATCATGCGCATTCGTCTCGCGATCCTACCGCAAAACCCATTTGTGTTTCATGATGGCGCTGCTTTGCGCGCTGGGTGTGCTTGCCGCCAAGGTTGAGACATGGCGCGCCGGAACGCAGATCCTCGGTTCCGAAATCTCGACGCGACTGACGGGGCGTGTCGTCTCGCTCGACCAGATGCCGAATGGCCGCGTCCGGCTGACGATCGATGTTCTCTCGACGACAAGACCGACCCTGCGCTACGCGCCCGAACGGGTCCGCCTTTCCGCGCGAAAAATACCCTCCGACATGACCGCCGGTTCCCAAGTCGCGGGCTATGTTCGGCTGTTGCCACCCACCGGTCCGGTCCGTCCGGACAGTTATGACTTCTCGTTTGACAGCTATTTCACCGGCATTGGCGCCAGCGGCTTCTTCCTCAGCAATCCGACGATCGTTCCTTCCGACGATATGCCGTTTGCGGCGCGGCTTGGGTCGTCGATCGAAAACGCGCGCGAAACCATCGCCGATCATATCCGCACCAGCATCGGTGGCGCCGAGGGCGAGATTGCCGCCGCGCTTATCGTCGGCGTTCGTGCCGGAATCCCCGAAGAGATCAACGAGGCGATGCGGCGCACCGGCATCTATCATGTCATCTCCATTTCAGGACTTCACATGGCGCTGGTTGCCGGCACGATCATGCTGCTGCTGCGCGGTTCATTCGCCTTGTTTCCGGATTTCTCCTCGCGCCGTCCGGTCAAGAAATACGCAGCCGCGGCCGCGCTTGTCTCGATCGCCGCCTTTCTCGTGATTTCCGGCATTGTGGTCGCGGCTGAGCGCAGTTTCATCATGCTTTCGGTCATGCTTGTCGCTGTGCTGTTCGATCGGGCGGCATTGACCATACGCAATCTCGCAATCTCAGCCATTGCCGTTATCGTCGTCTCGCCGCACGAGGTGGTCGGCCCCAGTTTCCAGATGTCCTTTGCGGCGACCGCTGCTCTCGTTGGTGCCTATGCCGGCTGGTCCGACTATCGCGCGCGCAAGGTCAGCACGCCGCCGCCGCGACGATCTCTGCCCGGCTTCCTCATGCGAAAACTGCTGCTGGCGACCGGAGGCCTCGCCATGACGTCCATCATAGCTGGAAGCGCGACGGCACTCTTTGCGATCTGGCATTTCCAGCGGGTGTCACCGTTCAGCCTGTTTGCCAATCTGGCCATCATGCCGATCGTGTCGGTGATCGTCATGCCCTTTGCGGTCTTCAGTTCGCTGGCCATGCCATTCGGAGCGGATGGGCCGTTCCTCTATGTCATGGGCAAGGGGCTGACAGCGATGATCGCGCTGTCAGCCTGGTTCTCTGAACGTTCGCCGATCGACGCGGTCGGGTTGATTTCGCTGCAATCGGTCTTGCTGGTGACAGTCGCCCTGATCATCGCGACGATGGCGACAACCTGGCTGCGGCTGGCGTCACTGCCTTTCGCGCTTGCCGGCCTGCTGACGATTTCCGACACGCGCGCGCCGGATGTACTGATTTCGGAAGATGCGCGGCTGGTGGCGTTGCCGATCGGCGGTGGCGAACTTGCAGTGAGCCGCGAGCGCCCCAACGAATTCACGGCGGACAACTGGAAGCGTGCGCTGCAATCCGAAACCATCATCAAGCCGGAGAGCTTCGGCCAAAGCGATCCACAATTCGACATCGCTGATGCCGCTGATCTGCCGCCGGGCGCGCCATTCTCATTCTATTGCAGTGACGATCTATGCGTTGCCCGACACCCGTCCGGCGCGATCGTTGTTTATGTGGAGGATCGCAAGAAAGCTTGGAAAGCCTGTCGTTTTGCTGATCTGATCGTCATCAACGACGCGACAGGCTACGACCCTTGCCGCAATCCGACGGTCCTCGTCGTCACCAAACGACAACTCGCCCGCACGGGAAGTGCCGCCGTCTTCTTCGACCCGCAATCAGCGACTTCGCGACCGAAAATAAGCTTCGCGGTCGACAGACCGTACCGGCCTTGGCACCAGCAACGAAAATTCTCACGCGAGGCGAGGGGGCTGCCGCCCTATCGCAAGCCCGACAAACCCGTTGCTGCGCCGGCTCAATAACGCCGGATCAGTCCGACGAGCTTGCCTTGCACCTTGACGCGGTCGGGTCCGAAGATCCGGGTTTCGTAGGCAGGGTTGGCGGCCTCCAAGGCGATCGAGGCGCCTTTGCGGCGGAAGCGTTTCAGCGTCGCTTCTTCATCGTCGACCAGCGCCACGACGATCTCGCCGGGACTTGCGGTGTCGGCGTTGCGGATGATGACAGTATCGCCGTCGAAGATGCCAGCCTCGATCATCGAATCGCCCTTGACCTCCAGCGCATAGTGGTCGCCGCCCATGATCATGTCTGGCGGCACCGAGATGGAATGGGTCTGGTGCTGGATGGCATCGATCGGCACACCGGCGGCGATGCGGCCCATCACCGGGATGGATATCGCGGAGACCGCGTCATCGTCATTGCCAGCGGAAGGCATGCGGGTGGGGGCTGGCTTGATCTGTCGACCCAGGCTGCCCTGGATGACGCTCGGTGAAAATTTGCGCGCCGCGTTGAGGCCGGGTGCAATGGAATCGGGAAGACGCAGCACTTCCAGCGCACGAGCCCTGTTGGGTAGCCGGCGAATGAACCCGCGCTCTTCCAGCGCAGTGATCAGCCGGTGAATTCCGGACTTGGAAGCGAGGTCGAGCGCTTCCTTCATTTCGTCGAACGACGGGGGAATTCCGCTTTCCTTCAGCCGTTCATGGATGAACATCAGAAGTTCATGTTGCTTGCGCGTCAGCATGGCGGCCCCCAAGGGATTCGAAGACGGGATCTGAAACCAGAATCAGAAAAACAAACCCAGAACAAACACTATCTGTTCCAGTTGTGTTCCGCAACCGTTTAAAGTTTAATGAATATGTTCAGAGGGTGGAAACCATGCAATGCCCGCGACGGTTACCACGACAGCGGGCCGTGGTTCCAAATTTTGGCTTGGCCAAATTGAAATCATTTCGTTTTTTGCCTCTTGCGCAACCGTACAGCAGTCCTCGCCTCGTCGCCCGGACAACGGAAAATAATCCATTTGCGAAGCGGTTTGCCTCGCGGGTTGCCTAGCCCGCACGTGAACGAAACGAAGCCAAACTGCCAACCATTGGCAATTGCGGAATCTCATTTCCGGTCTGCCGCAAGTGGCCCCTTGGGCAGAGAGACTGCTCCGCCTCGAGTGGGCGAACATCAGGCTCATCGTCTTGGGTGAACCAGGGCGGGATTTCAGGCAGGCGGGATTGCCCCGGCCAGCACTTGCGCATAGGCGCCGGCATCAATGTTTCCGCCTGAAATAACGCAGACGATATTGCCGGTCGCGTGCTCGCTGCAAAGGGCGGCGGCCAGCGATGCGGCGCCCGCGCCTTCGGCCACGATCTTTGCGGTCGAGAACAGGAGCCGCATCGCGTCCGTTACCTGCTCAAGGCTGACGGCAATGGCTCCGTCGATAGACTGGTTCGCCAACGGCCATAGCGCGGGCACCAGGGACGGTCCGCCAATGCTCTTGATGAAGGACGGTCGTGTCTTGATCTCGACAATGCGCCCGGCTGCCAGTGCGGCGGTGACTGGAGCCGCGTTCTCGTCCTCGACCGCAAAGACCTTCGCCTGCGGCCGCAGTGCCTTGAGCGCGCTTGCGACCCCGGTTGTCATGCCGCCGCCGCCATAGGGTGTCAGCACGCAGTCGACCTCCGGCAGATCCTCGACGATCTCCAGGCCGATCGTGCCATTGCCCGCCAGCACCGCCTGATCGGTGACGGGATTCACGAGGAGTTCATCGGTGTCCGGTTGTTCAACGCCGGTGATGTAGCGCCACCAGGTCTCATGGGAGACGAAACGCACCTCTCCGCCGAGGCGGCGAACCCCGTCAATCTTGGTTCGTGGGGCGTCGGAATACATGTAGGCGGCCATTGGAACGCCAAGCGCTCTTGCTGCCCAGGCCATGCCATAGGCCATGTTGCCGGAACTGACGGTCGCGACGCCATGCCTCAGCGCCTCCGCGTCGCGAGAGAGCAAGGCATTGAGCGCCGGCCTGACCTTGAAGGCCCCGATGGGCGACAAGGTCTCGAGCTTGAGGAATATCCGTTGATCGGCCCGGCCAAGATCGACCCGCAGCAATGGCGTTCGCGGCAACCAGGTAGCCAGCCGGTCGCCGGCGGCAGCGATCTCGTCAAGCGTTGGACGGCGCGGAGGCGCTGAAATCATCCGCCGACAGCTTTCAGGCTGCCAGCACGCGCCGCGTATTTGTTTGCACCGACGTCTTCGCTGTGGACATAGACATGCAGCGTGTAGCCGACGTGAGCGGTCATCAGCGCCTTTGCCCGTTCGACGTCACGATCGAGCGCCGCTTCCATGATTGCAGTGTGGTGTTCGATTGCAATCGCCTCACGCAGCGCGTCCATTGCCTCTTCGTAGCCATCCTTGAGGCCGGCGGCGGCCCGCAACGTCGGCGCGAGCCCAAGAAAGCGATGGTGCCGGCGCAGTTGATCCGAGATTGTCGAGCGGAATCGCAACAGCCAACTCGATGTTGCGGCACTCAGCAGGGCCGCGTGGAAAGCTTCATGGTTCTCGTCCCATCTGTCGACGGCCGCGTCGGAAGGATCATCGACCGCGGTCTTGCAACGCGACAGCCGGTAATGGGCGGTGACCACCGCATCTTCCCACGCACTGCCACCTTTCTCGATCGATTCCAGGAACAGGGGGATCTCAACAACCATTCTTGCGCGTGCCAGATCCTCAAGTTCGGCCCGCGACACGGGCGCGACGGCAAAGCCGCGGTTGCTGATGGCCGTGACCAGGCGTTCAGCTTCGAGCCGAGACAATGCTTCGCGCAGCGGCGTCCAACCGACGCCATAGATGCCGCGCAGCGCACTCAGCTTGAGCGGTGCGCCCGGCATGAGCCGCGTGGTGAGGATGTCCCGCCGCAGCAGCTGATAGGCCGCCTCCGTCTTTGTCGAGTTCTTCTGGTCCTGCATCGCGGTCCATTCATCATCTGGTGTGGGCAAAATTATATATGATACGGAAGCATGGCAAGAATTATATATAATGTTTGACATGCGCGGAGGGACTGACCATGATCGCCGCAGTTGCCGTCCTATAGCGGCGCTAATCAAATCTGGGAGGAAATGATGATGAAGTCGAAGTCCGCTTGGCTGTCGGGATTGGCCCTGGCTGGCGCGCTGATGGTCAGCGCCGGGAGTGCCGCCGCCGATCAGATCCGCATCGGCATCGCCAATTTCGGCGAGCATCCGCAGCTGAACGCCGCCATCGCCGGTTTCAAGAAGGCGCTCACCGCGAACGGCTTCGTCGAGGGCAAGGATGTCGTCTACTCCGAAAGCCACACCAATTTCGATGCGTCGCTGGTTCCGCAGATGATCGCCAAGCTGCAGGCGGAGCAGCCCAAGCTGATGTACACCATCACCACGCCGGTCTCGCAGATCGCCAAGAAGGCGCTTGCCGGCTCGGGCATCCCGATCGTCTTCGCGGCAGTGACCGATCCGGTCGCGGCCAAGCTCGTTCCGTCATGGGACTCTGGTGACGAAGGCATGACTGGCGCCACCGATCTCCAGGATGTCGCAGCGGTGATGGCTTTCACCAAGAAGCTGCTGCCGAACGCCAAACGCTTTGGCGTGCCTTACAATCCGGGCGAGGCGAACGACGTCGCGCTGCTTGAAAAGATCAAGGAAGCGGCGCCCGCGGCAGGGTTCGAAGTCGTCGAGGTCGGTATCGACAACGTCAACGACATCCAGCAGCGCATCGCTTCGCTGGCAGGCAAGGCCGACGTGATCTACGGACCCACATCGAACCTCATCCAGCCGGCGATCGCGGCTGTCTCGGCAGCAGCGCGTCAGGCCGGCATCCCCGTGGTCAATGCGGACGACAATGCGGTGCGTAGCGGTGTCGTGCCGGCGAGCTTCGCGGTCAACTACGAGCAGGTTGGCGTCAACGCGGGCAACATCGCGGCGGAAGTCCTGAAGGGCAAGGACCCGAAGGCGATCCCGCCTTCGCGCCCGGCCTACAAGGACCACGCAGCGCTGATCTCGAAGAAGGCGATGGCCGCGTTCGGCATCGAAATCCCGGCTTCGCTGGCGGATTGCGGCTGCATCGTCGACTGACATCGAGCTTCATCAAGCAGGTGGCGGCACCTTGAAGGGGCCGCCACCGTTTTCGGGAGGGCCTGATGCTCGAGATCCGATCCGCACGCAAGGTTTTCTACAAGGGCCAGGCCGACGAGAAGGTCGCGCTCGATGGCCTCGACCTGTCCCTCGCCACCGGCGATTTCGGTGTCGTCATCGGTTCGAACGGGGCCGGCAAGAGCAGCATGCTCAACGCCATTTCTGGTGCCCTTGTCCTCGATTCCGGCAGAATACTGATCAATGGCGCTGATGTTACCGACATGCCGGTGCACAAGCGCGCCACGAAATTGGCCCGTGTTTTCCAGGATCCGATGCGCGGCACCGCTGCCAGCATGACGGTGGCGGAGAACATGCTGCTGGCCGACCTGCGCAGCCACAAGCGCACCCTGCGGCAAGGGCTTAACCCCACCCGGCTCGCATCCTACAAGGAGCGCCTCTCGATACTGGGCCTTGGCCTTGAAAATCGGCTGGATACCCGCGTCGACCTGCTCTCGGGTGGGCAGCGACAGTCACTGTCGCTGATCATGGCCGTCGGCGGATCGCCGGACCTGCTGTTGCTTGATGAACATACGGCGGCACTCGACCCGCGCACCGCGGAGATCGTCATGCAGGCTACGGTGCGTGCCGTAAATGCACTAAAGCTTACCACCCTGATGGTGACCCACAACATGCAGCACGCCGTGGACTATGGCAGCCGCGTGATCATGCTCGACGCGGGCCGGGTCCGCCTGGAAGTCGCCGGTGAGGCGAAAGCCGGGGTTACGGTCATCGACCTCATCGGCCATTTCTCCGTCAAGACCGACCGCATGTTGTTGGCGAGCTGATCATCATGGATTTTGTTCAGGAAATTCTGACGAGCTTCGTCTCGATCATTCCCGTCACCTTGGCGCAAAGCCTCTTGCTGGCCTTCGTCGTGCTTGGGATCATGATCCCATTTCGGATGCTGAACTTTCCAGACCTCACCAGCGAGGGAGCGTTCCCACTGGGTGGCTGCGTCTGCGGTGTGCTTCTTGCCGCCGGCACATCACCGTTGATAGCCATCGCCGTCGCCCTTGCGGCGGGCTTTGTGGCGGGCTGTTGCACGGCCTTCATCCATCTGCGCTTCCGCATCCACACGCTGCTTGCGGGCATCCTGATGATGACGATGCTCTACAGCATCAACCTGCGTATCATGGGCAAGTCCAACCTCTCCGTCTTTGGTTCACCCACCGTATTCGACTGGGTGCCGTTCGCCCGGCCAGGTTTTCCGGCCAGCAAGATCGTTGTTGCAGGCCTGATCGCGTTTGCTGTCTTCCTGCTGCTCAACATGTTCTTCAAGACCGAGAAAGGCACGGCGGTCCGCGCAGTGGGCGCCAATCCCGACATGGCCGAAGCGCAGGGCATCAATGTCTGGGCGGCCACGATTGGCGGTGTCGGCTTGGCGAGCGCGTTCTCGGCGACCAGCGGCGCGCTGATGGTGCAGTCGCAAGGCTTTGCCGACGTCAATATGGGTCTCGGCATTCTCATCAACGGTCTTGCCGCCCTGATGATCGGCGAGGCCATTATCGGCAAGCAGACCGTGCGGCGCCAGTTGCTGGCGCCCTTTGTCGGAGCGATCGTCTACTACCAGCTGGTGTCGTTCTGCCTTGCCGCGGGAATGCCGCCACCGGATCTCAAGCTCGCCACCGGCCTGTTCGTGCTTGCCATGCTGGCACTGCCAAGCCTGAAGCGCAGCCGAGGGCCTGCGCTCGCGCGGGAAACCATTCGCGAATAACCAAGGACTGACTGATCATGAGTGCAATTCCCGATCTCGCTGCGATCGAGGCGATGGATGCGGCCGATCCCCTGCGTTCGATGCGTGACCGCTTCATCCTGCCGAAGGGGGTAATCTATCTCGACGGCAACTCGCTGGGTGCGGCGTCACACGCTGTTTTCGATGAGCTTCAGAAGGCTTCCACCCAGGAATGGGCTCAGGACCTCATCCGAGCGTGGAACACGGCCGGCTGGTTCGACACCCCGACAACCCTAGGCGATCAGCTCGGCCGCCTGATTGGTGCCGCCGCCGGCCAGACGGTGGTCTGTGACACGACGTCGATCAACATCTACAAGGTGTTGCATGCTGCGTTGGCGATGCGGCCGGACCGGTCGGTCATCGTTGCCGAGGGCGACAGTTTTCCCACCGATCTCTACATGGCCGAGGGCGTTGCCTCGACCCGGCCGGGCGCGGTGCTGCGCCTCGAAGGCGTCGACGCACCAAGCATCGAGGAGCTGATCGACGAGCGTGTCGCGGTCATCCTGGTCAACCACGTCAACTACAAGTCAGGCGAATTGCGCGACATGGTGGCGCTGACGCGCCGGGCGCATGAGGTCGGGGCGCTGATCGTCTGGGATCTGTGCCACACCGCCGGGGCGCTGCCGGTCGAACTCGACCGGGCCAATGCCGATTTCGCCGTCGGCTGCACCTACAAATACCTCAATGGCGGCCCGGGCGCGCCAGCCTTCATCTATGCGGCCAAGCGGCATCTTGCGGAGGTCCGCCAGCCGCTCAGCGGCTGGTGGGGACATGCACGGCCTTTTGCCTTCGAGCGGGGTTATGTGGCCGGCACCGGCATTCGCCGGTTCCTGTGTGGCACGCAGCCGATCCTGTCGATGCGGGCACTGAAAGGCGCGCTCGACATCTGGGATGATGTCGACATGGCGGCCTTGCGCAAGAAGAGCATCGCGCTGACCGACCTGTTCATCCAACTCGTCGAAGCGAAATGCGGCGCTTTCGGCCTCACGCTGGAGAGCACCCGCGATGGAAGCCGACGCGGCAGCCAGGTGTCGTTCCTTCACGACCACGGCTATCAGGTCATGCGGGCACTGATCGACCGCGGCGTGATCGGCGATTTCCGCGCGCCGTCGACCATCCGCTTCGGCTTCACGCCACTGTATGTCAGCTACAGGGATGTGTGGCAGGCGGTTGAGGTGCTGGAAGACATCCTGCGCACCGGCGCCTGGAAGGATCCACGTTTCGCCACCAAGGAAGCCGTGACCTGAGGCGAGGAGAGGTCGTTTCAGCCTCGCTTGAGATGGCGAGGCTGTTTGGCGGGCCGGCCCATTACGTCGAATGGGCCTTGGGCGTCATAACCTTGTGCGAACCTTCCAGAGTTCGGGAAACAGTTCGACCTCCAGCATCTTCTTCAGATAGGACGCACCAGACGTGCCACCGGTGCCGCGTTTCATGCCGATGATGCGCTCGACCGTCGTGACGTGGTTGAAGCGCCAGCGCCTGAAATAATCCTCGAAATCGACCAGCTTCTCGGCCAGTTCGTAGAACATCCAGTAGCGCTGCGGATCGCGATAGACGGACTGCCAGGCGACCAGGACTTCTTCGTTCTCGGTGCGGGTTTCACGCCAGTCCGTGCGCCTGGCATCGGCGCCGATGTCAAACCCGTTGCGGCCAAGCAGCAGGATCGCTTCGTCGTAGAGCGAAGGCGCCGCAAGAATCGCCTCCAGCTTTTCGGTCAGGTCCGGCCTGTGCTTGTGCGGGCCGAGCATGGCGAGGTTGCGATTGCCGGCCATGAACTCGATGGCGCGGTACTGCCAGGACTGGAAGCCCGAGGACTGGCCGAGAGAATCGCGGAACTCGGTGTATTCGCTGGGCGTCATCGTCCTCAGCACGTCCCAGGCATTGTTCAGCTGCTCGAAGATGCGGGCGACGCGCGACAGCATCTTGAAGCTCGGCTCGAGCCGGTCGGCGCGGATGGAGCGGATCGCGGCGCCGATCTCATGCAAAGCGAGCTTCATCCACAATTCCGACGTCTGATGCTGGATGATGAACAGCATCTCGTCGTGCGCTGACGACAGCGGCGCCTGGGCGTCGAGGATCTTCTCCAGGTGCAGATAGTCGCTGTAGGACATGCGCTCCTTGAACGACATCTCAGCGCCTTCGGACGAAGGATCGTATGGCTCGCTCAATGGATTTTCTCCGTGCGCAACCGGAAGCGCTGTATCTTGCCGGTCTGGGTCTTGGGCAGGGCGGCAATGAATTTGACTGATCGCGGATATTTGTAAGGGGCGATCGTCGCCTTGACGTGGTCCTGCAGGCGCTTGATGGTCAATGCATCGGGCGCCACGCCTTGCACGAGCACGACATACGCCTCGACGATCTGGCCGCGCTCGACATCCTCGGCGCCGATCACCGCGCATTCAGCAACATCCGCGTGCGACAGCAGCGCCGCCTCGACCTCGGGCCCGGCAATGTTGTAGCCGGCGCTGACGATCATATCGTCGGATCGCGCGGCGAAGTGGAAGAAACCGTCCTCGTCCTGCGTGAAGGTGTCGCCGGTGAGGTTCCAGCCGTCGCGGACATATTCCTTCTGCCTGGTATCGGCCATGTAGCGGCAACCGGTCGGCCCGCGCACCGCGAGCCTGCCTGTCATGCCGCGCGGCAGTTCGTTCATCTCATCGTCGACGATGCGCGCCTCGTAGCCGCCTACCGGCTTGCCGGTCGACGCAGGTTTCATGTCGTCGAAGCGGTTGGAGATGAAGATGTGCAGCATTTCGGTGGCGCCGATGCCGTCGAGGATCGGCTTGCCGGTCTTTTGCGTCCACTCTTCGAAGACTGGCGCTGGCAGCGTCTCGCCGGCCGAAACGGCGACGCGCAGCGATGAGAGGTCAGCGCCTTCGTCCATGGCCTTCAACATCGCGCGGTAGGCGGTGGGTGCGGTGAAGGAGACCGTCGCCTTATAGGTCTCGATGATGTGGATCATGTTGGGCGGCGTCGCCTGTTCCAGCAACGTTGCCGCCGCGCCGAAGCGCAATGGGAAGATGGCCAGGCCGCCAAGGCCGAAGGTGAAGGCGAGCGGTGGCGAGCCGACAAAGATGTCGTCTGGCGTCACCTGGAGAATTTCGCGCGCATAGGCGTCGGCGATGATCAGGAGGTCGCGGTGGAAATGCATCGTCGCCTTCGGCACGCCGGTCGTGCCCGAGGTGAAGCCGAGCAGGGCGACGTCGTCGCGGCCGGTGTTGACGGCGGTGAAGATCACCGGCTTGTCGAGAGCTGCGCGATCGAGTTCTGCATCATGGTTGGCGGTGCCGTCGAAGCCGATGACCTGTTTGAGGAATGCACTGTCCTTGGCGCATGCGGTCATCTCATCCATCAGCCTGGTGTCGCAGAGAGCAACCGTGATTTCCGCCTTGTCGACGATCTTGGCAAGCTCGCCGGCGCGCAGCATCGGCATGGTGTTGACAACCACGGCGCCGACCTTGGTGGCAGCCAGCCAGCAGGCGACCATGGCGGGATTGTTGGCCGAGCGGATCAGCACCCGGTTGCCCGGCTTGATGCCATAGTTCTCGACCAGCGCATGGGCCAGCCGGTTCGTCCAGTCGGACAATTCCTTGTAGGTGCGGCGGCGGCCGTTGCCGATCAGCGCCGTATGGTCGCCCAGGCCTTTTTCAACCAGCCTGTCCGTCAATTCGACACCGGCGTTGAGGCGCTCGGGATAGTCGAAGCCGTCAAGCAGGAAATCCGGCCACTGCTCCGGCGGCGGAAGGTTGTCACGCGTAAAGGTGTCCACATGCGCTGATGGCCCGAGCATTTTCGCGACTTTCCCCTGTCGTTATGGCCGCGGCACGAGGTTGCCCGGCTCCATTCTGCGTCTACTGTTTTAGGTGGAAGGTCGGTCCTGCCGGCCCCGGATCCGAGCGCGACGCCATTGGCACAGCCGTGGCTGAGCGACGGTATGTGGGTCTATCGGATGGCACAGTGAGATCTCCCGTTCTCGACTGAACATGACACAGCATCGCACTTGCCGAAATTTGTTTCAAGCCTAAAGGTTTTTGTCCCGAAGCATTGACGCCATCGGATTCGATGCTCATTGCTACGCGACTGAACGATGCGCTTTTTGGGGGAGGGTGCCGGTGCACGAACATCGAATCACCGATTGGGACAATGCCTATGCCAATGGCGCGAACATCGCCGCAAGCGACCGCTGGCCAGCCGCGTGGGTAGATCCAGCGCAAGCGTTTCGGGATGCGCTTTCAGCGGAGGGCAGGGCGCGGCTCGACGTCGCCTATGGGGATAGGACGCGTAATCGGCTCGATCTTTTCCTTCCAGCAACCCATCCCAAAGGGCTCGTGGTGTTCGTCCATGGCGGCTACTGGAAAGCCTTCGACAAGAGTTTCTGGTCGCATCTTGCCGCCGGCGCAGTTGGTCATGGCTATGCGGTTGCGATGCCCTCCTACACACTCTGCCCGGAGATACGCATTGCCGGCATCGTGCGGGAAGTCGGCGCGGCGATTGGCACGGCGGCGGAACTTGTCGAAGGGCCTTTGATGCTGACCGGACACTCGGCGGGCGGCCATCTTGTCAGCCGCATGGTGAGCGCGACCACGCCCCTGGCGTCGGTTGTTAGCCGGCGCATTCGCCATGTCGTGTCGATCTCAGGCGTGCATGATCTGCGCCCGCTGATGCGAACCGACATGAACACCGCATTGAAACTCGACGAGGCTGAGGCACTGTCTGAAAGCCCGGCGTTGCTGCGTCCCATGGACAATGCGCGCATCACCTGCTGGGTCGGCGGCGGCGAGCGCGCCGAATTCCTGCGCCAGAGCGCGTTGCTTGCCAATATCTGGACGGGCCTTGGAGCCACGATAGCCACGGTCGTAGAGCCGGATCGTCATCATTTCAGCATTGTCGACGGCCTTGCCGATCCGAAGCATGCGCTCACGCGAACCTTGGTCGCCGAATAGGCGCGACCTTCTTTTCCAATTTCTTATCAGAGGTTTGTCGCGCTTTGCTCAGCGCAGCATCAACACGCTGCAAGGCGCGCCTGCGGCGGCTGCGGGAGCAAACGGTGCACGAACGATCAGACCGTTGGCGTCAGCCAGCATTCTCAGCATCGATGAATCCTGGATGCCGAAAGGCGTCGCCACCAGCCCGTCGGCATCTTCCTTGACGACAGCCCGCACATAGTCCTGCCTGAGATCGTTGGCCGACATGGCGGCGCCCAGCCGTGCTTCACGCACATCCTGCCGATGGTCGCGGCCGCCAAGCCGCGCCAAAAGAGGTTTCAGGAACAATTGCGAGCAGACGAGGCTCGCCACCGGATTGCCGGGCAGGCCGACGCAGCGGATGTTGCCCATTCGCCCGAACATCAGTGGCTTTCCGGGGCGCATGGCGAGCTTCCAGAAGTCGAGTGTCATGCCTTCGCCGGTCAGCACGTCATGGATGAGGTCGTGGTCGCCGACCGAGGCGCCGCCAAGCGTGACGATGACATCCGCACCTGCCTCTACGGCCTTTTTCACCAAGGCGGCGATGGCCTCCTTGCGGTCGGCGGCGATACCAAGGTCGAGGACGCGGGCGCCGACCGACTGGGCGGCCGCGGCAACACCATACGCGTTGGATGAGATGATCTGGTCGGGGCCAAGCTCGCTGCCCGGTGGCAACAATTCGTCGCCGGTGGCGATGATCGCCGCCAGCGGCCGCTTGACCACATTCACATACGGATGGTTGGCGGACGCCGCCAGCGACAACGCCGCCGGATCGAGCAGGCGGCCTTTTTCGAGCAGGATATCGCCCTTCGAGAAGTCGAGCCCAATGCGGCGGATGTTGCGCCCCTCGGCAGTCGGTTCGGTCACTTCGATGCCGCCGCCGCCAAGGTCGCGGACGTTTTCCTGGATGACGATGGTATCGGCGCCTTCGGGCAGCGGCGCTCCGGTGAAAATGCGCACGGCCTGCGCCTTGCCGACAACGCCATCAAAACCACGTCCGGCCGGTGCCATGCCGATCACCGAAAGGCGCGCCGGCATGGATGCCACATCGGCGGCGCGCGCGGCATAGCCGTCCATGGCTGAGGCATTGAAAGGCGGCTGGGTGCGCAGCGCGACGACCGGTTCGGCCAGCACGCGGTCGGCCGCGTCCATCAGGGCGACGGATTCACGGCCGGATGAGCCCGCGCCATCCAGCAGGCGTTCGAGTGCTTCGGCAACCGGAACCAGTGCCATCTATGCGTCACCCCCGGATTCGCCGGCCTTGTAGTCGCCGGACTTGCCGCCGGTCTTTTCGATTAGCCTTATGCCGGAAATGACCATGGCGCGATCAACCGCCTTGGCCATGTCATAGATCGTCAGGCACGCAACCGAGGCCGCCGTCAGCGCCTCCATCTCGACACCGGTCTTGCCGGTCACACGGGCCAGTGCCGTGACCTTCAGGCCGGGCAGCTTCGCGTCCGGTTCTATGTCGACCGAAACCTTGGTCAGAAGCAGGGGATGGCAGAGCGGAATAAGCTCATGCGCTTTCTTGGCGGCCATGATGCCGGCGATGCGCGCCGTACCTAGGACATCACCCTTCTTGGCATTGCCGGCGAGAATCATTTCGAGCGTTTCAGGCAGCATCGAGACAAAGCCTTCGGCGATCGCCGTGCGCGTCGTCTCGGCCTTGTCGCCGACATCGACCATGTTGGCCTCGCCCTGTGCGCCAAGGTGGGTGAGGGCGGCCTTCATCGTCAGATCGCCTCGGCCGGCGCCTTGCCAGTCAGAAGCAGTCGGGTTGCCGCGCTAACATCCTGCTGCCGCATCAAGCTCTCGCCGACGAGGAAGGTGCCGATGCCGGTCTTCTGCATCCTGAGGCAATCGTCATGGGTGAAGATACCGCTCTCGCTGACCAGCAGGCGGCCGCCCGGCACCATCGACGCCAGCCGCTCTGATGTCTCAAGGCTGGTTTCGAACGTCCTGAGATTGCGGTTGTTGATGCCGATCAACTGCGATGACAGTTTCAGCGCGCGTTCCGTCTCGGCCTCGTCGTGCACCTCGATTAGTGCGTCCATGCCGAGTTCGAATGCCGTCGCTTCAAGTTCGTTCGCCAAGGCATCATCGACGCTGGCCATGATGATCAGGATGGCATCCGCGCCCCAGGCCCGTGCCTCATACACCTGGTAGGGATCGAACAGGAAATCCTTGCGTAGTGCGGGCAGGGCGACGGCTGCTCTTGCACTGGTCAAAAATTCCGGCGCTCCCTGGAAGGAGGGTGCGTCGGTCAGCACCGAAAGGCAGGCGGCGCCACCTGCCTCATAGGCCTGCGCGAGCGCCGGTGGATCGAAATCGGCACGGATCAGCCCTTTGGAAGGACTAGCCTTCTTGATCTCGGCGATCAGGGCGAAGTTGCCCGATCTGCGCTTCGCCTCGAGTGCCGCGAGAAAGCCACGCGGCGCAGAGGCGTCCTTTGCCCGCGCCTTGATTTCGGCAAGCGGTATCAATGCCTTTGCCGCCGCGATCTCGTCGCGCTTGTAGGTCTCGATCTTGCGCAGGATGTCGGACATTCTTCTAACCGTTCGAAATCTCGATCAGCCTGTCGAGCACGGCAAGCGACCGGCCACTGTCGATGGCCTGCGCTGCCGCGGCAATGCCATCAGCAAGCGTGGTTGCCTTGCCCGCGACCACAAGTCCGGCGCCGGCATTCATCAGCACGGTGTCGCGATAGGCACCCGCAGCACCGCCCAGCATGTCACGCAACGCCTTCGCGTTATAGGCGGCGTCGCCACCGCGCAGTTCATCCTTGGTATGCCGCTTCAGCCCAACGGCTTCCGGGGTCAATGTGAAACTGCGGATCTCGCCGCCAACCAGCTCGGCCACATGCGTTTCGCCGGTGGTGGTGATCTCGTCATAGCCGTCGCCATGAACGACCCAGACATGACCGGCGCCCAGTGCTTTCAGCGTCTCGGCCACAGGCATGATCCATTCGGGCAGGAACACGCCAACCATCTGCCTGCTGACGCTGGCCGGATTGGAGAGCGGTCCAAGCAGATTGAAGATCGTGCGCGTGCCGAGTTCGACCCGGGTTGGGCCGACATGCTTCATCGCCGGATGGTGCGCCGGCGCGAACATGAAGCCGACGCCGGCCTCGTGGATGCAGCGGCTGATCGCCTCGGGAGGAAGGTCTATCTTGACGCCAAGCGCGATCAGGACGTCGGCGGAACCGGTCAGCGAGGACAGGCCGCGGTTGCCGTGCTTGGCCACTGGTACGCCGCTGGCGGCGATGACGAAAGCAGATGCCGTGGAAATGTTGACGCTATGCGAATTGTCGCCGCCGGTGCCGACGATATCGATGGCGCCCTCAGGTGCCTCTACGCGCAGCATCTTGGCACGCATGGTCGCGACGGCGCCGGAAATCTCGCTCACCGTTTCGCCGCGCACACGCAGCGCCATCAGGAAGCCACCGATCTGGCCAGGCGTGGCATCGCCCGACATGATGATATCGAAGGCCTCGCGCGCTTCCTCGAAGGAAAGGGCGGTCCCGGTGGCGACCTTGGCGATATGTGTCTTCAGCGCGCTCATCTTGTCGAGGCTTGCGCAACGGCGGCCTGATCGATGCGAACGTCGTATTGCGTCTGCAACTGTGCCACCAACTCATCGAGCAGGTCATCCGACATGCCGGCGTTGAAGGATTTCTGGGCATCTTCCGGCACGGAGCTGGCATCGGCCCCGGCGGGCTCGAACACCTCCGCCACCTTGAACAGGATCTGGCCATCGCCGGTGGGCGAGGGGATCAGTCCGGTGCCGCCTTCGCCAACGCCGAACATCGCCGCTGCCCCTGCCTTGCCGAAATCGACGTCGTCGGCGTCACGCTTGACGCCACGCTTGGTCTGTTTCTCGAGCTTGAGCTCGCCGGCAATCGCGTCGAGCGTGGTGCCGGCCTTGAGGCGCTTTTCGAGTTCGTCCGCCTTGGCCGCGAGACGTTTTGTCGTTTCCGCCGCCGTCCAGTCCGCGACCACTTTCTGGCGCACTTCATCGAGCGTGCGGTCACGAGCGGGCGTGATTGAATCGGCCTCGTAGAAAACGAAGCCGTTGTCGCCTGTCGTCAGCGCATCATTCTCCGTGTGCGGTTCGGCGGCGAACACCGCCTTGATCAGGTCGGGCGATTCCGGCAGGTCCTTGACGATCGTTCCATCCGGTCTCAAGCCCATGCGATCGATCGCATCGATGGTGACGACCTTCAGTTTCAACTTGGCCGCCGAATCCGCAAGCGAACTGCCAGCCGCGCGGGCGTCCTCGTAATTGTCATGTACGTCCAGCAGGATGCGGCTCGCCTCGCCCATCGCCAGGTCCTTGCGGATCTGATCGGAGACCTCGGCCAGGGACTTGGTCACTTCAGGCTTGATCTCGGTGACGCGCAGCAAAACTGCACCAAAGGTGCCCTGTACCACGGGGCTGACTTCATTGACGTTGAGCGCGAAGGCCGCATCGGCAACAGCCTTGTCGGCGATCTTGTCCTTGGTGAGTGTGCCAAGCAGCGTATCGGCCTGCGTTTTGCCTTCAGCGATGATGATCTTGTCGAAGGTGGCGCCAGTCTTGAGCGAATCGAGTGCTGCCTTGGCGGCCTCGGGAGTCTTGAACACCAGTTGCTCGATGGTGCGCTGTTCGGGCGTTGTGTAGCGGCCCTTGTTCTTGTTGTAGTCGTCGCTGACTTGAGCGTCGGTCACGGAAGTCACATCCATGATGTCGACCGGCTCGAGCCGGACATAAGAGAATTTGCGGTATTCGGGTGCCGCGTAGGCCTTCTTATTTGCGTCGAAATAGGCCGAAAGGACGCTGTCGGACGGTGCCTCCACCGGCTCCACCAAGGCTTTCGGCAAGGTCAGATAGTCGATGGTGCGGTCTTCGCCGCGATAGAGAGCGACTGCCTTGAAGAACGTGTCCGGGGCCTTGAGCCCGTCGGAAACCGCTTCGACGATCTGCTGGCGCACCGCCACCTGGGCTCGGTTCTTCAGGTAGTCTTCCGGCCGCATGCCGACCTCGCGCAGCAGGTATTCGAATGTTCTGCGGTCAAATGTGCCGCCAGGTCCCTTAAAGGCGGGATCTTCGCGCGTCAGCTCAGCCAGCCGGTCCTTGGAAAGGCCGAGGCCGAGCTTGCGCGCCTGTTCGTCGAGAACGGCGCCAGACACCAGCTGCGCCAGCACCTGATTGTCGATGCCAAGTGCTTTCGCCTGCTCGTGGGTGATGCGCTGGCCGAATTGCTGCGACATCACGCTGAGTTGGCGATCATAGGCCAGACGATATTCGTTGATCGACACTTTGGTGCCGCCAGCCGTAATCACCGAGTCGTGCCCGGCGAATCCGCCCATCAGCCGCCCGGAAATGCCCCAGGCGAGGAAACTCACCACAAGCAGCGAAAGCAGTGTCTTCGCGACCCAGGTCCCCGCCGCGTTTCTCAAGATACCAAGCATGGTTACTTCCGATTTATGCGCATTTTCGCATGCGCCGAGTCTGAAACAAGCGCAATAGCGCCCTTCCGGCCCACTGTCGATTGCTTTGTGGCTTGATTTTGGTAGTGAGGGCGAGAGCCGAATATTGCCCGGAGAAACAAACCCATGACGCTAGGAATCCGCCCGTTGATCGCCGGCAACTGGAAAATGAACGGTACCAGCGCCTCTCTCAATGAGCTCAGGATGATCGGCAATGGTTTCATGAGTGGGCTGGACGCGGATACCGAAGCGCTGGTCTGCGTTCCCGCGACCCTGCTTGCGCACGCCGCCGAGATCCTTTCGCGTACCCCCGTGCGGGCGGGCGGCGAGGATTGCCACCCCAAGGAAAGCGGTGCGTATACCGGCTGCATTTCAGCTGAGATGCTGAAGGATGCTGGCGCCAGCCACGTCATCGTCGGCCATTCCGAGTGTCGCGAGCAGTGCGGCGACGACGACGCCACAGTGCAGGCGAAGGCGTCAGCCGCATGGCGCGCCGGGCTGATCGCCATCGTCTGCATTGGCGAGACCAAGGCCGAGCGCGAGGTGGGCGCGACGCTCGACATATTGTCCCGCCAGGTCGACGGCTCCGTACCGTCAAATGCAACCGCGTCGAATACAGTCATTGCCTATGAGCCAGTGTGGGCGATCGGGACAGGGCTGACGCCGACCGCCGCTGATGTTGCCGAGGCGCACGCGCACATCCGCGAAAGACTGACCGAGAAGCTCGGGACCGCGGCGGCGAAGATCCGGATTCTCTACGGTGGTTCGGTCAAGCCATCCAACGCCGTCGAACTGCTCGGCGTGAAGAACGTCGATGGCGCGCTGGTCGGCGGCGCCAGCCTGAAAGCGGCGGACTTTCTCGCAATCGCGGAAGCGTATCGCAGTATTTGAAGCCCGGTCGTAGACCTCGGTTGGGGCCTACGCGGCGGCGTAAGTCGTTGCAAAGGACGTATTGCTTCCCATATTCGGCCCACGGGCTTGGAAATGCCGTTAAAGCATTGTATTGAGCCGCCTCCAAATCACCGGCCTTGTCCACGACTGGGCGAAGCCTTGCCAGGATAAACTATGCAAACCGTACTGATCGTCGTTCACCTCATGGTTGTGCTCGCCCTTGTCGGCGTGGTGCTGCTGCAACGCTCTGAAGGCGGCGGTCTTGGCATCGGCGGCGGATCGGGCTTCATGACCGCGCGCGGTGCCGCCAACGCGCTGACGCGGGCAACGGCGATCCTGGCGGCGGCTTTCTTCGTCACGTCACTG
The DNA here is from genome assembly GCF_040537815.1 of Mesorhizobium shangrilense. Taxonomy (NCBI): domain Bacteria; kingdom Pseudomonadati; phylum Pseudomonadota; class Alphaproteobacteria; order Hyphomicrobiales; family Phyllobacteriaceae; genus Mesorhizobium; species Mesorhizobium shangrilense. The sequence continues at coordinate 1,373,539 of NZ_JBEWSZ010000001.1, forward strand.
ACCCTGTCCATCGTTGCCCGCTACGGCGAGAAGCCGACCGACATCCTCGATCGCGTACCGGCAACCTCGGATAACGCAGGCAAGGGTGTGCTCAACCAACTGCCCGGCACCGCGACGCCAACGCCGCCTTCGGGCACTACGGCACCCGCGACGCCTGCCAAGCCGGTGCCGCCCTCGGGCAACGACGCGGCTGCGACGCCGCCGGCAACAGCGCCCGCGACGCCGCCGGCAGCGGGTTCGACGACGCAGCCGGCGACAAATGGCGTTACGCTGCCGGTCACGCCTCAGGTTCCGAACCAGTAGGCCGGGTCTTCCGCCGCGATCTGTTGTCGATAGAACACAGTCGCGGCAAATGCCGCGCTATCACGAAGATTCGACTGCGTGCAGCGCAACAGCGCGCTTGAGACGCCGCCGTTTAATCGACTATAGATTGCAAGCGGCATTTTCGGCGTCCTTGGGGGGCGCCGGGCGACGCCGTGGGCAACAAGCATAGAACGATCGGATCTTCGCCATGCAGCTTCGCAGCTTCATTTTCCTGGGACTTTGCGCCGCACTCGGCCTGAGTTCCGCGGCCTTCGCCGGTACGCCGGTAAACATGACCGCATCGCCTTCGGTCGAGAGAACCGATGTCATCAACGTCGCCGTCAAAAGTGACGCGGCGCAACTGAGGCTTCTTAAAAAGAAGAAGAACCCGACGTCCGAGGACCTCGCACAGATCAGCAAGCTCGAGGCCAAGATAGCTGCCGACAAGGAGGCCGCTCAGGCCAAGGCGCTCGAGGCCAGGAAGCTGGCGATGCGCGAAGCGGCCAAGGCCAGGGCTGACGCGGAACGGCAGGCCTTCCTTGCTTCGAAGGGCAAGCCCGCCGCGACCGAGGTGGCCGATGCCAAGCCTTCCAAGAAAACCGTCAAGATCATCGAGCAGGCGGAGCCGGTCGCGCCTATCGCGCCGATCCAATCGGCAGAGCCGATCCCGGCGGAGGCTATGAATGTCGCACTGACGGGTAACAACAGCGAACTGCGCAGCGAGGCGCCTGGGCAGAAGCAGCAGAGCGCCGGCCTCTTTGCCGGGCTGTTCGGCGGCACCTCCTCCTCTTCCTCGATTGCATATCTTCCCGAGACGCGCGCTCTCGATGCCGCGCTCGCCAAGAAGGAAGCCAAAAGGCAGTTCAAGGTAAAGCCGGAATTCGTCCCCCAGGATGTGACGTTCACCGGATATGAGGCAGGCACCATCGTCATCGATACCAGCGCGCGCCGCCTCTATCTGGTCGAATCGTCGACCACCGCGCGCCGCTATGCGATCGCGGTCGGCCGCGAGGGCCTGCAGTTCAAGGGCACCGTTGCCGTTGGCGACAAGCAGGAATGGCCGCGGTGGATCCCGACGCTCGACATGCAGAAGCGCGAGCCCAGTCACTATGGCCGCTTCAAGGATGGCATGCCCGGTGGTGGCGAGAATCCGCTCGGAGCACGCGCCATCTATCTTTACGACGGGAAGAAGGACACCCATCTTCGCATTCACGGCACCATTGCGCCGCAGTCGATCGGAACCAGCGCCTCCAATGGCTGCTTCCGCATGATCAACGAGCACGTCATGGATCTCTATAGCCGCGTGAAGGTCGGAACCAAGGTCGTCATCATCTGACGCCTTCGACGATATTGCCGAAAGGGCCGGCTTTCGCCGGCCCTTTTGTTTTGACTTGCCCTGCGGGGCACCATGCCTTTTTGGGAAAAAACCCTAGCGGCCGTTTTTTCTCTGGCGGAATCAATTCGGCCGCGTTAAGCGATGACTCCCATGGCGCGATATGTATTCATCACAGGCGGCGTGGTTTCCTCACTTGGAAAAGGCATAGCCGCAGCGGCCCTTGGGGCTCTCTTGCAGGCGCGAGGCTATCGCGCACGCATCAAAAAACTCGATCCCTATCTGAATGTCGATCCCGGAACGATGTCGCCGTATCAGCACGGCGAGGTGTTCGTTACCGATGACGGGGCCGAGACCGATCTCGATCTTGGTCACTATGAGCGCTTCACCGGCCGCTCTGCCAACCAGCAAGACAACATCACCACCGGGCGTATCTACAAGAACATCATCGAGCGCGAGCGGCGCGGCGATTATCTTGGCGCCACCGTGCAGGTCATCCCCCACGTCACCGACGAGATCAAGAATTTCGTCCTCAACGGCAATGACGACTACGACTTCGTGCTGTGCGAGATCGGCGGCACCGTTGGCGACATCGAGGCGATGCCGTTTCTCGAAGCGATTCGTCAGCTTGGCAACGATTTGCCACGCAACAACGCCGTCTATGTGCATCTGACACTGATGCCGTACATTCCAACCGCCGGCGAGCTGAAGACCAAGCCGACGCAGCATTCGGTCAAGGAGCTGCGCGGCATCGGCATCGCGCCGGACATCCTGCTGGTTCGCGCCGACCGGCCTATCCCGAAGGAAGAACGGCGCAAGCTGTCGCTGTTCTGCAATGTGCGGGAAAGTGCCGTCATCCAGGCGCTGGATGTGCCGCACATCTACGACGTGCCGATGGCCTACCACAATGAGGGGCTTGATTCGGAAGTGCTCGCCGCGTTCGGCATCGAGCCGGCGCCGAAGCCGCGCATGGATCCATGGCAGGCTGTCTCCAACCGCATTCACAACCCGGAAGGCGAAGTAACCATCGCCGTGGTCGGCAAGTACACCGGCCTCAAGGATGCCTACAAATCGCTGATCGAGGCGCTGTCACATGGCGGCCTTGCCAACCGGGTCAAGGTCAAGCTCGACTGGATCGAAAGCGAGATATTCGAGAAGGAAGACCCGACGCCCTGGCTTGAAAAGGTGCACGGCATCCTTGTGCCCGGCGGCTTTGGCGAGCGTGGCTCCGAAGGCAAGATTCTCGCGGCGAAATTCGCACGCGAGCGAAAGGTACCGTATTTCGGCATCTGCTTCGGCATGCAGATGGCCTGCATTGAAGCGGCGCGCTCACTGGCCGGCGTCGAGCATGCGTCGTCGACCGAATTCGGTCCAACCAAGGAGCCCGTCGTTGGTCTGATGACCGAATGGCTGAAGGGCAACATGCTGGAGAAGCGTCGTGCAACCGGCGATCTCGGCGGCACGATGCGGCTCGGCGCCTATGAGGCCGACCTCGCCCAGGGATCGAAGATTGCCGAGATCTATGGTGACACCCGCATCTCGGAGCGCCACCGGCACCGCTACGAGGTCAATGTCGACTACAAGCAGCAGCTTGAGGATTGCGGCCTGGTGTTTGCCGGCATGTCACCCGATGGCGTGTTGCCGGAGACGGTCGAATATCCGGATCATCCCTGGTTTATCGGCGTGCAATATCACCCGGAGCTGAAAAGCCGGCCGCTTGATCCGCATCCGCTGTTTGCCAGCTTCATCGAGGCCGCCGTGGAGCAGTCGCGGCTGGTGTAGGCAAGGCACCGGTTCACCTGATGCAAACCTATGTCGCGCTCCTCTACAGCATCATCCTGGGCGAGGGGCGCAGGGTGGTCATGTCCGATCTCAAGGCCGTGGCGGAAGGTCTTGGCCTGAAGAACCCGCGTACACTCGTTGCGACCGGCAATCTGGTTTTCGACACCGACGAGACCGAGATTGCCGGGCTGGAGTTGTTGCTGGAGACCGCGTTCGAAAAGACTTTTGGCCGGCATGTCGACATCATCGTGCGCGACGCAGCTGGCTGGCGGATGCTGGCGTCCGGAAACCCGTTTCCCGCCGAATCGGCGGCTGCAGGGGATCAGGTTGCGGTTCGGGTGATGCGTAGGCCGGTTCCAGCCGAATCTGTCGCTGATCTGGAGGCCTATGTCGGCCGAGATGAGAAGATGCAGGCGGTCGGCGGCGACATCTGGATTGTCTTTTCGCGAGAGACGCCGAACTCACGGCTACTCACGGCGACAAGCCACAAACGCCTGGGTATCGGCACCTCGCGCAACTGGAACACCGTGCGCCGGCTGGCCGAAATGGTCGGAGCATAGAGACGGGGCGGCATTGCCGCCGCCCCGCGAGATTGTCTGTCAGGCCTTGGCTGTCCTGGCGCCTGCGCCCAGGGCCGCGGTTCGCATCACATAGTAGATGACGCCGCCGATAGCGACGCCGAAGAACCAGCCATAGACACCCCACCAGGATGGCAGCAGGCTGGTGAAGTTGGGCAGGATCGACGAGAAGATCGCGCCGATGCCAGCCGCGATGAAGGCATTGACATGCCAGCCGCCCTGGAAGCGGAATTCGCCGTCTTCCCGGTAGAGTGCGTCGACGTCGACCTCACCCTTCCGGATCAGGTAGTAGTCGACCATCATCACCCCGAAGATCGGCCCCATCGTCGCGCCGATGATGTTGACGAAGGAGGCAGCGCTGCCTTCCCACGGCGCGAAGGGATAGAGCACCAGTGCGATCACCGCGGCGATATAGCCGCCCTTCTTGAAGTCGATCTGACGGGGAAAGACGTTGGAGAAGTCGAACGCCGGCGACACGAAATTCGCAACCACATTGATGCCAAGCGTCGCCACGGCAAAGGTCAGGGCCGCGAGTGCCGCCAGGAACCAGCTGTCGAACTTCGCCGAGATCTGGTCGGGGTGCAGCAGCACTTCGTGATAGACGTCGAAGGCGGCAATGGTGGTGACGCCGGCGACCAGCGAAAACAGGATGAGGTTGATCGGCAGGCCCCAGATATTGCCCTTGCGCAGCGACGCCTTGTCGGGCGCATAGCGGGCGAAATCACAGAAGTTGAGATAGAGCGCCGAAAAATAGGTCACCCAGATCGCGGCCACCGCAAACAGCGAGGTCCACGAGCCCGGTGTGCCAGGCACGCCGGCATCCTTGGTCTTTTCGAGGAGCACGTCCATCGGAATGTCGCTGGTGAGGGCGAACCTTCCAGACTTGAAGCAGAGATAAACGGCCAGGATCAGCATCATCACCCACACGGCAGGCCCAGCCCAGTCCTGGAAGCGGCGCACCGTTTCCATGCCTCTCTGGATGATCAGGAGCTGCAGTGCCCAGATGATCACGAAACAAATGACTTCCAGGCCCGAATGGCCCAGGAAATGCGTCGACTTGTTGAAGTCGTCGAACCACGGCAAGCGGGTCAGCAGCGCCACGATGGCGCCGGACGCCGCTGCTGTCTGTGCGCCGTACCAGAAGCAGGCAACGACGGCACGCACCAGGGCCGGCACATTGGCCCCCCAGATGCCAAAGGAAGCGCGGGCAAGCACGGGGTAGGGCACCCCGGTCTTCACACCGGCATAACCGACCATGTTCATCAATGCGTAGATGATGAGCGAACCGATGCCGATGGCGATGATGAAATTGACGAAACCACCGCAGAACAGGAAGAGACTGGCAGCCAGGTAGTAGCCCCAGAGACTGTGGACGTCCGACGTCCAGACGTTGAAAATCGAGAATGGCCCCCAGTTTCGAACCTTCGCCGGAGCGAGATCCTCATTGTACAGGCCAGGTGATGCGCCTTGTATTGTCATTGTGATGTGTTCCCCTTTTTGCCGGACGCGCCCTCACGCGTTGGCCACGCAGGTTAAGCCTGACGCAAGGGAAGCGGCAACGGAGTGATTTGCCGGCTTTGGCCTTAAAGATATTCAATGGGAATCACTGTTATCGGCAGCGAGCGGGTTGCCGTGATTCTCTCTCGCCAATGATTCGCGGCCAATTCGCCGTGGTTCGGCCAATCCGAAATTTTTTTCAGCCAACCGCCATTTTGTTGGGAACCAAATGGCCGGCTGCGAGTTTGGTGGTGTTCGATCGCAACGCGATCGACGGGAGGAAACTATGGATCGCTTGCATTTCTTTTCGCCGGTGCGAATTACGCGCGGGCAAGGACACCCCTTGGAAGAAGTCGACAGCGTAGCCGAAGCAATGGTATTTCTGCGGAAATGGCCAACCGGGCGGCGCGGGCCGGTGTATCAATGCGCGCTGAATTGCTGTTCCGCGGCTTTGTCGGGACAGATGTCGCCCGAGGAAGCGAGGAAGGCTTTCACGGGTTTTGCCCGGATTACGCGCTTGCTGGACGATGAGTCGGCAATGCCCATGGGCGGTGAAAGCATGGGGCATGTATACGCCCTGCGGCGGTAAACGCCTGATCCGGATTGCTACTTCAACGTCTGCGCTCGTAGAGGGTGCAGACGTGGGTGGTCTTTGCCCCCGCTGCTCACCTGCGAGTGTCTCCTGTGCTACGCTAGTGCGCGCCTTTGATGCGTCGCCTCGCGCGTGGCGCCATGTTGCTGGTCCAAATGATCGGCTGGCGGCGATCACGGCACGATCGGGAGAAAGAACAATGCCCAAATGGCTCAAGATGGTTTTGGGAACGGTTGGCGCCATCGCCATCGCATTGGTATGGGCAATAGCGGCCACATGGATGGGGGCTCCATCCATCCTGATCACGGTCGGAGCGGTCGCGATAGGGGCGGGGACTTACACCTACTTTGGCCAAGGCTCGAGCTGATGGCTATCCGCCTGAAGCGACAGCCAAAGCGTTCAATCTGAAGCGACTCTCCAGCGTTACCTATCCACAACGGCATTTCGCCTAAGCGATGGCCATCACCCGTTTGTGGTCGGCAACTTCGGAGAGCAGCCAATCCTGGAACAGCCCGGTGCCCGGCTTGTTGCCGATGCTGCGACGCTGATGCAGGTAAATCCCGGCCGGATAGGTGTGGCGGGCGCGAAACGGGGCGACAAGTTTGCCTTGCTCCAGAAAATCCTGGGCCATCATCGTGTCGGCAAGCGCGATACCGGCGCCATTGATCGCCTCGCGCATGATGAGCGTACAATCATCCAGAGTTGTGCTGGACTTCGGCGTCGTGTCCGAAACGCCCTCCTGCTCCAGCCAACGCCTCCATCTCATGCTCTCACATTCATGGATGAGGTGGTGATTGACCAGATCAGCGGGCGATCGCAGCGGCACCGGCCCATTGAGCAGCGAGGGCGCACAGACCGGCGTCAGAACCAACGGGATCAACAGCGTCAAAGCCGGGCCGGCCTTGTAGACGAACTCGTCGACGATGGCCAAGTCGAAGTTGGCGCGCTTGCCTGATGTCGAGATCTCCAGATCGACGGACGGGTGCAGTCGCCGAAAATTCGGCAACCGGTCCGCCAGCCAGAGGTTCAGAACAGCCGGCACGCACAAGACCCTGACACGTTGGGCTCTGCTGTGGCGCGGGCCATCGGAGAGGCTGACATCGTCCGTGGCGCGCCAGATGGCCTCGAACGCTTCCGAGAGGCTGCGCGCATAGTAAGAACCTCTCGTGGTCGGCGTTATCTGGCGAAAGCCGCGCTCGAACAAATCCTGGCCGAGATTTCTTTCAAGCGCGCGGATGTGGCGGCTGATAGCCGAGGGTGTCAGATGCAGCTCTTCCGCTGCATCCTTGACGCTGCCGAGACGCGCCGCGGCTTCGAAAGCGCGCATGCCATTGAGTGAAGGTAAGGCCATTGGCTGATCATGAATTGTCAGTTGAGTTTTTGTCAATCGATATGGACAAAATTGGCGTTTGATCGCGTGCCCTGTTCGGGGATACCGAAAAGGCAAGAGCAACTAAGTCGTCTTAAGAAAACGACTATTTGGGGACACCGGCACCATTCCACCAGCGGCAGAGACCGGTTTGGCCGGTTTCCACCGGTGGCGGGCGCAGCTTGGCCGCATGACAAAATAGCATGTCGTGGCCGACCCCTCAGCCGGTATCGCCGCAATAGGAGAGAATGCCCGCTTATGCCTCAATCGCCAGTGCCGGTCTTCGAAACGGCTGACGAGATTTCCGCGGAAACCTCTGTCGTCGTGATCCTGCAAACTGCCCAGAACGGCTTTGGTCCTCGGGCAGCGGCACTGGACGCTGACATGGGCGGGATTCTTTCCCGGGCCTGCTCAGACCCGGCTGCCCTGGCAGAATCAGGCGCCTGCATCGATCTGATCGCCCCGCAGGCGGTATCGGCCCGGCGCGTGATCGTCCTGGCATTGGGCAAAGCCGAAGCCGTAACCACCCTGTCCCTGGCGCGCGCCGGCGGGTTGCTTGCCGCGCATCTGGAAAGCAAAGGGGAATGTTCGGCCACGATCGTCCTTGATCCCATCGCCGGCGTTGACCTGCCCGGTGCGGAAATCCTGGCGCGCGTCGCACTTGGCATGCGGCTGCGGCGCTATCGTTTCGACATGCGCAACCAGCGGCAAGGCGCGGGGGCGGATCGAACCTTGCGGGTTCAACTGGTCGGAGCAAGCGGGGATGGTGTGACCTCGGCGCTGGTCCGGATCAATGCCATCGCCGATGGCGTCGAATATGCGCGGACCCTGGTCAACCTGCCGCCGAACCATCTCCATCCCGACAATTTCCACGATCATCTCGAACCGCTTCGCGAAGCCGGCATCGACGTCGAAATGCTCGACGCCGCGCAGCTGAAAGAGCTCGGCATGAACGCGCTCCTGGCCGTCGGAGCGGGCTCGGCGCGAGCGCCACGGGTCGCGGTCCTGCGCTACCGCGGCAAGGGCGCTCCCTCCCAGCCGCTCGCTTTTGTCGGCAAGGGCGTCTGTTTTGATTCCGGTGGGCTGTGCATCAAGGGCGGGGCGCAGATGTTCGACATGAAGGCCGACATGGGTGGGGCGGCCGCGGTCGTCGGCCTGATGATAGCGCTCGCCCGACAGGGCAGCCCGGTCCACGCCGTCGGCGTGCTGGGTATCGCCGAGAACATGCCATCGGGTACCGCGCTGAAACCACGCGACATCATCACGACAGCCTCGGGGCAGACCGTGGAAGTGTTCGACACGGATGCGGAAGGACGCCTGCTTCTGGCCGACTGCCTCCACTATGCGGCGACGCGCTTCAACCCGTCGGTGATCGTCGATCTGGCTACGCTGACCTATTCGGTGACGCGCGGCCTGGGGTCGATATTCGCCGGGCTGTTCAGCACCGACGATGCCATCGCGTCACAGATCATCGCAGCCGGAGAAACGGTCGGCGAGCGGTTCTGGCGGCTGCCGCTCGACCGGGCCTATGACGAAGGACTGCAATCGCCATTCGCCGACCTCCGGCACCACGCCAAGGATATGGAAGATGGCGACGCTCCCTATGCCGCGGCCTTCCTGCGCCATTTCACGGCAGACCGCCCCTGGGTGCATCTCGATATCGCCAGCAAGGAATTGACTGACTCCGATCGGCCCTTGGCCAGGCAAGGCGCCACGGCATTCGGCGTGCAAGTGCTGGAAGAATGGGTGCAGGCCAGCCGCAAGGCGAACTAGGCGCCTGCCTCTACGGACAAAGACGAGATGCCTTCAAACACGCTGGGAATTGGGATGTCGACTGAGATCATTGCTAGGGAAGGGCGGGCCGCCTTCGGTGACTACGAAACCTGGTATCGAATCAGCGGCGAACTCGATTCTGGCAAAGCCCCGGTGGTGATCCTGCATGGTGGTCCAGGCGTCGCGCACAACTATGTCGATGCCTACAAGCTCCTTGCCCGAAGGGATCGCGCCGTCATCCACTACGACCAGTTGGGGTGCGGCAATTCCACATTGTTGCCCGAGAAGGGCGCCGACTTCTGGACGCCCCGGCTTTTCATCGACGAGCTTGAAAACCTCGTCGACCATCTCGGCATCCGCGCGGGCTTCCACGTCCTCGGCCAGAGCTGGGGCGGCATGCTGGGTGCCGAATATGCGGTAACGCGGCCGAAGGGGTTGAAGTCGCTGACCATCGCCAACTCGCCGGCTTCCATGAAGCTGTGGGTCGAGGAGGCCAACCGGTTGCGCACCGACCTGCCTGGGGATGTGCAGGAGACGCTGACCCGGCACGAACAGGCCGGGACGACGGAGGATGCCGCCTACCAAGAGGCGACGATGGTCTTCTACGAGCGACATGTCTGCCGGGTCGTGCCTTTTCCACCCGAAGTGACCGAGAGTTTCGCCCAGGTTGCCCGCAATCCGACCGTCTACAATGTGATGAACGGGCCTAACGAATTCCACGTCATCGGAACGCTGAAGACCTGGAGCATCATCGACCGCCTGCCGGCCATCGATGTTCCCACACTGATCATCTCCGGACGTCATGACGAGGCGACGCCCGCGACCGTGCAGCCCTTCAATGACGGCATCAAGGGATCGCGCTGGGAGATATTCGAGCATTCCAGCCACATGCCGCATGTCGAAGAGCAGGATGCGTGCATGCGGGTGGTGGGAGACTTCCTGGACCGCAACGACAACTGAGAAAAGGGGATCAAGCATGAAGAAACTGTTTTTGGCGGCGTCAGCCGCCGCGTTGCTGGCCGGCACCTTGTTGGCTCCGGCGCAAGCCGAATATCTCAAGGAACATCGCGGCGGCACCATTCGCCTGCTGGCCCGCTCTGCCGCGGGAACGCTCGATCCGCACATCAACTACACCGACCAGGGTTGGCAATTGTACCAGCCGATCTATGACGGCCTGGTTGCCTTCCGCAAAGCCGAGGGCATGGACGGCTTCACCATCGTGCCGGACCTGGCCGAGGCGTTGCCGCAGGTCAGCAATGACGGCAAGACCTTCACCTTCAAGCTGCGCAAAGGCATCAAGTTCTCCAACGGCCAGGACCTTGGCGTGAAGGACGTCGTCGCCTCCTTCCAGCGAATCTTCAAGGTTTCCGGCCCGACCTCCGGTACTTTCTATGCCGGCATCGTCGGCGCCGACAAATGCCTGGCCGACACCAAGAGCTGCACGCTGGAAGGCGGCGTTGTCGGTGACGAGGCGGCTGGCACGGTCACCATCAACATCACCAAGCCAGATGCCGAGATCCTCTACAAGCTTGCCTTGCCGCATGCCGTGGTCCTGCCGGCGGACACGGCCGCGGAGGACATGGGGTCGACGCCCATTCCCAGCACCGGCCCGTACATGATCTCCACTTTCGATCCCAACAAGGGCATGACGATCTCGCGCAACCCCAATTTCAAGCAGTGGAGCGAGGAAGCCCAGCCGGACGGCTATCCGGATGTCGTCCAATATGATTTCGGCCTGTCCGAGGAGGCTGCCGTCACCGCGATCCAGAACGGCGAGGCCGACTGGATGTTCGACGCACTGCCCAGCGACCGCCTGGGCGAACTTGGCAGCAAGTTCATGGACCAGCTGCATATCTCGCCGCTTTCGGCGTGGTGGTACGCACCGCTGAACACCCGTCTTGCTCCGTTCGACAACGAAAAGGCCCGCCAGGCTGTTGCCTACGCGATCGACCGCAACACGCTGGTCAAGCTGTTTGGCGGCAAGGTGCTGGCCTCCCCGGTCTGCCAGGTCCTGCCTCCGGACTTCCCTGGTCATGAGGACTACTGCCCCTACACCAAGAACCCCGGTGCCAAGTGGTCGGCGCCTGATCTCGACAAGGCAAAGCAGCTCGTCGAGGAATCGGGCACCAAGGGCCAGAAGGTGACCATCATTGTAGAGGACACCGCCGTATCGCGGTCGATCGGCGTCTATCTGCAGAGCGTCTTGACCAGCATTGGCTATGCCGCAGACGTCAAGCCGATCTCTGCCAACATCCAGTTCACCTACATTCAGAACTCCAACAACAAGGTGCAGATGTCCGTCACCCAATGGTACAAGGACTATCCCGCGGCATCGGACTTCCTGAATATTCTGTTCAGCTGCGCCTCCTACCGCGAGGGCTCGGACGCTTCGATCAATATAGCCGGCTTCTGCGACAAGGAGATCGACGCCAAGATGCAGAAGGCCCTGGACCTCGGCGTGACCGATCAGAAAGCGGCCGACAAGATGTGGGCTGAAATCGACAAGCAGGTCACGGACAAGGCACCGGCTGTCGGCCTCTTCACGCCGAAGCGGCTCGACTTCGTCAGCAAGCGCCTGGGCAATTTCAAGTTCAACCGGCAGTTCAACTGGATGATCACCCAGTCCTGGGTGCAGTAACGAACTGTGGAGGGCACGTCCGTGTCGAACGAAGCCATTGCGGTTGCCATGCCGCGCAAGACGCGAGGGCCCTGGGCCGCCGCGCTTGCGAAGCTGACAAGGAACAGGGCCGCCATGGCGTCCCTGGCCGTGTTCCTCCTCATTGCCTTTGCCTGTCTCAGCGCGCCTCTCTATGCAAAATGGGCAGGCGTGGACCCATTCGCCTCGACGCTCGACGCCGTCATCCAGATCGACGGCGCCGACGTTGCGGTGATGGAGCCGTCGACGGAAGGGCTTGGTCTCGGCTACACGCCGCTCGGCCCGACCTGGCAGCTTGGCAACTATTTCCTCGGCGCGGACAGCCAGGGCCGCGATGTCATGGCCAGGATGCTCTATGGCGGGCTCAGTTCGCTGTTGATCTCCGGGGCAGCGACCATCTTCACCTTGCTCATCGGCACGGCGGCGGGACTGATTGCCGGCTATTTCGGCGGCATCACCGACACGGTGCTGTCGCGCCTGCTGGATGTCCTGTGGGCGTTCCCGATCTATCTGCTGGCGATCTCGCTTTCCATCGTCACCATCGCGCAAGGCATCGCGATCGGGCCGATCGAGATCGAGTCCGGCAGCCTGTGGCTGCCGGTCATCATCATCGGCATCGTCTACGTGCCCTATGTGGCGCGCCCGATACGCGGGCAGGTCCTGTCGCTGCGCAACAGCGAATTCGTGCTGGCCGCGATCAATCTGGGGGTGCCGGGATCACGGATCCTATGGCGCGACATCCTGCCCAACATCTCCACCACGCTCATCGTCTTCGTGCCACTGATGATGGCGCTGAACATGCTTACGGAATCGGCGCTCTCCTTCCTCTCGATCGGCGTGCAGCCGCCCGCGGCGAGTTGGGGCACCATCATCCAGGACGGGCAGGCACTGCTTTACACGCGGCCACTGGTGGCCCTGGCGCCCGGGCTGGCGATCGCCATCTCCGTCATGGCGCTCAATGTCTTCGGCGACGGCCTGCGCGACGCGCTTGACCCGCGCTCCAAGGTTCGGCTGGGGCGCGACTGATGATCTACGCAATCCTGCGCCGTTTCGGTCAGATGCTGTTCGTGATGTTCGGCATCTCGGTCATCGTCTTCCTGATCTTCTTCGCGACGCCGGGCGCCGATCCCGCCGCGCGCATCGCCGGCCGAAACGCATCGCCCGAGGTGCTGGAAGCAGTGCGTCACAGCTTTGGCTTCGACCGGCCCCTCTACGTCCAATATGTGAAGATGATGGAGAAGATCTTCGTCACCGGCGATCTGACCTCCTTCGTCAATCGCGGCTGGAAGGTGGTGCCGGCGGTGCTGGATTCGATCCCGGTCACGCTCTCCCTGGTGTTCGGGGCGGCGATCCTCTGGGTGGTGGTGTCCATCATCATCGGCATCGTCGCCGCCGCCACCCGCGACAGCTGGCTGGACAAGCTTCTGATGGCGCTGGGATTGCTTGGCATTTCCATGCCGGTCTACTGGCTGGGCGAGGTGATGAACCTGATCACCCAAAGCCGCTATCACGACAGCTGGGCGTTCTCCTGGGTGCCGCCGCTCGGCTACAAGAATTTCTCCGACGATCCCAAGGGCTGGTTCCTGACCCTGGTCATTCCCTGGATCACGCTGGCTATTCTCTACATCGGCATTTACGGGCGCGTCCTGCGCGCGGCGATCATCGAATCCCTTCAGGAAGACTATATCCGTACGGCCCGCGCCAAGGGCCTGTCGGAGACCCGCATCCTGTTGCGCCATGCGCTGCGCACATCACTCATCGCCTTCATCACTCTGTTCGGCCTCGACTTCGGCGCGCTGGTGGGCGGTTCCGCACTGCTGACGGAAGTGGTGTTCGGGCTGCACGGCATCGGCAAGCTTACCTATGACGCGCTGCAGAACCTCGATCTGCCGATGATCATGGCAACGGTGATGTACGCTTCCATGTTCGTGGTCATCGCCAACGCGGTCGTCGATTTCATCTACATCCTTCTCGATCCGCGCCTGAGGACATCATGATACTGTCGGTGCGCGATCTCAGAGTGTCCTTCCGTACCGATGACGGCCTGGTGCGGGCCATCGACGGCGTTTCCTTCGACCTCGAAGAGGGCGAGATTCTTGGCGTCGTCGGCGAATCCGGTTCCGGCAAGACCGTATCGCTGCTGGCTGTGATGGGTCTCATCACCGATCCCAACGCCATTATCGAAGGCTCGATCCGATACAAGGGCCGCGAGCTGGTGGGACTGCCCGCGCGCGAGCTTCGGCGCCTGCGCGGCAACGAGATCGCGATGATCTTCCAGGATCCGATGACGGCGCTGACACCGGTCTACACGATCGGCTGGCAGATCGCCGAACAGATCCGCGCGCATCGCAGCATCAGCAAATCCAAGGCGATGGAGCGTGTCGAAGAATTGCTGGCCGAGGTGAATTTCCCCAACCCGCACGAGGCGATGTCGCGCTACCCGCACCAGCTCTCCGGCGGCATGCGTCAGCGGGCGGTGATTGCCATGGCTCTGTCCTGCAATCCGACCCTTCTGGTGGCCGACGAACCGACCACGGCGCTCGATGTCACGGTGCAAGCCGGCATTCTCGATCTCGTGCGCAAGCTGCGCGCGACATACAACTCGGCGGTGGTCTTCATCACCCATGACATGGGCGTGGTCTCCGAGCTCGCCGACCGTGTCATGGTCATGTATGCAGGACGCGTGGTGGAACGCGGCAGCCGCATGGAACTGTTTTCCGACCCGCGACACCCCTATACGCGAGCGCTGCTTGGTTCGATCCCGCCGCTGACCGGCGCAAAGCCGCGCCGCCTGCCGGCCATTCCCGGTTCGCCGCCATCGCTGCTGCGATTGCCGCAAGGCTGCGCCTTCGGCCCGCGTTGCCCGGCTCAATACGAGCCCTGCGTGACCGGCAAGCCCGACCTTGGCGTCGGCACGCACGCCGCGGCGTGCTTCCGTGTGGCACAGGCATGAGCGGACCGATGATCGACAAAGACCAGCCAATCCTCGAAACGCGTTCGCTGGGCAAGCGCTTCTCGATCGGCTCACGGTTTTCCGCCGAAGGAAAGCGCACCGTCCATGCTGTCGACAATGTTTCGCTGTCGGTGCGGCGCGGCGAGACGGTCGGGCTGGTCGGAGAATCCGGATGCGGCAAGTCCACGCTGGCGCGCTGCCTGGTGAGGCTCTACGACATCACAGACGGCAAGCTGCTTTTCGAGGGTGACGACATCACCTCGAAATCGCTGTCCGAACTCAGGCCGCTGCGGCGCCGCCTGCAAATGGTCTTCCAGGACCCGTCGGCCTCGCTCAATCCGCGCCGGCGCGTCGGCGATCTGGTGGCTGAGCCGCTGCGCATCCATAGCAGGCTTTCGTCGCGCGAGATCACCAGGCGGGTCGCGGAGCTGTTCGACCTCGTTGGATTGCTGCCAGACCATGTCATGCGATATCCGCACGAATTCTCCGGCGGGCAACGTCAGCGTGTCGGCATCGCGCGGGCCATCGCCCTCAATCCCGATCTGGTGGTGTTGGATGAACCTGTATCCGCGCTCGACGTGTCGGTGCAGGCGCAGATCGTCAACCTGCTTGCCGACCTCCAGGAGAAGCTGAACCTCACTTACATCTTCATCGCCCACGACCTGTCGGTGGTGCGTCAGGTCTCGACCCGCATCGCGGTCATGTATCTCGGCTCGATCGTCGAAGAAGGTCCTGCGGAAGAGGTGTTTGCAACACCGGCACATCCCTACAGCCAGGCGCTGATCTCTGCTGTTCCCGTCGTGGAGACGACGCCCAGCGGGACCCGCAAGCGCATCATCCTGACCGGCGACGTGCCGAGCCCGCTCAAGCCCCCGTCCGGGTGCCGCTTCCATCCAAGATGCCCGGTCGCGGTGGAGCGTTGCCGTACGGAGCGCCCAGAGGTTAGGGAATATCGACACGGTCGCAAAGTGGCCTGTCACTTCCCGACGATGTAGCAAGGGCCGGGGACAGTCTGAAGAGATTCTCGTTCGGCAAAGTGAAGCGCCGCCTCGTGGCGTTCTGCGCATTCAGCCGTCGAAATGTAGGGAAAAAGTCTAAGATACGCTAGTTGCCATTGAGATACGGCAGGCACGGGAGTGAGCGTACTCCCCATACCACACCGCAAAATTGCCTGGCGAATTCGGACATGGCAATAGCGGAAGGAAACAAGTCAAGCTTTCCACGCAATGCCGCATCTTGCAACATTGCCAAGGTTTGGCCAAAGTGGAGCATGTCTGAATCGCAACCTGCTGTCAGCCGCGCCCTTGCCCCCCGTCGCCACGCTGAGATTCTGAAGCGCCTTGGCGCCCAGGGGTCAGTCAGCATTGCTGAACTCGCTGGCTTCTTCGATGTCTCGCGCGAAACCATCCGTCGTGATCTGAAGCTGCTGTCGGACCAGGGACAACTCGACATCGTGCATGGTGGTGCTGCCCGCTTCGAGCCGAGCGAACCGGCGATGACCTTGCGCAGCCAGGAAAATGCCCAGGGCAAGGCGGCGATCGCCAAGGCGGCCACCGGCCTGATCAAAGATGGGATGGTGGTCTTTCTCGATTCCGGCACCACCACTTTGGCCGTCGCGCAGGCCATGACCAACCTGCGCGATCTCACCATCTGCACGGCCAGCCTGAAGATAGCGCTGCAGCTGTGCCACGTCCCTGGCATGCGCGTGCATATGCTGGGTGGTGAAATCGACCCTAGCGAGGAAGCCGCCGCCGGCGTTGACATACTTGAGGCCATTTCGCGCTTTCGCGTCGACATTGCATTCCTTGGCGGCGGTGCGCTCTCACCCGATGGCGAGGTGACCGATTTCACCCGGGCTGGCGCCGAGCAGCGCAGCCGCATGATCACGCTCGCCGGCAAGGCCTATTTCGTGCTCGACAGCAGCAAGTTCGGCAAGCTGACGCCGCTCAGGATTCGGAATTTCGAACGTGCCGCCGGCGTGATCGTCGACGCCAATCCCGGCCTCGCCCTTGAGGAAGCGCTTTCGCAAAAGGGGCCTGAGCTTATTGTTGCGACGTGATGTGATGTTTTGTGACTTTTTGAGTTGATATTTTGCATTGCTGTGTTAGGGTGCCGCCCATTCTTCAAATGGCGGAACGCTCATGGCACATGAATTCCCAACGCAGGCACGCGTCGTCATCGTCGGTGGCGGCATTATCGGCTGCTCGGTGGCCTATCATCTGACAAAGCTGGGTTGGACCGATGTGGTCCTGCTTGAGCAGGGGCAGCTCAGCGGCGGCACCACCTGGCATGCGGCTGGCCTCGTCGGGCAGTTGCGCGCCCATTCCAACATGACCAGCCTGATCAAATATTCCACCCAGCTCTACAGCGAACTGGAGACCGAAACCGGGCTGGCCACCGGCTGGAAGAATTGCGGCTCGCTGTCGGTGGCACGCACGGCCGACCGCATGACGGTGCTGAAGCGCACAGCCGCCTCGGCGCGTGCTCAAGGGGTGGAGATCGACGTCATCTCGCCCAAGGAGGCGGCCGATCTTTGGCCGGTGATGGCCACGGACGATCTGGTCGGCGCCGTCTGGTTGCCGGGCGATGGCAAGGCCAATCCGACCGACCTGACGCAATCGCTGGCCAAGGGCGCGCGCAACGGTGGCGCCAAGATATTCGAGAGGGTCAAGGTCTCCGGCATCAAAGTGAAGAACGGCGTCGCCTGCGGCGTCGAGACGGACCGTGGCGACATCGCCACCGAGATCGTCGTCAACTGCGCCGGCCAATGGGCGCGCAAGATCGGGCTGATGTGCGGTGTCTCGGTGCCGCTGCATTCGGCCGAGCACATGTACATCGTCACCGGCAGGATCGAGGGCGTGCATCCGGATCTGCCTGTGATGCGTGACCCCGACGGTTTCATCTACTTCAAGGAAGAGGTCGGCGGCCTGGTCATGGGCGGTTTCGAGCCGCATGCCAAGCCTTGGGGCATGAACGGCATTCCCGAAAATTTCGAGTTCGCACTGCTTCCGGATGATTGGGACCAGTTCGAGATCCTGATGGAAAACGCGCTTATCCGCGTGCCGCAGCTGGCACAGGCCGAGGTCAAGAAATTCTACAACGGTCCCGAGAGCTTCACGCCGGACAACAATTTCATTCTCGGCGAGGCGCCCGAACTGAAGAACTTCTATGTCGGCGCCGGCTTCAACTCGATGGGTATCGCCAGTGCTGGCGGCGCGGGCAGGGCGCTGGCCGAGTGGATCGTCAACAGGGCGCCGACCATGGACCTTTGGCCGGTCGATATCCGCCGCTTCGCCTCGTTCAACAACAATCCGCGCTGGCTGCATGACCGGGTCAAGGAAACGCTCGGCCTGCACTACGCCATGCCATGGCCGAACCGCGAACTGGACACCGCACGGCCGTTCCGCCGTTCTCCGCTCTACGACCGGCTCGCCGCCAAGGGGGCCTGCTTCGGCTCCAAGATGGGGTGGGAGCGCGCCAACTGGTTCGCGGCACCAGGCGAGAAGGCCGAGAACGAATACGCCTTCGGGCGCCAGAACTGGCATGAGGCGGTGAGGCGCGAGATGAAGGCGACGCGCGAAGCCGTCGCCATCTTCGACCAGACGTCGTTCGCCAAGCTCCTCGTCCAGGGCCGCGATGCCTGTGCCGTGCTCAACCGGATCTGCGCCGGCAATGTCGACGTGCCGGTGGGGACCTCCGTCTACACGGGCGTGCTCAACGCGCGCGGGGGCTACGAAAGCGATCTCACCGTGATGCGGCTCGGCGCCGAAAAATTCCTCGTCGTCACCGGTTCAGCGCAGGCGGTTCACGATGCCGACTGGATCGTCAAGAACATCCCAGCCGATGCCCATGCCACCCTGACCGACGTCACCTCATCCTATGCGGTGCTGGCTGTGATGGGGCCGCGCTCGCGCGATCTGCTCGCCAAATTGTCGTCGGCTGATCTCTCCAACGCCGGCTTCCCCTTCGCCACCATCCGCGAGATCGATATCGGCTACGCCACCGCCTACGCCAACCGCATGACCTATGTCGGCGAGCTCGGCTGGGAATTGATCGTGCCGACCGAATTTGCCGTCGGCGTCTACGAGGCGCTGCATGAGACGGGGCGGGAGTTCGGCCTGATCGATGCCGGCTACTACGCGCTCGACGCCCTTCGCATCGAAAAGGGTTTTCGCGCCTGGGGCCGGGAGCTGACGCCGGATATCAACCCCTGGCAGGCCGGGCTTGGCTTCGCCGTCACGATAGACAAGCCGGGCGGCTTCATCGGTCGCGATGCGCTTGTCGAGGCGAAGTCGGCGGCGGCGCCGGCCAGGCGCATCGTGCTGTTCACGCTCGACAATGCCGAGCCGATGCTGTGGGGCGGCGAGCTCATCCTGCGCGACGGCAAGCCCGTGGGCGAAGTCCGCTCCGCTGCCTATGGCCACACGCTGGGACGGTCGGTGGCGCTCGCGCTGATCGAGAACGAAGCCGGCGTTGATGGCGCGTTCCTCACCGGTGGGCGCTTCGAGATCGACCTTGCCGGCGTGCGCCATGCCGCAACGGGGCATCTGCGCAGTCCATACGATCCGAAGTCTGAGCGGGTGAAAGCGGATGTGTTGGAGGTTCGCGTGGCGGCATAAGCAAGTCAGCTCCCAGGACACGCAGCGGATCAGCTGCTTGGGTGGTCGCGCCCCTCGCCAGAAGTTCACGGTTGCGCTGGTCCTCTGCCGTCGCGAAATCGACTGCTGCCTGGGCCTGTGCAACTTGTTCTTGCGCTACGTCGATCTTTGCGTTTTGTGCGACTATCTGAGTTCCGACGCCGACAATACCCGCTTGCGCCAAGGCCGTGCTGGCATCGGCCTGTTTGAGGCTCGCCGGATAGTCGCTGTTGTCGATGCGCACGAGGACGTCACCGGCCTGAACCGGTTGGTTGTCGATAACCGCGAGGTCGGTGATACGCCCAGCGATTTCGGCGCTGATGATTATCGTACGAGCATCGTTGTGTGAGGTTTCGCATCCAACGGAAGTAACTTTCAGCTGGAGGGAGATGTCCGCAGCGGCAGACGCAGGTCAACGGAAGAGCCTTGGCTAAGGTTCCTGACCTGTCGTGCCTGTTCCGCCGAAAAGACAGGTCCATCATCACTGTGCCCGCTATCACCGCAGTCGGGCCGATCATCGCTCATGACCGCCTCCCTGCGTGCGGTTTGCCGAAAGACAACCTCTGCCCGGCGAGACGTCGATCGCGGAGTTCGCCTGAAAGCCTGCCAACGCCCGCCCTCTACGATGACACAGTTCCAATATGGCCCGATCTGCCGGGGCAGGCGCATCGCTCTAGAGAATGGCCTGTTCACCGCCTCCATTAGTCACCACTCACGGAACAAGGGGGGTCCGAGAGCGTTGGTAATATGGTTCGCCTTTCACAAAGTGCGGAAGGCGAAGCCCGAGGCCAAGAACAGGAGAAGACAATGAAAATTCACCTGATTCCCGCCACGGCAGGGTTAATTCTGCTGGGAGGCATTGGCGCCGCCATCGCGGACGAGGTGGTTGTTACACCCGAACAGCAGACGGTCATCCGCGAGTATGTGCACCAACATCCAATGGCGTCGATCAACCTTCTGGGGGTGGAACTCAGTGTTGGTTCCATTTTGCCTGACACGGTCGAACTTCGGCCGATCGATGTTCCCGATGTCAAATACAGATACGTCGTTGTCGGCGATCACACGGCCCTTGTCGAACCCGGCACACGCAAGATTGTGAAGGTTATTGACTGACGATACGCCCGCCGTTTCCAAGAACGGCAGGCGTACACTCAATGGAGGAGCCATTCCAATGTTGCATCATGTTGACACGGGCGAGGTGGCCGCCGCTGTTGACCAGCTCCTGAACGAGCGGCGTAGCGCTCTCCTTTCAATGAAGGCGGCAATTGCGATGCTGCGGGAACGCACCGGGACGGAGCGGTCAGACGCGGATTTGGAGGGCTTGATCACTAAAAAGGCAGCGGTCTTCGGTGTCGCGGTTTTGTCCGACCGGGACTGAAGGTCAATGATGCACGATATGCGAAGGTGACCACCTACTGAACGACCTAATAGGGAGAGTTTCCTGTAATGGGCCGACATGTAGCTATCTCGCTTTACGTGGTGGCGATGATACTGATCATAATCGGCGTAGATTTCCTGTTCTTCAGGGATCGATTCTGGGAGCGGTTGTTCGTGAATATTGGAATAGTTTCTGCGTTTGGAGCCTTTTACTTTCTATTCCTTCGGCGCAACTGAATTTGGGCACTCTGATTGGGAAGGTCATCTCGCTATCTGCTCTTATCGTTCCCGCCACATTGCCGAACGGTCTCCCCTTGCGCGGGAGCCATCCACAGACGACATCGCTGGCGATTACAGGTGTCCGCGCATGCCCCCGTGCGGCTCTAACGCTCATGTGCATGCGCGCTTCTGACCGGCCCCTTCAATCTGGATATTGAAAACCCTCTCGAACTGACCTTATGAAAACCGACGTTTCCCATTGCTTCTGAGGAGAGCTGCGATGGATAGCGTCCAGAGTAACGATGCCAAATCCCCCAAAATTGAAGTGGTCGAAGCCTGCGGCGAATGGTTCGGAGGACCAGCGATTACGACTAGGGCTTGAGACGATCACGCGTATTTAGTCGGCCGATGTCCCCGTCAAGCCCGGCCTGCCGATCCTGCTTCACCACTATCGCAGGCCGGTCGGTCACGGTCTCGCCAATTCGCAATGCTGACCGCTCGTTGTGATTGCCTGGTGGAGCCGGCTGCTAGGCAGTGCCGGTCTGCTTCTGACCAAAGTCATCGAGATGGTCGATGACAGCGGTTTTGCGAAGGAAGGCAGGGTCCGGCCCGACAACTGACGCCAGGTAGGGTCGACAGATTGATGCGCCGCGAACCCAGGTGTTAGCGGCGGCTTGTGACCGTCGCAGAACGGCCGCGGCTGCCTCCGAACGCATCGGCGAGCGTGTTGATGGTGACGCGGTCGAGTTTCTTCGGGCTCGCCGCGCCGGCCCTGGTGACGTATCCCATATAGGCCGCAGCAAGCGCCTTGAAGAATCCTTTCACCGCGGTTTCGCTGCCGGCAATCTTGATCTCGCCGAAATTTGGCTCGAACACATAGAGATGCGAGCCGTAGCCGAAAAGCTTGCCGCTGGAGTGATAGGCGGCGATGCAATGGTGATCGCCGCCGAAACTCAACAGGATCATGTAGTAATTGTGGATGCCGGAGGTGTGGGTGAAGAGCGGATGCAGCGAGTCGTCGGCGCTGCTGCCGCTGTATGCGCTCGAATCGACGCAGGTTGCGGCCAGCCCACACTCGACTTCCGCCAGCGCCGCGTCGATTTCGGTCGTCTGGCCACCTATCGGGCCTGAACGCGATGCCTTGAGAACGGACAGATAGGCCTTCTGGCGAACGATCGAACTCGCCTTGGCATGCGCGGCAATGAAGGCGATGCGCTTTTGCGACCCTTCGGACTTGAAGTTCTTGTGGCGCGCGATCCAGTCAGCGCTCAGACCGACGCAGACTCCGTAGGCCACTTCCTCGTCGGTGATATTGAGACTGCGCTGTTTGAATGGAACGCAGTTCTTCGCGTATTCCGCCGCCAAATCCATGTGGATGCCCCTCGTTTCCCGCTGCGTGACGCCCAATGATAAAGAAGCTGCTATGCGGAAATAGTAAAGGAGAGGTCAACCATCGATCCCATCCGCTGATCGTGATCGTCCGATGCCTGCCCTTATGACACGCGGCCAGTATTCAGGCCTGACAACCCGGTCCGTGACGGGTGGCGAAGTCCGCATTGCCTTGCGGCGCATCACCAGCACCTTTGCCAAATCGCCAAGTGCCGGGCGTCATGATCCACGAGCCAAGCGGCCAGCCACTCGGGGTGCTGACCAAAAAGATTTGAGGGTGATCTCTCCCGAAAACCGGCTCCAACGTTTCGGGATCATGCTCGGCGGTCGTCGCCTTCAGTATTTTTCGCGCAGCTTCAGTCCGAACGCTGCCCGTACCGCATTCTCGGTCATCGGCTCCGCTGCATAGACGCCGATGCCCGTCGTCCAATCTTCTTCACCATTGTCGCGGCGCGTGCCCGTGAGGTGGTGGAGCGAGTGGATCAGTTCGTGCGCCAGCACGACAAAGGAATGGGTGGCCTCGCCCTTGCCGGTCAATATCTGGGCGTTGGTGTATTTCATGATCGATACCGTACCCGTGCCGTCGCCGGCAGCGGTGATGTCGGCGGCCTCGGCGCAGCTCCCGCCGGCCGGATGATAGGGGCAGTCCTTGATATTGTGCGAAGCCGCTGTCGACGGTTTCAGCGATTTTTGGACGCCAACGCCGGTGAAGGCCATCTTGTAGCCGGACTGCGTGTACTCCATCGAAGTTGGCACCATAACGACATTGACTCCGGCCTCGAACACGATCGCGCGAGCCTCGGCATTGGAAGCAGCACCGGCGGCGCGGGCCCTAGGACGTGCCGCCGCGATGTCCTCCAGCAGCTTCTTGCCAATCGGTTTGCTGTTGATGCGGCGCAGGTCCTCAAGCACCATGGACTGGAAGAACGGCTTCGCACTGGAATCGTAGCGCACTGCAAAGCCTGCAAATTCAGGCAACTTGTTACTGACTATCGGCATTGGTCTACCCCCCCTTATTCGCTATGTCCAAACCCGTTCAGGCATTTCGCCTATAAGCGTTTCGCGATGCGTTTCTCATGACAGCGCCGCCCAAGCTTCTCGGTCAGCAATGCAGGGGCGCAATGCACAGCACATGCGAGCCGGCGCCCGTTCCTCCCGCGGCAGGTGGACGGCGGGGCCGGTTGGCCACCCCTCCGGGCCGCTACAGGTTCTTTACGATCTTGGGGTCGGGATTCGGATTGCCGCTAGGCGGCTCCGTGATTGTCCAGCAACCATGCGCGCCAAGGTGACTGTCTTCATTGCACCGCCCCTGCTTGTGGACTCGCGCATCCACCGAACCGCCTCGCACAAAGTAGCTCGCTTCCCTTGCGAAAGCGACACCGGAAATCGCTCAGGCACGTGCAAAATATTCGAGCATCCGGCTTCACGTGGCACCGATCAGAATGTCACCTTGAGCAGGGAGAAATCGTCCGGCAACGCGCCTTCGCCATTGAAGGACCGTACCCATTCCAGGATCGCTTGCGGCGAATCGCTGTGCCCGGCAGCGAACGCAGCAAGCTCCGCCACGCTCGACATGTCGCCCTGTGGCCCGTCCACTTCGAAGGTGCCGTCGCTGAGTATCAGCAGCCGGTCGCCCGGATCGATCCGAAGGCTGGCGCATTCGTATTCGACCCCGGGGAAGGCGCCGATCGCCATGCCCCCGAAGGTGATCAATTCTGTGCTTGCCACGGTTCCATCGGCGAGGCGCCTGAGATGGATGGCGGGCGGATGACCGCCAGTCGCATACCGAAGCTCTCCCGACGATCGCTGATAGACGCCATACCAGATGGTGAAGAACATGTTGTTCTGTCTTTCCATCGGGAAAGCGTCGTTGAGCGACGCCAGCAGGCGGCTCGGATCGCGAAAATCGACCTTGGGCAGCGCGGCAGCGCGCAAAACGTTGATGACGGTGACCGACAAGAGAGCGGCGCCGACGCCGTGTCCGCAAACATCCAGCAGATAGAACGCCATATGGTCGTCATCGATCGCGTGATAGCCGAAGGAGTCGCCGCCAAGTTCGGTCGAGGGCACCAGCAGCCACTCGGTCATCGGCGTGGTGGCGCGGGGATCGGGCAGGATCGACATGACATAGCGGGCGGCGTCGGAGAGCTCGGCTTCCAGCCGCGCCTGCGTGTTCTGGAGCGTCAAATTGCTTTCGGCCAACTGGTCTTCGACCGCTTCGCCATGTTCGATCATGGCTTCATAAAGCATCTTCAGATCGTCAAACTCGGCGTTCAGCCGGGCAATTTCGGTCTGCGCCGCAGCGAGTTGAACGGCAAGGTCCGCCGCGGCCGGAAGCGCGGGTCCCTTGGAATTTCGGTCTGAAGCATCATTCATAAACACGTTGATAATCAATCTGCCAGATAATGATCAACTGCGGGGTCCTTTGATGACATTGGGCTTGCTCACGTCAATTTTCTTTTCGTATCATCCGCCTCAAGACTCAAAATCCTTTGTTCGGGATCTTCTGATCGGCTCGCGGGGGCGCGTGCCTAGACCCACCCTTTGACTCTGGCACCCTTCGTGGCACTCACCGGCCATAGGAAGACCAATTCATGAAGAAAACCATAGTAGACGCAGTCGGCGGCACATTCGAGCCTCTTCTCCAGATCGGCATGGATATTGATGTCTTCACGTCGAACTGGTCCTATTGCGATCGGCTTTCGTCATACGCCGCGCGGATGGTCAGTCACAACCGCATCGATTCCCTTCTTTATGCCAACCTTTTTTCATCGGCGTTGAACGAACTGCTCGAGACGGTTTTCCGGGCCCACGGATCGGGTGGAAGTTTCAGGTGCAACATTTCGCGCCTGGCCAACAAGGACCGGATCGAACTGACGATCCCGTGCAAGGGGCAGGATGCGCAATTCTACATCGATGCGATGGAGCGCCTGTCCCGGAGCGACGTGGCGGAGCAATACCGGTCGGCATTGTTCGCGGAAGGCACACTCGATCCCGACATCGGGCTTTTTGAACTGGCCGTAGACTACGACGCATCGATCAGCGTCGTGAGAACCGACGAAAACACCATCCGCTTGATCGCGGATTTGGCACTCGAGGACACCCAGGCGTGATGGCGGCAGCTGTTCAACACAAGTTCGACGTCCGGTTCGACGAAAACAATCAGGAGTTCTCGATCATCGGATCGATGCGGCCGCAACGTGCCGAGGATCTCGACCTGTGCGCCAAGCTGTTCGAGAAGTCGCTGCAGACGGTCAAGGGCACGCTCTACGTCAACGTCAAGCGCCTCGTGCGGCTCAACAACATCGCCTTCCGCGTGCTGGCCGGGCTGATGGTCAAGGCATGCGGCGAGCGGCCGGACCTCAGGATTTCGGTGATCACGTCAAGTGTCGTCGGCTGGTCGACGCGCAAATTCGCCACGTTGCGGAACATCAACAGAAATATCGTGGTCGAGGAATACGACAACGAATTCTATCCCGGCCAGGCGTTCGTCGAAAACAGCGAGATCATCTCGCTGCTCAGAACCCAGACGAAAATGACATGGCGCCACGAGCGCAACATCCTTGATCGCCACGGCATCAGGGAAGGAATGTCGGTGGCCGATATCTGCTGTGGCATCGGCGACTTCGTCGTTCTGCTTCAAAAGGAGTTCAAGCCGGCGCGCCTCGTCGCCCTCGATCATTCGAAGTCGAGCCTGGCCTATGCCCGCAACGTTGCCAACGATTTCGGCATCCAGGGCATCGAATATATCTATGGCGATGCATCCGAGATGCTGCTCGAGGAGAACCAGTTCGATTTCGTCACCTGCCGCCATGCGCTGCAGATTTTCGATCGCCCAGAGCTTATCCTGCGCGAGCTGTTTCGTATCTGCAAGCCTGGTGGGCGTGTCTACGTCACCAACGAAAAGAACTCGCATTGCCTGGGGGAACCTCGCGGCGAGTCCATCCAGTGGACGTACAACGAGGTGGCGAAGATCCTGGCGCATTTCAATCAGGACATCGAGATCGGCCCGAAGAGTCGTCGGCTGCTTCTCGACGCCGGCTTTGACGATGTCCGCATGGAATCCTTCATGGTCACCAATCTGGATGGCGATCCACAAGACTTCGCCGACATCATTGAATCGTGGAAGAACCTGTTCGCCGGAAGCATGACGGCGCTGCGCAAGGACGATCCGCAATTCGTCGAGCGTTTTCGGCGCGGCTTCGACGATCATATCTTCGCAGCGCTGCACCCGAAGGGCTATGCCGGCTGGCCGATCTGGGCCGCATCCGGCCGGAAGCCGCAATGACCGCGATCGCCGACGTCGCTCAAGCCAGCCAGCCTTCTGTCGGGCGTTTCTCGCATCGCAGTTTCCGTGCCAAATTTATCATGGTTGTCGGCGCGGCAGTGCTGTTCGACCTCTTGCTCGGGGGCGGCATAGCCATCTGGAACGTTCAGCGGCTCTCGCGCGACGCCGCCCAACAAGTGGGCGAAGGCCTGACGGAGGCCAACAAGGAGTTCCTTCAGACCTATATCGATACCACCGCACTGCGCGCAGACCTTTTGCTGGAGCGTGTGCATTCGGAATTGGACGTGCTCGCCAACTCCATGCAGGCCCTCATCGACCACCCCGACATCCAGCAATCGATCGGGCAGGCGCTCGAACAGAGCCCAGCCCTGTCGAGCCCGCTGATCTACGATGAAAAGGGCGGCTGGTCGCAAAATGCGCCAGGTGTGCCTTCGGCGGTCAATGTCTGGGGCTACCTGCTCGACAAGAACCACGTCCCGGTGCAGGACGCCGCCACGCAAGTCCGCAACAGCGCCTTCCTGAGCCTCATCGGCCCTGCGCTCATGGCCACCGGGGCGCCGAAGCTGCAGATGTACTATGTCGGGCCGAAGAACGCCTCGATCACCCGGTCGACGCCTTATTCCGATCAGGCGCGGACGCTCGATCAGTACTATCCTGGCCACAACAAGGGGCCGAGCTTCTGGGATTTCTTCTTCCCCGGCGTCTATGAAGGCTGGCAAGGCTGGATCAAGAACCCGTCATCGCGGCCGGTCGATTCCGATGTCGTGACGACCGCGCCCTATGTGGATGCCATCACCGGCAAGCTGGTCGTCAGTTTCTTCCACCCGCTCTGGACCAAAAACCGATCCGACGTCGCCGGAATGGCCGCCGTCGACATCACGCTCGATCAGCTTGCCAGCCTGGTCGAAAGCGTCAACATCGCCGAGACCGGCTTCGGCTTTCTGGCGATGGAGAATGGCAACGTCATCGCCACCAACAAGGTTGGCGAGCAGACGCTCGGCCTGGTTTCGAGCGATGTCAGCGGGCAGGGCGTCACCGGTGTTATCCGGTCGCTGAAGGACAGCAACCAGGAGGCGATCAAGACCCTGGCGCTGCCGTCCGACGGCGGTACCGTCATCAAGCACATCTTCCTGAAGAAGAACGGCGAAGACGTTCCGTACCTGGTCGTGCTGAAGCAGCTCAATCCGACCAACCTGTGGGGCGGCACCAACATTACCAAGGAAACCATGTCGCTTGGCTTCGTCGTATCGGAGCGCGAAATCTATGCCTCGCTGATTGCGGCGCAGGACAATATCTCGAAAGCCACCTCGCGCATCGTCAACTACCAGATCCTGGCATTCCTGGTGAGCTTGATCATCGTCTTCTTCGCCGTGTTCGCCATCTCAGGGCGCATCACCGCTGGCTTGAGCGCGCTGGCGGGAGCGGCGCGGCGGTTGGAAAACAAGGATTATTCGGTGCGCGTGGACATTCCGACTGGCGACGAGGTCGCCGCGGTCGGCCATGCCTTCAACCGCATGGCCGAAGAGATAAGCTATCACACCGAAAACCTCGAAAAGCTTGTCGATGAGAGAACGCGCGAATTGGGCGATGCCAACAACGAAATCAGCGCGCTCAATGCCAGGCTGAAAAGCGAGAACCTGCGGCTGGGTGCTGAATTGGATGTGGCGCGGCAGATTCAGATGATGGTGCTGCCCAAGCTCGCCGAACTCGGCAGCATCCCGCGAATCGAGATCGCGGGCTACATGGAGCCAGCCGACGAAATCGGCGGTGATTATTACGACGTGCTGCAGGATGGCGCCCGCCTCAAGGTCGGCATTGGCGACGTGACCGGACACGGGCTGGAGAGCGGTGTGCTGATGCTGATGGTGCAGTCGGTCGCGCGCGCGCTTCAGGAAAAGGGCGGCGACGATCCCAAGGAGTTTCTCCAGGTTCTCAACCGCGCTATCTTTAAGAACATCGAGCGGACCCGAACCGACAAGCACCTGTCGCTCGCCTTCCTCGATTACAAGGACAAGCGGATCACCTTGTCGGGCCAGCATGAGGAAGTCATCGTCGTGCGCGGCGAAGGCGAGGTCGAGCGGATCGACACGATCGATCTTGGCTTCCCGATAGGCCTCGAAAGCGACATCGGACCGTTCGTCAGGACACGTGATTTCAGCTTCGACACCGGCGATATCATCGTGCTGCATACCGACGGGGTCACAGAAGCAGAAGGGCCGGACGGCGACCTGTTCGGGCTCGAGCGCCTTTGCGAAAGCGCGCGTCGTCACCGCAACGGCAGTGCCGACGACGTCAAGAACGGCATCATCGCCGACCTGATGGCCCACATCGGCACGCAAAAGATCCACGATGACATCACGCTTGTCGTGATGCGGCATAGGTAGGCGTATGCAGACGAGCTTCGGCACCACCGAATTCCGCAACGCCGCGAGCGCCACGGCCAACGTCGTGCGCCTTTGCGATGGCCCGATCGACCTGAGCTGGCATCATTGCGGCACGACTTCGGAATTCCTCGGCGAGTTCTTCGCGCTCGGGCGGGCCGTCTCGGACCACAGCGCCAATGAAACGCGCCACAGCATTGGCTATCTCGTCAACGAACTGCTTGAAAACGCCGTCAAGTTCAGACATCCAGGCGATATCGTCATCGAGAGTTCGCTCGACGCGGGCCGTTTCGAGCTGAAGGTGACCAATCTGATCGATCGCCCGACCGCGGCACGCTTCCAGGCGATGCTGGCGGAGGTGACGGCGTGCGATCCGGGCGATCTGCTGATACAACGCATCGAAGCCAACGCGGCGGATTCGACATCAAGTGGATCGGGGCTGGGTCTTCTGACCCTGATGAGCGACTATGGCGCACGTCTGGGATGGACGTTCGATGAGGGCAGGGAACACGAGCCGGTGAGGCTCGAGACGTTTGCCGTGCTGGATCTCATTTGAGTCCCGGACAGGTTTTAGGAGTGGGTTGCATATCATGGAAATCAAGGCGAACGAATATCGAGTGTGGGGCGAGGGGGCGACGATTCATTACGAGGGAACAATGCGCCTTTCGGGAACGGACGCCTATGCGCCTATTCTGGAGCTGATGGACAAAGTCCTCGCGTCGAAGCCGAAGACGATCGTGCTTGACCTGACCGAACTTCAATTCCTGAACAGTTCCGGCATCAACCTGCTCGCCAAATTCACCATAGAAGTGCGCAAGCAGCCAGATGTGGGGTTGGCGGTGAAGGGCTCGACCAGGATACCCTGGCAATCGAAGTCACTTCCCAATCTGAAAAAGCTTCATCCAGCGGTCGACCTGGTGATCGCCTGAACACGCCTTAGCGAGGGTGACAAAGGGCGGCAGCGATGTCCACGGCCCGCGGACGTGTCTCGGCCGGCCCCAGGCCCGCCTTCAGCATGGCCGTCAGTTGCGCGTCGTCGTCGATATGCGCCAACGAATATGCCGCATCGGCGCTGCTGTTCCTTCTCAGGTCCAGGACTTCGTCGGCGGAGCCGCTGAAGAGCGGCCTGCCGTGCGCCAGCGCCACAGTGACCGCGCACAGTGACCAGATGTCGGCGGAAGGTTCTGCCTTTGCACCGGTGATCTGCTCGGGCGCCATCCACGCCGGCGAGCCGACCAGTTCGGTTCCATCCAGCGGATCTTCGGCGACGAGGCCAGCGATGCCTAAATCGATCAGCACCGGCTGCTTGCCACGGAACATGACGTGGCCGGGCTTCACGTCTCGATGGACGATGCCGCGCGCGTGCAGATAGGCAAGCACCTCGGCCAATTGCCCGGTAAGCGCCCTGATGCCCGCAAGTGTCGCCAACGAGGCTCGCCGCGCGTTGTCCGCCGCCGCGGGTTCCAGGCGTTCGAAGGCGATCCAGCTGGCGCCATGGCCAGCTATGCGGGCCAACCCGGGATGACTGGTCATCGTCGCGAGCGCGATCTCGCGTTCGAAGCGCTTGACGCCGATCGGATCGACGGCGGCGCGCTGTGCGCTCGCCTGCTTTACGACCACGGCGCCACCATCATCGCCGACGCCCTCGAAGACGCTGGCGAGCCCGCCCTGACGGAGCATGCGCACAAGGCGAAAGGGACATGGATCGTCGCGCAACAGCGTTGCCTTCAGGTCAGATCGCGCCCAGGCGCCGCCACAGCGGCAGAGCGATGTCGATGATCACCTGCATGTTGTCATGCAAGATCTTCCGGGCTTCGTCCTCGCTTTCGACAGTTTCACCTTCGTGCCGCAGCCGGTCGCCCCGATCCTGAAGCAGCTTCCAGGTCGCCTCGGTCAACGCCTTTGGATCGTCCGGCGTTCCACTCGAAAGTGCCTCGTAGGCCAGCATTTCGTAAATGGTCACGGTCACCGCCGAGCCGACCGCCGGGGCGGCGAGCGCCGTCATCCCACGGCCACTGTCGGCACAAGCGGCCAGATGAAGCGTGTTGTAGGCCCTGGCGACAGCGATCGCCGCGTCGGTATTCTCGTTTGTGACAGTCATGGCCTGCCGGGAGCCGACCAACATGCCGATCATCTCTCGTGGGGACGCGGTTGATCCGGCCGCCTCGGGGAGGTCAAGCAACTCGCCGATCGACCGCGGGCCTTCGGCCAGTGCCCGGAAGGCCGGCTCGTAGGCGCGCTCGCTCAGCGC
Organism: Mesorhizobium shangrilense; assembly: GCF_040537815.1. NCBI lineage: Bacteria > Pseudomonadati > Pseudomonadota > Alphaproteobacteria > Hyphomicrobiales > Phyllobacteriaceae > Mesorhizobium > Mesorhizobium shangrilense. The sequence goes on from NZ_JBEWSZ010000001.1 coordinate 1,404,917, forward strand.
TGCCTCGCCCAACGGTATCTTGATGTTGCGCGTCACGGCGGCGGCGGGGATGACCAGCATCAGTTTCTGCCGGCGAAGCCGCTGGGCGCGGCGACGGCCGGGGATAATGCGTGCCCCCCGAACGAAAACGTCGCGCCGGAAGGTGCGGGCCATGAAATAGTCCCTCAAGGTCTCGCGGACGGCAAGCGGCGCATCGTCGATCAGGGCGCGCTGTTGCGGCGTCAGCGAAAGATCCGGGAAATTCTCGAGCAGATTGGCCGAGCCGACGAATTCCAGCTTGGCGGCGGCCAGGTCGCCGGCAACGTCGCTGTGGTAGCAGGGCGCCCAATGCTCGTTGAGATATTCATGCGACAAGTAGGCGAGATTGCCCTGGTCCCGTTCCTTTTCCAGCCGCTCGACATCGGCGACCTGCAACGCAGGCGCCCCCACGTCGCAAACGCGTCGCACCATTTCGATCGCCGTGCTTACGCGCCGGTCGCTGCGCCCATGATCCAAGCTGGCGAAGGTCGATACAAGCCTTTGCAGCGGCTGCGCGACCGTCCACCCGGGCAGGGCATTGTAGGTCACATAGACAAGGCCGCCGGGGTTGAGGTGACGGTCGATGAAATTGACGATGTGAGAGCGACTTGCCGGGCTGACCCACGACCAAACGCCATGCAACGCAATATAGTCGAACGCCGGCAGGTCGCGAACTTCCCCCTTCGCCAGTTGTTCGAAGGAGGCTTCCAGCAGATGGATGTTGCGCAATCCCCCGTCTCGCGCGAGGTCACGTCCACGCGCTATATGGGCAGGGTTGAAGTCGAATCCCCAGACTTCGCTGCGATGGTTGCTGGCGGCGATGGCAAGGGCGCTTTCACCGACGCCGCACCCGAGTTCGCAGTAACGGAATGGCTCTCCCGCCGCCACCGGCGGCTCGATGTCGCGCAGCAGGCAGGCCACGTCGAGATGCGCGGGCGTCTGATCCATGTAGAAGCCGGGCAGGTATTCTATGTCGGATACGTATCCGTCGCTCCAGGTGGGCATGCTGCGGTCCTGCTGTCTAGCGGAGATGGGGAATGGGCCGGAATTCGGCCTGGACGGGTTGGCTGCGGGGCTGCGCCGCGTTGATCCAGGTGTTCCAGCCAAGCCGGTTTGCCTCGGGCAGGTCGCGATCGGTTGTCAGCTGGAGTGGTTGGACCTCTTCCGGACGAAGCCCCAGGCGTATGCGATAGGTCTTGTCCTGACCGATGGCCATGGCCGCCAGGTCGGCGAACTTCCTGGCCTGGTTGCCGTCCGGCAGCAGCGAACGGAAGACCGGATAATGCAATGGCTCGACATGCAGGATCACCGACGACTGGACGTCGAAGGTTCTCTCGCCGATGACGGTATCCTCGCCGAGGCGGCAATAGGCACCGTCCGGCAGATCGGCGCTCGGGAGCCGCGATCTGTCAGCCGCGTCGATCGGCAGCCATTCGCCGTGGAACTGTTCGATCCGCACCGCAAACCCCAGCATTCCGCACAGGACTTGTTCGACGGCCATCGACGAGCGTCCTTCACGGCCAAGCAGGCCGCCGAAGAAGACGAACGTCGCGTCAGGCGTTTCGGTCCTGCCAGACAGCGACGGCATGCCGATGCCGACAAAGGCACGCAGTGCCGCGTCGATCGGCCGGGGTGTGCTCAGCCGGCTTGCGCGCTCGCGTTCGACGGCGATCCGGTATTTTGCCCAGGCGTCATAAAGAAAGCCGGCCAGCCGGTTGTTGAACAGGTCGAAGAACTCACGCAGGCCCGGATTGCGTTCGCGCACGCTGATCTGGACCATTTCGCTGAAGGCGTGGGGAAGCACGCCTGACGGGCCGGTCAGCCCAACCACGGTTTGGGTCATTTCCACCGGGCCGCCGCCGCGCGGCCGCCTGACCGCATTGACCTCCGCCGCCGCAAAGCCGAGCGGCACGGCGGCATGAATGCTGATCGACGCGTTTTTCGGGTCGATGCCTCGGCCAACCGCGTCGGGCCGGCTCGCGCCGGCGGCCGCGGCCTCGTCGGCTGCCATGGCTTCGATGATCCGTACGGCCTGGAAGAAATCGTAGGCCTGCGGGCGTTCGAAAATATCCGACTTCAAAGAAGAATTCGGTCGCCGGCGCGCGCTGGCCATGTCTTGAGAACTCCGCTGCGACCCTTGACCAGGGCGGTGAGGCGTGAAAACGAATTGACGCTGGCGTAAAGGCCAAGGAAGCGCTCGAGAACGCTGGCCATCATGAACATGCCATTGCCCGAAAAATTGCTTTCGTCGAAGGTGATGCTCACATCGATACCCCGGCAGAACGCGGTCTGACCGCGGCTCTTGACGCGCGCCGTGCCCGGTCTGGACGCCAAGGCGAGCACGCCGTCAATCAGCGCTCGTGTTTCGGCGGAGCCTCGGAAATCATAGAGAATGAGCATCTCTTTCAACGCTTCGACGCCACCGTCCGAGACCAGCGACAAGTGGTTGAGCGACAGATGTGAAATCAGGCGCCAGCGCCCTCCCTGGCCGTAGTCGGGACGCAGGGTCGGCGTTGGCGCCGTCAGGAGTTTCATCGTCTTGACCAGCGGCACGGGATTGACGAGCCGCAGCGTCGGCTGGCCGCCGCCGAACGGCAGGCGCTCCGGCCGATTTCGATTGAGGCAAAGCGTTTCGATCGAGAGGACGTGATCGGGCGGCGTCGACGGCGTGAAATCTGGATCGACGATCGAAAGATAGACTTCGCTGCCCGGATTGTCCGAATCCGACGGTCGCCTGCTCGCCAGCCACCATGTCGGCTGCTCGGCGTCTTGCTTTGTGCCATGATGTCCCAGGCTGTGCTGGACGCTGTAAAACGGCAGGATTTCGCGGCGTTTGCCGTCCGCATCCGAAGCCGTGATCGCGACCGCACTATAGACTTCAAGCGCGCGCGGACGACGGCTGTCGGGCACGATGCGATATTCGCTCGTGGTATGGTCGATTGCGATCGGCTCGGCCGTCTGGGGAAAGAGATTGACGATCGGCGTGCAGCCCAGGGCAAATGCCGCCGCCGTCATCGTTCGTTCCAGATTCGGGGAGGGCCGCTTCAAATAGACGAAGACGTCGAGCGTTGCGCCCTTGCCGGCGAGCCGCGCCCGTTCCGGCAAGGCGAGGTCAACGAACAGGAATTTTTCCGGGAACGCGAAATATTCGGTTAGGATGCGGAAACCGAGATGTGAGCCATTCTCGTAAGGCAGCAGCCCCTCATTCTCATCAAATCCGGCGGGCGAAAACGCCGAGGCGTCAAGAACGATCGGGTTCGGGTCGTTCGCGCCTTCGGCGAAGGCGACCGCGATGGTGTCGTTGAGCAGGAGTTCGTAGAGCGGATAGGCGAGTTGCGGCTGACCGCGCAGGAAAAAACGCAGCCGCTCCGGCGCGTTCCTGGCAAAGGTGCCGTCGGCGGACGTCATCTCGAGGGTCAGGCGCAGACATCCCGCGGCACTGTTGCCGCGCGGCGTATCCGGCGCGGTGATTGGCCGGCCAGACAGGATCGCGGTGCGCACCGCGACTGGGTGCAACGCAACATCGAAAGCGGTGCGAAAGCGACAGCGCTCGCCTTCCATTGGCTCTGTGTCGAGCAAGGTGCCGGCTGGCACGAGGTGCGAGCCGGGCATGTCCGACTGTGGTTCCATCTGCAGGATGGACATGGACGGGATCGGCTTGTCGAAATGCGGATAGAGGATTCCCAGCAACGCCCCGGTCAGTTCGGGAAAATCGTCGTCAAGCTTCTGCCGTACCCGCGCCGTCAGATAGGCGAACGCTTCGATGAGACGACCGACATGCGGATCCTCGACGGCGTCTTCCGAGAGCCGAAGCCGGCCGGCAATGCGCGGGTTCTCCGCCGCGAAGACTGCCGCCGCCCGCCGAATGTTGAGCAGTTCCCGATTGTAGTGGAGCAGCAGGTCGTCCGACATGAATGGAGCGAATTCCCTTGGCGGTTATTGGCTTGGAACGTCAGTTCTGGTGGGCGAGGGCCATCCGGTCGGGACGCGGGGGAAAAGATTCCGCTGCTGTCCGTCGTGGAAGATGATGAGGCGTGCCATGCCTGTCAACAGACGTTGCCATCAAAGCACCGGGCATTTGAAGTCTGACAGGATGTCGCGCGCGAACGGATTGCGCGTGGCCGGCGCCATGACGTTCAGCACAGCCTTTCGGCTGCCGACGGTGAACCCGTATGGAACCATGTCCGTCGGGTCGTTGCGCAGCACGTGGCCGGCGTTAAGCAGCCGAAACAGGGCCCAGGGTCCTTGCCGCCGCAGCATGTTGCGCTCCCCGTTCACTTCCGGGGTCATCGAAAGGATCGCATCGGCATCGGCCCGGTCCGGCGGCCACTGGAACGCCGAGGGTGTCGGCGGACCGTGCATGTAGACCAGTGTTGGTCCGCCGATATCGAACTGCATGGCGCGCGCCTTCTCGTCGAGCTGGACCGGTTCGACGGTGAATTTTACCGACGGCATGTCGGCGTCGCCGAAATAGGTGGCGGTGATGTCTTGTGCGTGTTCGAAGGCAGCCAGCACGTCGTCGCCGATGTTCAGCCCAACCTGCTGTCCGGTGCGCCATCGCCAGGGTTTTGTCGTGGTGTCGATGAAGGGTTTCAAATAATCGTTGCGGAAACTGGAGATCAGTCCCTTCGGGCCGAAAAGGCTGGTGAAATCGGCAATCGAGGTATCCTCGGCGCTGGCTTGCACGAACGGATATCGTCCCTTTGTCGTTGCCTGGCAGGACGGCTCGACGGTGGTCTTCCAGATTTCGGCGAGCCGCTGGCGCGAGCTGCCGCTGGTGACGGCTCCGGCCTGGCTCAGAATCCGCCTGAACAAAGGCTGCAGTGAATCGGGCAGCGCGTTCACCTGCTCGGTCAGTTGGTTGAGGATCGTCTGCGGCTGGGTGCCGAGCTCGAGAATGTTGGCGCCGGTGGCGACGAGGTTGATCTGGCTGTACAGCGGCTGCAAGCCGGCCAGCATCGTGTCGATCTGCGATTGCTGTCCTTCCGGCGCGCTGACTGCCTTGGCAAAGGGCTTGAAGTGATCCGTCACCGCCTTGCCGACGTCGACCACCCGCGACGGTGCGATGACGCTGCCCGCCACGCGGTTGACCTGCGCCGTCGCGGCTTTCGTCAACGCGCTCGCCGGGTCGTTGGCGGGCGCGAGATTGACCTCGGCGGCGGCGGCGGCGGTCAATTCCTTGACCGGCGAGGGACTGCCGGTGATGATCGCCATGGCGCGCGCGGTTTCGCCGGCATCGGCGCTGTCGACGATTGTCAGTTCCGAAAGAAAGCTGTCCCATCGCCGCATGTAGTCGACGCGGTAGAGATCGAGCATGCCTTCGCGGATGCGCTGGGTCTCGCGCTCGTGGCCGGCCACGGTATCGGCGACGCCCATCACCCACAGGTCGGCGGCTAGGTCATCCGACACGGCCCCTGTGGTGGGCAGTGCGCTGTCGAAGAACCCGGTCCTGGTGAAAAGTCCGGGAATCCCGTCCCAGAAGCTGCCGCCGCCGATCAAGGCAAGCGCCTGTGGGCCTGACAGTCCCATATGGTCAACCGGGCGCCAGGTGGCCAATTGCTGGATACGCGGCATCGCGCTCAAGGCATCGTAGGCGAGCCGCGCAAGCGTGTAGTTCGAGATCAGTCCGCGCGCGCGGTCCACGAGCCGCATGTCCATGAGGGGTGCCGCGATCACCGTGAAGGACAATTCGGCGAGATGTTCGGATACCCGCCGGTCGACATCGGCGGTGCGGTCGTAGGGGAGCCATTTTTGGGCGAAATCGGGACCAAACAGCGCCGCGGTCTGGGCGTCCACGGGCCGTTCGCCGGTCATCATCAAGTAGAGTTTAAGCTGGTGGAAGCGCAATGCGGCGGCGGTTTGCGGATCATCGAGCCCGTCGCGAAGGTAGCGCCACACGAAAGGAAGCATCATGGCGTGGATACCGCGGTCATAAGCCTCGCGTGCCGCCTCTTCCACGGACGCCGTGCCGTACAATCCGAAGGTGGCGCGGCCGGGCCGTTCCTGCACCAGGGCTCGCAGGTCGTCGAGCGCCGTGAGAGCCGGTTTGAAGTCCAGGGGCGCCGTTCCGGCGGGAAGCGCCGTGGCGATGCTGGCGCGCGCAGCGGTCACGCCGTCCTGGAGCCTCTTGGTATAGGCTTGGCCTTCGTTGAAGCCCAGCCACCAAAACACCAGCAAGGCCAGCACCGCGAGGGTCAAAAGGACGTTGGCGGCGATGCCGCGTATCTGCAACATGGCGGCGGCGGAGCGCGTCAGGCCGCCGAGATTGGCCTCCGGAATGACAATGTCACGGACCAGGTCGCGCAGGAAATAGGGCCGCCCGCGCCCGCTGGCCGCGTCGTTGCGAAACGCCAGTTTTTCCGCTTGCTGGGCAAAGCTGGGGGACAGGTCGCGCGCCAGGACGTCCACCGAAAGCCCGTTCTGTGTCGCACTGGCGAAAAACAAGCCCCGCAGCAGGGGCGCTGGCTCGAAACGATAGATGAACGTCAGCTGGGTGATGAATGGTTCGAGCACCGCCTGCATCGCGGCGAACTGGCTGGGAAATTCAAAAGCGCGCCGCCGCCGGTGCTCGTCGGGTTCCTCCTGGAGCCGGAGCAGGAGAAGGCCCGACAGGCGTTCGACGGTATCCGAAAACCCTTGCGTAAAGCGGTCGTCGGCGGGGGCCTGGCCTTTCGCGTCCGAAGGCTGGCGAAGCGGAAACCCCAGCACCGCATTGCGCTCTTCGGCGCTCAGCGTGTCGAAGAATTCCTCGAAGCCCACCAGAAGATCGAGCTTGCTGACGATGACGTAGACAGGTGGCCGCGTGCGCAGGCGCGCGGCCACTTCATCCAGCCGTCTGCGCACCACCCCAGCCAGGTCTATGGCGCCCTCCGGCGTCATCGTCATCAACTCGTCGGCGCTGACCGTGACGATGATGCCGCTGGCTGGCTGGCGCGGCCGCAATCGCGACAGATGGTCGAGCATGCCGAGCCAAAGCGAGTTGGCCGGCGGCTCGTATGGGACGAGGAACTTTCCGGCGATCTCGACGAACACCGCCTGGTCGGCGAGATGGAACACCGCCGGCGAGCCGGCCGCGTTGTCGCCTTGATACGAAAACGCCAAGCTTGAATTGAGGACGATAGACGTCTTGCCGGCGTTTTGAGAACCCAAAACCAGATACCAAGGTGTCTGGTGGCGATCACGGGCGAGGGGATTGAAGCCGCGTCCCTTGTTGGTGAACTTGGTGGCGCCGCGGGCCATGCCGCGGAAGGCGGCGAGCTCGGCGTCGGTCGTGGTGCGGACTTGTTTGCCGGCTTGTCGTTGCTCTTCTTGCTGCCGGCGCAACGCGGCCAGCAATGCCTTGTCGGCGCTGTTGTGGCGGATACGGATGAAATAGCCGGCGATACCCCAGGCCAGCACGATGACGAGCACGATCGCCAGTCGCACGGAAACCGGACCGAGCGGCTGGATGTCGCCGAATGCGAACAGCGGCCCCAGGAACCAGACGAAGATAGCCAGGACCAGCGCGGCGATGGTCAGCAGTGCGCCCGGCGAAAGGATCGCCTTGCCGATGCGCTGCAGACGTGTCCGGAGGGTCAAGACAAGCTTTCCTTGTAGGCGATGATGCGTCGTGCCGCCTCGAGATAGGCGGAATCGACCAGCAAGCCGCCGTTGGCGCTGACAGCAGCCTGGCTCTCCAGTATGAAGAAGTCGCGCTCTGCTTCGGGCAGTGTCCGTGCCTGCGCCTGAAGCCAGGCGGTCATTGCCGGGCTGGCGGCGCCCGAGGCGCCGGTCAGTGCGATCCGCTGCTTTAACGTCTCGACGCTGGCATTGAGATCGACCAGTTCGGTTTCCATCATCGCCACGAGGCTTGGCATGAGCGCGTTTCGGCGGAAGTGATCGCGCGTGCTGTCGATGATGGTCTCAAGTTTCGGCCGCGCCGACAGGCCGATTTCGATGGGGTGAACCGGCTGATCTTTCGTCAGGCTTGATCCGAATTCGTCGAGACGGCGCATCGTCGCCAGGATGGAAGGCAAGGCGGCGACGGTGGTGGGGCTGGCGATCGGGGTGGCACCGACGGTGATTTCCGCTCCCCGTGCCGAAAACGCGACTTCACGGTTGTAGGTCCGCAGGATGTAATAACTGGTACCGGCGCAAAGGGCGGCGAGCGCGGCGACGGCCGCCCAGCGGGTGGCTTCGCCGACCTTGCCTCTTTGTCCAAGGCCGACAAGTCCGGCTTCCTTGAAGATCGTATTCTTGAACGTCCCGCCGATGAAATACCCCTGGTCCTCGTCGTCCAGGGCGAGATCGGGCGGGATCATGCCGACGCGCGGCATGGCGAAGCGGCGCGACAATTCGGGCAGCAGGCTGTCGATCGACAGCGCTTCCTGGCGGGCGCTGGTCAGAAATATCCCGCGCAGGGCGCCATCCTGCCTGGTCCTGCCGGTCTTCGTGAACAGCGTTTCCAGCAAGGGCTGGATGGTCGGCTGAAGGCCCGCGATCTGCGCGCTGAACCCATTGATGCGGGCGCATCGCACTGGATCGGCTTCGCGCGAGAGCCATTCGACGAGGCGGGCCCGCATGGCGGCCAGCAACGACTGGAAGCCGGTCGCGATAGCGTCGCCCATCGCCGTAGGCGCGGTCGACGCTGCGATCGGCAGCGCAAATCCCCAGGGCTGCGAGCGCTCCTGCGGTTCCTGTCGATCGAAGAATTCCTGGAATCCAGGCAAGAGGTCGATCTTGGAGAGCATCAGGTAGATCGGTGCGGCCTGTGCCGTCGCGGCTTCGATCTCGCGCAGCGCGAGCATCGCGCCCTCGGCGAATTCGCGGTGTTCGACTTGGTCGGCGAGTGTCAGGTCAGCGGGGCTGAGAACGAAGACGGTGCCGTTTATCGGCAAGGCGGGCCGCAGGCTCTTGATGATCTCACAAATCTGGCGCGGGCTCCGGTCCGGCACGCCGATCGACGTTTCCACGAAGATCGCGTCGTCGCCGACCCACCATGTCGCGCCCGCGATCGTCACCGGCGAACCGAGGCCCAGCCCCGATCGTTCCAACAGGCTGGTTTTTCCGGCGCCGGGAGCGCCGACCACGAGATAGAGTGGCACGGACAACCGACCACGGCGGCCAGCCAGGCCTCTGTTGGCAAGAAAGGTGAGCGCCGATTTGCGCTGCATGCGCAGACCTGGCGTATCGATGTCGGCGTCGCCCCTGACCAGGCGCCGGGTAAAGACCGCTGGTATCAGGCCCAGAAGAACCAGGGGGGCGAGCAATGCGGCAAAACGCTGTTCAGGGACCGTTACCGGTGCATATCGCCAGATCGCCCAGCTTGCGGCGACCGCAAGACCAAGGCCGGCAAGCCATGCGATCCGGAACCAGGGTCTCATGGCGCCTTTTCCGCCGCTATCTTGAACTCGACGCGGCGGTTGCGCGAGCGTCCTTCTTCCGTCGCATTGGACGCGATCGGATCGGTCTCGCCGCGTCCTTCGAAGCTGACCCGCGAAGGGTCCGAGACGTGATTGCGCAGCATTTGCGCGGCGGAACTGGCGCGCGCCACCGAGATGGCCATGTTGTCGCCGAGAGCGCTGCCGGCGCCGACGGGAATATTGTCCGTGTGTCCGATGACCAGGATCGGCCCGCTCTCGGCGTTCAAGGCCGTGCCAATGCGGCCAACGAGCGCGTCCTCGGTCTGCGCCAGGTCCTTTCCGCCCGACGGGAAGGACGCCCGCAGCATCCTGATGAGAAGGTCGCCGCCGGATGGGGCGACTTCCACCGTGCCGGCGGCAATGTCATCGGCCAGGAATTTTGAAAGCCGCTGCATCTGTGTTTGCCGCACGGGCGGCACCGGCTCCGGTATCGCCGGCACGGCGGCGCCGTCCACGACGATCGGCGTCGCCGGCATGAGGCTCCTGATCTGCGCGGCCGCGGTCTCGACGCTGCTGCGCAGGCTCACACTCGAAAAAATCCACAAGATCGCAAGAAGGCCCAGCAAAATCGCCGCCGCGAGCCAGGGGGCGGCCATGATACGGGGCGGGCGGTGGGGGGCGGTAACGCCCTGCCAGGTCGCGGACAGGCCTCGATCGTATGGCCCGCGCACCCGCCGGATCGTCCGATAGAGATCATGGCGAAGCCGTGTCAGCTGACCTTGGCCTGCGTCAACGACGCGATACTTGCCGACAAAGCCGATCGACAGGCAGATCGCCATCAATTCGAGCGCGTCGATATTGTCTTCCGGGTTGAGCTGCAGCTGGGAAAGAAGGTCGTAGAAACGTTCGCCGCCCCATGTCTCATTGTAGAGTGTGCCCACAAGGCTGCTACTCGCCCAACCCGATTGACCGCCCCATTGCGTGTTGAGGATGATGTCGTCGATCACCGCACACAGCGCGTAGCGCGCGATCCGCACGATCCGGCTCGGGACGTCCTTGGCCATGGCAGCGGTTTCGAACCGCTTGATCTCGTCGATGGTCCGGTCGCGGAATTCGGTGATGTTGTCGGGTGGCGCGCTTTCGTTGAGCCTTCCGGCCAGCCACAAAAGCGGCGCGGCGGCGCTGGCCAGGCGATTGATGGCGGCAAGGTCGAAAGCCTTGTCGATGCTGGAATCGCCGCGCTGCCGCATGTCACCGCTGCCTGGCTTGCGCTCGCGTTGCGCGAAAGCTGCATCGAACTGGTTGCGGCCGACGGGTGGACCGGCGCCGAAGAAATCCTCATCGACCCCAAACTCCTGCTGCACGCCCGCGTTTTCCCTGTCGAAACCGGAACCTGTCAAGCCGGCGTCGAGACGTACCGGCCGCGTCTCGGCATTGGCCAAGGACCGCCTGATCGTGTCGTCAGCCTTCGAGAAAAAAGAAAAGGGATCGCTCAGCGTCGCATTCCTTGTTGAGCCTGCTCCAGATCACCTGGGCAGTCTTGATTTCTCTAGTCCTTAACCGCCCACAGTTCGAGTTCCAGTCCGGGGAAATCGCCGGCCATGTGAATCGCAAGCCCGGCTGAATTGGCGATCTGCTTCCACGTCGCGCTGGTCCGGTCGAGTTCGAAATAAGCCTTTCCGGTGTGGTAGGGTATTTGCCGTGGCGCCACCGGCAAAGCACGGGGGATGATGCCGGGCAGGGCGGCGTTAACCAGCTCCCTGATCTGCTCGACCGGGCCTACCTTGATCTGGCCGATCAGCCGGCGAAGCAGTGCGTCCGCCGGCATGTCGGATTTGGCCGCCAGCACGAACGTGTACTTCGAATAGATCGAACGATCGGAGACGGTGGCGACCCTGATGCCATAGCGATGTTCAGTGAGCGGGATCGCGATGGCGCCGCGGTCGAGCACGGCGCTCAAGGATTGCCGCAACGCCGCTATCACCGGAGCGAATGTCAGCTGCAACTGCTCATGATCGTAGACCGGAAAGTTGCGTGGACGGTGACTGGGCGTGGTGAAGGTGGCGAGCTCTCCGGCGAGGCCGACCGCATTTTGAAAGATCGTCTCGGGATGCACGCAAAAGGCGGACGCCAGATGCGCGAACACAGGCTGCCAGCGGTTGATGGTCTGGAGCATGAGCGTGTCGGTCATCTCGGCCGCGGTTCCAGCGCTGCCGGATGCCAGCCTTGACGCGATCGCCTCGCCGCGATGGTTCAGGAGACCGACGATCTCGGTAAGCAGTCCTGTCAGCACGGGCGAGGTTCTGGCGTCGAGCGCCGGCGGAATGTAGCCGTCGTCCAGCACGACGGTGTTGTCGGCGCGCACTTCGACGATGCGGGCCAGACCAATGCTGAGCAACCCGCTGCGCTCGCTGCTCTCGAGCGCGTAGCGAAGCCGTAACTTGCCCACCGTGATCGACACAGGCGCGGTGTCGCTGCTGTTGGCGTCGGTGACATCGATATTCCTGGTGGTGAACCGGGTCTGCGTATCGACGTCGGCGTCGGCCGTCTCCTGGCTGCCGGGTTGGGTGATGGGCAGCGTCAAGTAGATGATGGCATTGCGCAGGTTTTCGCTCAGTTGCAAGGACGGGAGATCGTCCGCGCCCTCGGGCGCCGAAAACGGCGTGCCGTCCTCGAAGACGCCGGTGGCCCCCTCGACCGCGAAACGGCCGATCGACAACAATTCGCGATTGAGCCTGAGTTCGGTGAGGCCCCAGCCATAGGCCCGAAGCCCCCGCACACGGCCGTTAAGCATTCGCTGAAAGTAGCGTCCGTCCTGCTGAAAATGCTGGGCGCGGATGAACATCCCCTCGGACCAGATCACCTTGTCATCGAATGGCATGCAACATTTCCTCACCACCACATTGCAACACAGAATTGCGGCTCACGTCCTCGCAAAGGGCATGCCCGTTCAATCCTGAGGCCCAAGATCGACGGAAAGCGTCTTGAGTTCCGCTTTCAACTTGAAGCTCTTCTCGCCATGAAGCGGAACCATCGCACGCCATTTCGCGCCTTCGAAATTTCGGAACCCAACGACGACCGCGATCAGCACCGTGCCCTCGACAAGCTTGGCCTTTATCCGTTCCACGCCGCCAGGATTGAGCAGAATTTCGGCCTTGCCGAGCATGGTCGGCCCAAGTGTCTTCTCGTCCTCCTCCCACAATTGCCGAAAGCTGGCATTCGCGAAGGCGGAATCACCATTGAGCTGATAGAGCCGGAGCACCACGGGCGACGGCTCTCCCTGGGGGAGCGGGTTTATCAGCGGCGAGGCCATCGCGATGAAATCGATCCCCGCCTCCGCCGGCGCCGGTTTGATTTCGATTTCCTTGGGCGGTGGCTTGTCCTTTCCAAGCAGTCCGCAGCCCGAAAGGCCTAGGATCGCGAACAACACCAACCATGTCCGGAAAATGCCGGGCATGAAATCACCCCACTGCCCGCCGGCTTCAGCCAGCTCAACCAAAACCTGGCGACCTATTTGCCCTGGGATCGGTTCCCGTCCAGGAGGTCACGCAACCGCTCGTAAAACCTGGACCTCTCGCCTTCCGGTAAGACCTCGGCCGCCGTGTCCACGGCTTGCACCAACGCTGCGAGGTCGAGACGGGTCAGAGATGCCGCAAGTTTTGTCATACTGCCACTGCGTGACGGTAACGATTCTTGTGCTGTTATAGTATTGTGAATCGTGTCTGGAGCTTGCTTTGCCGAGATATCCACGGAAATCGGATCGGAAACCGGGGAAGTTGGCGCCCACCAGTCATCAAGTATTTGTCCCACGGGCCTGCCAGCGATATCCCGGTCCTGCGGCACCGAGAAATCCGGCCGCTGCGCTGCGGCTTTGTCTGGAAGTCCAAAGGGACCGTCGGCGATTCTCGTGCGATCCACGGCGGGGAGCTGGCGTGGTGTACTGCTCGCCAGCGGTGGCGCCTGGGTAGAGTTTTCTATGCGCACGATGACCACTGCATCGCCAAGCTTCAGCACGTCACCGTTCGCCAGCAGCCTCGGAAGGCCGAATCCGACCGCATCATTGTTGATTTCGACGCCGTTTGTCGACGTATCGGTTAGAACGAAGCCACCGGAATCCTTGTCGATCCGACAATGTGCCTTGGAAATCACTCTGTCCGGGTCGGGCAGCGTCCAGTCGGCGGTGGGCGAACGACCGATGACGAGGCTGCCATTCTCCATCGATTTTTCGATCTGGGCGCCCATCAGGCGATCTGGACCCTTGAGAACGAGCGTAAGTTTCATTGGCCCCTCGATATTTCAGCCGACGTCCAAGGCGCGCGTATCCGCCATCTTGCCTGCCGCGCGTTGCGCCACAATGAGATGAGCCAGGTAGTGCATGCAAGAGCGCTCGTGAATCCGCACATGCCACGGCACCTCGCGCGCCGGCTTCTCGCGGCGCAACGAACCGCTTGAAAGCGGACCCTCGCCCAGCATCAGCTCGAGAATCGCCTCGGCGCTTCCGGCATGGGGGCCACGCTGCGAATGTCCTCCAATCCATCGCTCGACGGGCGTGACATGACCTGTCCAATCGAAGGGCACCGACAGCAGCGCCTGGCCATCTGGCACCAAGACGCGTCCCATCTGCGCAAGCCCCAATCCGGGATCGGCCAGGCAGTCGAGTACGTTCAGGCCCACGGCGAGCGCGAACGTCGCGGAAACGAATGGCAAGGCGAGTGCGTCGCAGATCCAGACGTCAACGAGATCGCGGCGAATGTCGAGGTCGAAGCGGCGTCGATCATAGACAAGCCCAATTCGCCGCCGCGCATAGTCGACCTTGCCATCCACCGCGGCCCGCCGCGAGACACGGGCAAGCGGCGTCGAGACATCGATCCCGAGGACATGACGTCCGGTTCTCTGTGCGATTTCGACGGTGGAACGCCCGGCGCCGCAGCCTATGTCCAGCACAGGCCCGGGCGGGATATCGTGGGCCATCATCTCAAGGCCAGAGATGACGGCACGCGCCACGCCTCCTGGCAAGGCACCGCCCGCCGCCGGCCCACGCTCCTGCGGATCGTGATCGGCCCAATGGTCCCAGACATAGGACGAGACATGCTGTCGTATGGAATCCATCCCGCTGCCGGGACCGGATGCGTCGCCCAGCAGGCTTTCGACAGCCGGCGTCAGGTCGGTTCGTGCCATGATGTAGAAGAGATTGTCCTGCACATAGCGTCGCACGTCGGGCACGATGATCGGCAGACCGTCGATGATGGGGTATTCCGCCCCGCAATCGGCACAGCCGAGGATGCCGGCCAGGATGTCGCCTTGGCGCTCGTCTTCAATGACGCTCAAGCCAAGTGCGGACGAAACGCCCCGTGCATGGCAGCCCGGGCAGACCGGCTGCAGCATCTCGAAATGGCCGCGTCGCACCTCAGCCGCCGATCATGACGGTCGGGCAACCGGGCGGCAGGATTTTTCCCACAGGGCTGGGTATCGGGGCGACACAGGCGGTGTGGGCGGTCATGTCGCCGACCCGCGCCGCGGGAAGACCTCCGATGAAGACCGTCGCGGATCCCTTTGCGATCATGCCGGGCCCGCCCGGAACGCAGCCGGCCAGCAGGCAGGGCTGCGACAGGTCGGTGGCGCGCGCGGCCGGCATATTGCCGATCAGGACATTGACCTGCCCCTTGATGATGGCGAGCGGCATTGCCGGATGCGGCGCCGGCGTCGGCACGAGCGCGGCCGGATGGATCGGAGCATGGCAGTGAGGCGCATCCTGCAGGATCTGGTCGCCCAAACGCGCGGCATTCATGATTCGGACTCCTCTGACCCCATCCCCTGCGTCAGATGCTTGTGAAGCGTCAACACGTTCCAGCCGGTTGCTCGCCGATAGTCGACCTCGTCCATGACTGTGCGGATGAAATGGACGCCAAGCCCGCCAATCTGGCGCAGGTCAATGTCGTCGGACAGATCGGGCGGCGGCACGCCGAGGGGATCGAACGGAACGCCGTCATCGCGGACCTCGATGACGAGTTCGCCCGCCTCAGCCGTCAAATTGACGTAGACCTCATGGGCCTTGCCGTCGCTAAACGCGTAGCCGATCGTATTGGTGAGAATTTCGTCGATGACCACATCGATGCCTTCGACGTCTTCTGCCGCCATGGCGTGCTGGGAGAAGAACGCCGCGACCTGTCCGAGCAGTCGTGGTATCGCCTGCAGATCGTTGGGCACGACATAGGTCGCCGTTCTGGCGGGATGACCCTGCGACCGGAAAAGCAACGCTGCGGCGCAACCACCGCCAGCGCGCGCGATTTCGTCGTCCACCACCTGGCCGAGACCTTCAATCGGAATGTCTGCCGACCGCGGCGGCGGCACATCGCCGACGGCGATCCACACGATGTCGCCGGCCGACAGCCGTCGATCTTCGCCAGCGCACGAAATCACCTCGACACGGCCGCTGCCGGCGGTCGCCGACGCCAAAGCACCGCTGCTGGTATCGAGCCTCAGGATGGCGACTTCGAAATTGACCTGATGTGAGGTTTCGCGGCATGCCGACAACACCATGTCGGGATCATCGAAAACGGCCAGGGCCGCTCGCAGAAGTTGCCGAAACGATGCCGCCTCGAGAACGGCTTCGATCCCGTTGCCCTTTATTTGCACCGTCGCGACCGCCAGCACCTGGCGGCCAAGCCACAAATAGTCATAAAACGAGACAACCCCGTCGCGAAGCCTTATGCTGGCGCTCAGTTCGACATCCCGACGGATGGGAAAACGCTGCGGCAACAGCGCGTCGCGAATGATCTCGACCATGTTCGTTTGCAGAGAAGACGCGCTCACGACCGTCTCATTGCCAGAGAAACCGAGGATAATATTCTAGCGGCACGCGGTGCTTTCTGACATGATAGCGGCTGTTGCGGAAGTGGGCCCACCCCGGTACGCCACCCGCTGCGGACCATTCAGAATTGTCGAGGCCTCCATTATCATGAACATCGCCGAGAGTCGCCGCGACGGCAACCTCATAATCGCGCCCAGCGGCAGGATAGACACCACTTCGTCGCCGATATTCGATCGGCATCTCAGTTCGGTCATCGATCGTGGCGACACGCGACTTGTCATCGACCTTGCCGACCTCGAATACATCAGCAGCACGGGGCTGTCCGCGTTCATTTCCGCGGCGAAAAAGGTAAAGGCCGCCGGTGGTCGCATGGCGCTCGCGGGCCTGAACAGTCGGATACGTCTAGTCTTCGAAATGAGTGGTTTCTTAAGGTTATTTCCGGTGTTTCCGAATGTCGACGCCGCTATCGCATGATTGTTGCAAAATTGCCGTAGACCTGACGCGAGGTAAACACTAGGCTGCGACGCCATCACGTATTGTCAGATTCGGAACGGGGGTTGCCGGTCGACGTCTGTCGCTTCCGCTTCGCGGAATCGGCGTATCGCTGGTTTTGGGGGAGGCGTCGTGCTCAACGTAGATTTGCAATCCTTGGTTGGGCGGCTGAACCCGCATTGTCGCTCGACGTTGGAGGGTGCGGTTGGACTTACGCTTTCGCGCACGCATTATAACGTCGAGATCGAGCACTGGCTGTTCAAGCTGGTCGAATCGAGCGACAACGACGTCGCCTCGATCCTGCGGCATTTCGAGATAGACGCCGGCCGGTTGGCTGCGGACCTGACAAAGACGCTGGACCGGCTTAAGACAGGCAACAGCCGTTCGCCGGCCTTGGCTCCCAATATCGTCAAGCTGGTTCGCGAAGCCTGGGTCTTTGCTTCGCTTCAATACAATGCAGCTGCCATCCGCAGCGGACACCTGATGGCCGCGCTGCTGGGCGATGACAGCCTGGCGGCGCTGGCACGCGACGCTTCGCCGCTTCTGGCCAGGATCAACGCCGAGACCTTGCGCCTGTCGCTGGTCAAGATCGTGGCGGACAGCAGCGAGGCTGGGGGCGCGAGCCTCGCCTCCGGCGCCGCGAATGCGACCGCCGGTGGTGCGCCCGCGGCTTCGACGGCGGGCGGTTCGGCACTGGAACAGTACACGATCAATCTGACGGCGCGCGCCCGCGAGGGCAAGATCGACCCGGTTCTCGGCCGCGACGCCGAAACGCGCCAGATCATCGATATCCTGACACGCCGGCGTCAAAACAATCCGATCCTCACCGGCGAAGCCGGCGTCGGCAAGACCGCCGTGGTTGAAGGTTTCGCGTTGAAGATTGCCGCCGGAGACGTCCCTCCGTCACTCAAGGATGTCGAACTCCTGTCGCTGGATCTGGGCTTGCTGCAGGCCGGTGCCGGCATGAAGGGCGAGTTCGAGAACCGCCTCAAGAATGTCATCGAAGGCGTGAAGTCGTCGCCCAAGCCGATCATCGTGTTCATCGACGAGGCACACACGCTCATCGGTGCCGGCGGCGCGGCCGGACAGAATGATGCGGCCAACCTGCTCAAGCCGGCATTGGCGCGTGGCGAGATGCGCACCATCGCGGCGACGACCTGGGCCGAATACAAGAAGTATTTCGAACGTGACCCGGCGCTCACTCGACGCTTCCAGGTGGTCAAGGTCGAGGAGCCCGGCGACGAAGCCGCGATCGGCATGATGCGTGGTCTTGTTCCCACTCTGGAGCATCATCATGGCGTGCGCGTGTTGGCCGAGGCGGTCGAAGATGCCGTGCGCCTGTCACGCCGCTACATTCCGAGCAGGCAACTGCCCGACAAGGCTGTCAGCCTGCTCGATACCGCCTGCGGCCGCGTCGCCATAGCCAGCCATGCCACGCCCGCGCCGGTGGAAGACCGTCGTCGCCGCATTGAAATGCTGGATGTCGATCTGGCTGTGCTTGCGCGTGAGGGCCGCATCGGCGCCGACCATTCGCAGCGCGTCGAGGAACTCAAGGCGGATCGCGAGAAGACCGCCTCGGAGCTTGCCGATCTTGAAGCGCAATGGGAAAAGGAGCGCGATCTCGTTGCCAAGATCCGCGCCCTGCACGGCATGCTGGGCGATCTGGATGAGGGCGCCGAGCCGGTGGAAGGCGCGGAGGATCCGGCCAAGTTGCGCGCCGATCTGGTCAAATACAATGCGACATTGACCGCACTGCAGGGCGAAAAGCCGTTGATGCACGTGACGGTCGACAGTCAGGCGATTGCCGAGGTGGTCGGCAACTGGACGGGCATCCCTGTCGGGCGCATGGTGTCCAACGAGATCAAGACGGTGATGGCGCTCAAGGACAGGCTCGAGGAGCGTGTCATCGGCCAGCCGCATGCGCTTGAGGCGATCGCGGAAACAATTCGGACGTCGCGTGCCAAGCTCATCGACCCCCGCAAGCCGATCGGCGTCTTCCTGATGGTCGGCACCTCGGGCGTCGGCAAGACCGAGACGGCACTGGCCGTCGCCGACCTATTGTATGGCGGCGAACAGAACCTCACCGTCATCAATATGTCGGAGTTCAAGGAAGAGCATAAGGTCTCGATGCTTGTCGGCTCGCCTCCCGGTTATGTCGGCTACGGCGAAGGCGGCGTGCTCACCGAAGCGGTACGTCGCAGGCCCTATTCGGTGCTGCTGTTCGACGAAATGGAAAAAGCCCATCCGGGTGTCCAGGACGTGTTCTACCAAGTGTTCGACAAGGGCATGCTGCGCGATGGCGAAGGCCGCGACATCGACTTCAAGAACACGGTCATCATCATGACGTCGAACGCTGGAACGGACCTGATCCACCGGCTCTGTGCCGACCCGAATACGCGTCCGGATTCAGAGGCGCTGGCCGAAGCGCTGCGCCCCGAGCTTCTCAAGACCTTCAAGCCGGCATTCCTTGGTCGCTGTTCGGTCGTTCCGTATTTCCCGCTGGCCGATGACATCATCCGCAAGATCGTTGCCCTCCAACTCAACCGGATCCGCAAACGTTTCCTCGAAAATTACCGAGCCGAACTGAGCTGGGACGAGAAGCTGGTTGCCGAGATCGCCAGCCGCTGCACCGAGGTCGAAAGCGGTGCGCGCAACATCGAATACATCTTGTCTCGTGGTCTGCTGCCCCAATTGTCGGCACATGTGCTTTCAGTGATGGCGGAAGGCGGTCAAATCGGCAGTATCGACGTATCGATCGACGCTGACGGCCGTTTCGGGTTCACGCCGAAGGGAGAGAGTCGCGACACTCGGGACAAGGCGTCGCCGCATGCGAAGGTTGCGGATGTGGAGGCCCTGGCCGCGGCCTTGTAAGGGTTTTCTTGAATTCCGGTGGGTTAATACCTCACCGTGAACGTGCTTTTGGGATCATAACGGGAGCTAACCATGGCAATTTATTTGAAGTATGAAGGTATCGACGGCGAGGCGACGCAGGAAAACCACAAGAAGTGGATCGACGTAAGCAGCTTCCAGTTCGGTGTTGGACGCGGCATTTCCACACCTTCCGGATCGACCGCCAATCGCGAGGCAAGCGAGCCGAGCGTCAGCGAAGTCGTGATAACGAAAATGCTGGACGGTTCGTCAAGCAAGCTGTTCACCGAGTCCGCCACTGGCGCGACAGGCAAGAAGGTGGAAATCCACCTGGTCAACACGGGCAGCCCAGGCAACACCTATGTTGAGTACACGCTCACCAATTCGCTGATTTCAGGCTACAGCGTGTCGAGCGGCGGCGACCGCCCATCGGAGTCGATTTCGATCAATTTCACCAAGATCGAGTACAAGCACATCCCGTTCGATGACAAAAACAAAGCCGGCACGCCAGTGACGGTCAGCTACGACCTGTCGACCACCAAGAGCGGCTGACGTCGAGTCCCGCTTGCGGCGCCTGATCTCCGGGTCAGGCGCCGGCTAAGGTTGAAAGCTACATGTCCGAAACACTTGTTCAGGCGGAACGCTGGCTCACTTTGGACACTCCGCTTGGGGCGGACGTGTTGGTTGCGACTGAGGCGAAGGGCGTCGAGGGAATTTCGAGGCTTTTCGCATATACAATATCGGCCCTATCCAGCCTTCAGATCATCGGGCCACAAGAGCTTCTGGGCAAGAGCGTCACACTGTCGATGGCGCGGCCTGGCGGAAATCGCCGGATCGTGAACGGCATCGTCGTGTCTTTTTCCGGCGGCGCCATCACCCGCGGCAACTATCGGCTGTTTACGTTGCAGGTGGCACCGGCCCTTTGGCTGCTTGACCGGACTTCCGACTACAAGGTTTTCCAAGAAAAGACCGCTGTTGAAATCGCCGAGGAAATCCTTACCGCGGCCGGCATCAGCTTTGAGAAGAAGCTGCAAGCGACTTACGAGACGCGGGCCTATTGCGTCCAGTTCGGCGAGACGAACCTAGCTTTTGTCCAGCGGTTGTTCGCGGAGGAAGGCATCTACTTCTATTTCACTCATGCTAGCGGCAGCCACAAGCTCATTATCGCCGACAACCCGACTGGCTATACTGATGGCGCGCAGAGCGAGGTGGTTTTTCGTCAGAGCGCTGAGGACGCCACGGATGCCGTCTATCAGATGGAGTTCGGCGCCAGCTTGACCGATGCGAAATGGATCGTGGCGGACTATGATTTCGAGGCGCCCGACAGCCCGCGCGAGGGCAGCAAGACAACCAACCTGCAGCCTTCGGCATCAAAAACCTGGGAGCATTACCGGTTTCCGGCCGGCAGTGTGATCGACTCGACGCTGACGCGTCTGGCTGGTGTTGCGATCGAGGCGCAGGAGGCCGGGTTCGAGGAGATCAAGGGGGCCGGCACCTGCGCAAGCTTCACGCCTGGTCATCGCTTCAAGCTTTCCGACCACACGATTGGAAGCTTGAACACGAAGTTCGTCCTGACCGAGGTGCGGCATGAAGCCATGGACCGGGCGCATTTCACCATCCGGCCGGGCATGGAAGGCAAGCCCTACTATCGCAACAGCTTCACCTGCATTCCCGCGACGCGTCCGGCTCGGTTGCCGCTGCCGGCGCCGAAACCGATCGTGCGCGGTCCGCAGACCGCACGGGTGGTGGGGCCGTCGGGCCAAGACATCCACACCGACAAATACGGACGCATACGCGTCCAGTTCCCATGGGACAGGGTCGGCACCAAGAACGAGAAGAGCTCATGCTTCGTCCATGTTGCGCAAGGCCTGGCCGGCCAGGGCTGGGGCATGGTCTTCCTGCCACGGATCGGAATGGAGGTCGTGGTTCAATTTCTCGACGGCGATCCCGACCGGCCGTTGGTGACGGGTACGGTCTACAACGGCACGAACGCGCCACCATGGGGGCTGCCGGACAACATGACCAAAAGCGGTTTCCTGTCGCGCAGCACGCTCTCGGGCGCGGCCGCCAACGCCAATGAATTGTCGTTCGAAGACAAGAAGGGTGAGGAAAAGGTCCTGTTCCATGCAGAGAAGGATTTTGTTCGCGAGGTCGAAAACGACGACACGCTCGACGTAGGACACGACCAAACCCGGACGATCAAGAACAATCGCACGACGACGATCACCGAGGGCAATGAGGACCTGACCATCAAGTCGGGCAACCGCACCGAAACGATCACCAAAGGCAACGAGACGCTCGACATCAAGCAGGGCAATCGGACCACGACGCTCGGCCAGGGCGGCGATACCCTGACGCTCGACGTCGGCGACCGGACGACCAAGCTCACCCAAGGCAACGACGCGCTGACGCTGTCGGCCGGCAATCATGTCACCAAGGCCGATGCGGGAAAGATCACCTTCGAGGCGACGCAGGGCATCACGCTCAAATGCGGTGAGAACACCGTCGAGGTGACGCCGCAGGGCGTCACCGTGAACGGGATTCAGGTGTCGATCAAGGGCACCGCAAAGGCTGAAATCAAGGCCCCGATGGTGGATGTCTCAGCCGACGGCATTGCCAAGATCGCCGGCGGCATGGTCAAGATCAACTAAGGGCCCGGCGACGTGAAAATCCAGACCGAACCGTTTCGCAAGGTTTCCGGCGGCACCGCCGCCGAAATCTGCGAGCGTGTGGATTTGTCCGCCGAGGCCAGCGCTTTCCTGGTGCCGGGCCTTTCGCCGCAAGGCTATCTGGCGCTGCTTGTTGATGCCGGGCAGATCGGCGATGCGGTTCGGTTCCTTGCTTTCGCGCTGCCGATCCGCGAAGGCGTGTGGTGGGCTTGCGTGGTCGTTCACGGCAACCTCAACGAGCCTGTTGGACCTGATGCGCTGTGTCTCGGACGCACCGCCTCGTGGGTTTACGAACCAACCGACAGCCACCGGCGCGCCTGTATGGCGGCCGCCGAATCGGCGAATTTCGACGGCGCCGCGGCCTACGCCGCACTGGCTGTGTTCTGGTCGGGTGGCAGCATGGCTCCGGAGAACATGCCCGACGCCCTGCCTGATCCGAAACTGGGACCGATCGGCGTCGGTGCGTCGGTGTTGCTGTCGATCACGGCGGGCGATCCGATGCGTTTGAATGAGCGATTCAAGATCGCGATCGCCCGTGGGGTGGATATCGCAAACGGCGGAAACGGACACCTCGAAGGTGACCGTCCGATCAAGGCGCAGCCATGAGTCAAGAGCGTTGCACGGTTGAAGAATTTTTGGACGTGAAGAAGTACGAGCGCGTCTGGAGTCTCGATAATCTTTGTGGTCTATTGGATATGGCGTCGACTGTTGATCGGGTTCCAACCGTCTGCGCTGGCTCTCCAGTTACCAAATACTTGGCCGGAAAGGATCATTGCGCATGACGGCGCAAATTGTCGATGTTGGCGGGCTGCTCAAGCCGATTTCCGAAGACGCGCCTGCGGGAACCGATCCGCGCGCGGACACATCGTCGTCGTCGCTGTACTATCGCACCAAGGACGCACGCAACGCGGCGCGTTCAGCTGAACGCGCATCCGTCGAGATCGGTTCGCCCCCCCCCGAGGAATGGGACGTTGTCCTGGAAACGGCGATGGAGATACTCGCCGGCCATGCAAAGGATCTTGAGGTCGCCTCGTGGCTCGTGGAGGCGCTTGTGCGCCGACATGGCTTCGAGGGATTGCGTGATGGACTGAACGTATTGAGCGGGATCGCCTCGAACTTCTGGGATTCGTGCTTTCCCGAACTTGACGAGGACGGGGTTGAAGGCAAGGTCTCTTCGGTCGCCGGCCTGAGCGGCTCGGGCGCGGTCGGCACACTGATCCAGCCGGTTCGCCTGACACCGTTAACGCACGGTTCGATGGCCAGTTTTTCACTCTGGAGCTACGAACAGGCGACGGAGCTTGAGAAAATTACCGATCCAAACCGCAAGAACGCGCGGATCGAGGCCGGTTCGGTGACGATGGAGCAGTTCGTCCAGAGTGTTGCCGAGACTCCGCCCGACGAATTTCACCAGAAAGTGGAGGTGGTCGGCGAGTCCCTACGCGCGCTCAAGACGATGTCGGATGCATTCGACGCCGTTGCCGGATCGGATTCTCCGCCGATTTCGGGGCTGCGTGAACTCCTTGAGCAGATCAACAGTTCGATACGCCATTTCGCCGCCGGCAAGCTCGCCGCCGTCTACGCCGCTTCATCGGAAGAAGAAGCCGGTTTGACGGAAACGGTCACAACGGATGGTATCGTTTCCGTGGCCCCGGCGCGGCGCACCGAAGGCTATTCGGGCCGCGAGGAAGCTTTGGCCGAGTTGGTCAAGATCGCCACTTATTTTCGGAAGACCGAACCCCATTCGCCAATCTCCTATACACTGGAGGAAGCGGTGAGGCGGGCTCGTATGACGCTGCCCGAGCTGTTGTCCGAATTGGCCGAGGATCCGGCTCATATCCAGCGTATTCTGATGGCGGCAGGAATAAGAAACGTCGAGGCGGCTGCCTGACGAACATGGAATTCAGTCTACCTATTTAACAACCAACCTACCCAACCGTGGAGGGATCGTTATGGCAGAGAGCGTCCAACAGAAACTGAGCCGCGTGCGCAAGCCGCGCGTGCATATCACTTATGACGTCGAAACCGAGGGCGCGGAGGTCCGCAAGGAACTGCCGTTCGTCGTCGGCGTCATCGGCGACTTCTCGGGAAAGCCCTACGAGCCCGTGAAGCCGCTGCGTGACCGCAAATTCACCCAGGTCGACCGCGACAATTTCGACGATGTGATGCAGCGGATGACGCCGGGCGCCGAATTCAAGGTCGACAACACGCTGGCCGGCGACGATTCACAGATGGCCGTTTCGCTCAAGTTCAAATCGATGGACGATTTCGAGCCGGCAGCCGTCGTCAACCAGGTGGAGCCGCTGCGCAAGCTGCTGGCCGTGCGCAACAAGCTTCGCGACCTCATGTCCAAGGTGGATCGGTCCGAGGAACTGGAAAGCCTGCTTGAGGAGGTGTTGCAAAACACCGACAAGCTGGCCGCCCTCGCGGGTGAACTCGATTCAGCAGAAAAAAAGGGAGCGTGATCGATGGCCGCTGAAGCAGAAACCAAAACGGCCGCGGCCGCATCGGAACAGACCGCCACGCTGAGCCTGCTTGATCAGGCCATCGGCGTCACCAAGACTGCCGAACCAGACGAAATGCAGGACCTGCTGAGGACCCTGACGACCGAAGCGCTTTCCGGCACCGTGACGTTCAGCAAGAACCTGACGCAGACCTTCAACAAGGCAATCGCGGCAATCGACGAAAAGATGTCGAAGCAGCTTTCCGAAATCATGCATCACGAGGACTTCCAGAAGCTCGAAGGCTCGTGGCGCGGCCTCAACTACCTGGTGAAGAACTCCGAAACGAGCGCCACGCTGAAGATCCGCGTGCTGAATCTTAAAAAGAAGGACCTTCACAAGGACCTGACCAAGGCGGTCGAATTCGATCAGAGCCAGGTCTTCAAGAAGATCTACGAAACGGAATTCGGCACGCCCGGCGGTGAGCCTTACGGCGCGCTGATCGGCGATTACGAGTTCGGTAGCGGAACGGAGGACCTGGAGGTGCTTCAGGGCATGTCCAATGTCGCCGCCGCCTCCTTCGCACCTTTCATTTCAGCCGCCAATCCGAAGATGTTCGGGCTGGAGAGCTTCAATGAATTGTCCAAGCCGCGGGATCTGGAGAAAATCTTCGAAAGCTCCGAATACATCAAGTGGCGCGGCTTCCGTGACAGCGAGGACAGCCGGTTCGTCACACTGACGATGCCGCGCGTGCTTGCACGAGTACCTTATGGATCGAAGGGCAGGGAGATCGAGGAGTTCGGGTTCGAGGAAGCGGCCATCGATGCGAGCGGCAAGGCAACCGCGATGTCTTCGGACAAGTTCACCTGGATGAACGCCTCCTATGCTCTCGGCGAGCGCCTGACGTCTGCGTTTTCGAAAAACGGCTGGTGCGTCGCGGTGCGCGGCGCGGAAGGCGGCGGCAAGGTTGAAAATCTGCCAAGCTTCACCTTTACCAGTGACGATGGTGACGTCGATCAGCAGTGCCCGACGGAAATCGGTATCACTGACCGGCGCGAAGCCGAACTGTCGAAGCTCGGTTTCCTTCCGCTCTGTCACTACAAGGGCTCCGACTATGCCGTCTTCTTCGGCGCGCAGACCTCGCAGAAACCCAAGAAATACGACAGCCCGGATGCCACGGCCAATGCTGCCATTTCGGCGCGGCTGCCTTACATCATGGCCACGTCGCGTTTCTCGCACTATCTGAAGGTGATGGGCCGCGACAAGATCGGCTCGTTCCTTGAAGCCAAGGATTGCGAGAACTGGCTGAACAACTGGATCCGGAACTACGTCAACGGCAATCCGGATGCGAGTGCCGATATGAAGGCCAAGTATCCGCTGGCGGAAGCCTCGATCACGGTGAAGGAAGTGCCGGGCGCGCCTGGTTCCTACAACGCCGTGGCGTATCTGCGTCCGTGGCTGCAGATGGAGGAACTGACGGCCTCCATGCGGCTCGTCGCACGCATCCCGCAGATGGGCTGACGGATCGATAGGACGATCGACAATGGATGACGCGGGCTCCGTGCAAAGGGAGGATGATGCTCCCGATGGCGGGGCCCGCATTCATTTTGCCTTACGGGACCGCGTTGTCGACGCCGTGCTCGGGCGTGGCGAAGCAGCGCTTGACGCAGCCCTGGCTGACTTCCTCGCGGACAAGGCCGCCGGCGGCTGTCTGGGCGTGTGGTTTGGAGACGGGGCACATAAACTCGCATCGCGCGGCGATGGCGAGGCTATTCGCCAGTTCTTGGCCCGCGATATCGCGGCGATGGACGCACTGATCGGCGATTTGCTCGATGCCGTCCTGCATCACAAGGATTTCAAGCGCCTGGAATCGAGCTGGCGCGGTGTCGACTACCTTCTGGGTCAGGTCGAAAGCGACGAGAAGGTCAAAGTCAGGTTGTTCAATGCGACCTGGGCAGAACTGACGCGCGATTTCGATCGCGCCGTCGAATTCGACCAAAGCACGTTATTCGCCAAGGTCTACAATGACGAATACGGGATGCCGGGCGGCCTTCCTTACGGCCTTCTGCTTTGCGACTATGCCGTGCGCCATCGTTTCCAGGCGGGCGCGGAACAGCCGACGGATGATGTGAGCACCTTGTCGGGTCTCACCCAGGTTGCGGCGGCTTCGTTCGCACCTTGCGTGATCAGCGCCGCGCCGGAGCTTTTCGGTGTTCCCGCATTTGCCGACCTTTCCCATACCCAAAGGCTGGATGCAGGCTTCCGACTGGGGGAGTATCAGCGCTGGCGACGGCTTCAAGAGAGGGAGGAGAGCCGGTTTCTAGGCATTGTGCTGCCGCGCATGCTGTTGCGCAACAAGTATGGGGACAGCCACACGCGTGAGGACGGGTTCCGCTATCGCGAGGGCGGCACCGGGATCGACTCCTGGCTCTGGGGCAACGCGGTCTATGGTTTCGGTGCCGTCGCGATCCGCGCCTTTCACGACTGGGGATGGTTCGCCGATATCCGTGGCGCCTATCAGGATCGCGAGGAGGCAGGTGTGCTTGTCGGTCTGCCCGCACCGGCTTTTTCGACGAGCGAGGCTACAGCCTATCGGCGGCCGCTTGAGGTCGAATTGACCGACAAGAAGCAAAAGGCGCTGGAGGAACTGGGGTTCATCGCGCTCAGCCCGTGCAATTTCACGAAATCGGTGGTTTTTCTCGGAACACAGTCGCTGCACGCACCCGGCGATCTTCGCGATCCTGTTGAACGAGCCAATTCGCGGCTGTCGTCGATGCTGCAATATGTCTTGTGCATTAGCCGCTTCGCGCACTATGCCAAGGTCATGGCGCGTGATCGGGTGGGGGCTTACACGACCGCTGAAGAACTCGAGAAATACCTCAACGACTGGCTGCGCGGCTATATGCTCGGCAATGCCGATGCCGGCGCCGAACTCAAGGCGCGATACCCGCTGAGCGGGGGAAGCATCGAAGTCAGCGAAGTACCCGGACGCCCCGGCATCATGAAATGTGTCATGCACCTCCAGCCGCATTTCCAGTTCGACCATATGGTCACCGGATTCCGGCTTCGCACCGAGATGCAGGCCGTTCATGCGAACTGATCGGCCCTGACATGGCCAGACCGACCACGAAACTACCGCCCCGGCTGTCGCTCTTCGACCGGCTGCTGCAGGGTGACAGCATCGAAACGGACCGCAACGCCGACCGCGCCATGCGCGAGCTGCGCGAGGCGGTGCGGCGGGATCTGGAAATCCTGTTCACCACGAGACCCCGCTATCTCTCGATTGCGCCGGAGCTGGAAGAACTCCGCCTGTCCCTGCTGTCGTTCGGCGTCCAGGATTTGCAGACGCAGCAATTGGCAACACCGCATCAGCAGGAGCAATTCCGGCTCAAGCTCGAAGCGCTGATCAGAAAGTTCGAACCGCGCTTTCGCGAGGTCTCGGTCGAATTGGTGGCCCGAACGGACACGCTCGACCGCACGCTACGCTTTCGGGTCCATGCCGTCCTGCTGGCGGACGCGACGGCCGAGCCGGTGATCTATGACACCGTGGTGGATCCGGTTTCAGGCGGACTGGTGCTGGTTGGCAAAACATGACGCCGTGTCGTCGAACGCTGTTGCATCCGGTGACCAATATGGCTTGCAAAATTGGAAGCAGAGGCGATAGTCGGCGCAGCCGTTTCAGCCTGCATGCTGAGGGCGCGTGGCGGGGAGGGTGGGATGACCAGCCAATGGTTCGTTCGAGCGATTTGCGCGGCGACCTTGCTTTCGACCTCAGTGCTCCTGATGCCGGCATCTGGAGCCGATGCGCCGTCCGCGGAGGATCTGCGGGTCGCCCAAAGCCTGGCGACGATGCTGCAATCGGCGCGAGCCGTCATCTCCGCGCATCAAAAGGAAATCAACGACCCTGCGCTGGGCGACAAGGGATTGTCCGGGCCAACGGTCCTCGATGAGGCGATCCGCAACTATCAAGAGCGGACCGGCAAGGATCCCCGCACGATCGACCAGGCTGCCTATGAAGGTCGCCTGCTGAAGGCTCAGATGGATTCGGTGGTCGAGGTGATGGACGCCAATCAGGCAATGATCAATGCCAAAGGTGTCGCCTTCAAGGGCTTCATCCCGGCAACCTTCGCCCGCCTGGTGAACGAGGCCTTCGCGAGGCGCGTTGGCGCCGAGGCCACCATCAAAGTCACCGCGCCGCCCGAGCTTGTCCGCAACAGGCGGGCGCGTCCTGACAGCTGGGAAGTCGCGGCAATCAGGGACTACCTCCAGAAGGCGGACTGGCCTCATGCGAAGATCTATTCCGGCGTCGACGCCGAAGGCGGTGTCTTGCGGGCGCGGATCATGGTGCCGGAATACTATTCGACGTCTTGCCTGAGCTGCCATGGAGATCCGAAAGGGGAACTCGACATGACCGGCTATCCGAAGGAGGGCGCCCATGAAGGCGACCTCGGCGGGGTGATCAGCATCGGGCTTACGCCGCAATGAGCGACAGGGCCGAGGCGGGTGGTTTCCTGAGAAGCGTCTCGATCAGGTCTCGTCTCATCGCATTGGCCACGGTGTTGCTGCTGGCCACTGTTGGCAGCAGCCTTTATATCCGCGCCGCACTCGATCAGGCGCTCGCCATGTCGGACAGTGCCGACCGCGCTGCCGAAAATATGGGCGTGGCCTTCAGCGTCCGCTCCGCCTTTAACGATTTGCGCTACTGGCAGACGGACTTGGCGGTCAGCCAATTGACACTGGCAGAAAGCAATGCCGCCGATGCCCGCACGCGGCTTGCGGCGGCGCTCAAGCGGCTTGCGTCCACCCAGCCGCAGGAGGCGAGCCGGATCGAGACGCTGGCGGGTCAGTTCGACGATCTCGCCAACCAGGCGGTTGAAGCCTACACGCAAGACCAGCGCGTCATCGGCAACGCCCACTTTGCCCAGGCACGTCAGTTTGGCGTGCAGATCGACGAGCAGCTGAGAGCCGTTCAGACCACGCTGCGTGATCAGGCTCAAAGCGCCAGGGCCAGCATACTGACGCAGTTCTATCAGGCGGCCAATGTGGCGTTTGCCTTGACAGGCCTGGCGGTCCTCGTTGGCGCATTCCTCACATTCGTCGTTCTCCGTTCGATTCTGAAGCCTCTCGGCGAAATTGTCGTCGCGGTCGAGGGCCTCACGGCAGGCAATACGGATATTGCCATTCCACCGCCATCGAGGGATGAGCTCGGCCGGATCAGCGAAGCGCTTTTGCTTCTCCGGCAAAGCCAGAGCGAACGCGATCGGCTGACGCGGGAAACCGAACGTCAGCGCAAGACCCTTTCCGACGCGATCGAAAGCATTGCCGAAGGCTTTGCCCTGTATGCGCCCGACAGCCGGCTTGTGATTGCCAACCAGCGCTTTCGCGACATCCATCCGCTCTATGCCGCGCTTGCCGAAGCACATGCCTCTTTCAACGAGATCATCGAAGCCGGCGGGCGGCATGTCGTGCGCACCGACCGCAAACCCGAAGAATGGATCGCAGAACGCCTTGCCAACCATGGCCACCGGGCCAGCCGCATTGAACAATTCCATGATGATCGCTGGATGCAGATCAGCGAGAGGGAAACCCATGAGGGTGGGTTCACCGTCGTCTACACCGACATCAGCGAGCTGCGACAACGCCAGTTCGAACTTGAGGTCGCGCGTGACGAGGCCCAGCGTGCAACCCAGGTGAAGTCGGACTTCCTCGCGAATATGAGTCACGAGCTCAGGACGCCTTTGAACGCGATCATCGGCTACAGCCAGATATTGCAGGAGGATATGCAAGATGTCGGGCAGAGCGATTTTCTTCCGGATTTGAAAAAGATCGAAACGGCCGGCAATCATTTGCTCGGGCTGATCAACGACATCCTCGACCTGTCCAAAATCGAAGCTGGGCGCATGGAGGTCTATAACGAGGCTTTCGATGTGGCCGACCTGGTCGGCGACGTTGAGATGCTGGTCCGCCCGCTCGCCTCACGCAATGACAACACGCTCATCATCAATTGCCCGCGGGACATAGGAACTGTCGAATCAGACGTTACCAAGGTCAAGCAGACATTGCTCAACCTCCTCAGCAATGCGTCGAAATTCACGAAGAACGGCACGATCCGGTTGCTTGTCGAACGGCGAACCGAGGGCGATTCCGGGTGGCTGGCTTTTTCGGTCGCCGACAGTGGGATCGGCATGAGCGATGAACAGATGAGCCGGCTCTTTCAGCCCTTCTCGCAGGCGGATAATTCGACCTCCCGAAAGTTTGGCGGCACCGGCCTTGGACTGGCCATCAGCCGCAGCTTCGCCCAGATGCTGGGCGGAGACCTGACGGTCTCCAGCAAGCCGGGCGAAGGTTCCTGCTTCGTCTTCACCTTGCCGGCCGTGGGCATCCGGGTTGCCGACAGCACGGGCCGGGAAAAGGACGAAGGGAACAAGGAGATCGGTGCGGACGAAGCGCGAACCACAATTCTGGTGGTCGACGACGACGCATCGGCGCTGCACATTATCGGCTCTCACCTGGTCCGCGAAGGGTTCAAGATACTCTACGCGACCACCGGGGCCGAGGCGCTCGAACTGGCGCGGAAACACCGGCCGGCGGCGATCACCCTGGACATCATGATGCCCAAGATGGACGGCTGGTCGGTGTTGGTGGCCTTGAAAAAAGACCCCGAGATCGCCGACATACCAGTGATCATCGTCAGCATCAGCAATGAAAAGGCGTTGGGATTCACGCTTGGCGCCGCAGGCATGCTGACCAAGCCCGTCGACCGGGGCGAACTCAGTGAATTCATCATTCGGCTCACCGGCGCTCACGGCTCCGGGACTATTCTCGTTGTGGAGGACGACGCGGCGACACAGGTGCTGATGCAGCGCACGATCGAACGCCTCGGCCATGTTCCCGCGCTGACCGAGAACGGGCGCAAGGCCATGGACTGGATGGTTGCCAACCCGCCGCCGACCGCCATTCTACTCGATCTCAACATGCCGGAAATGAACGGCTTCGACTTTCTCACGCATTTGCGTGAAAACGACAGTTGGGCGAAGGTCCCGGTGATTGTCGTGACCGCGCATCAACTGTCGCTGGCGGAGCGCAGCATGCTGACCGAGCGCACGGCGCAAATCGTCGCCAAAGGGCAAGGCGCGCACCTTGAGCTTTCGCAAGCCTTGCGCAAAGCGCTCGGGTCGCGTGCCACCGAAAGCCTGGAGAGGGCCTGACCATGGCGCGGATACTGCTTGTCGAGGACAATGAGATGAATCGCGACATGCTCTCGCGGCGACTCATCCGAAACGGACATGAGGTGACCATGGCGGTCGATGGGGAGGAGGCGGTCACGCGGGCGCATAGCGATCTTCCCGACCTCGTGCTGATGGACATAGGCTTGCCAGGGATCGATGGTTGTGAGGCGACGCGGCGAATTCGAGCCACCGAACGGATCGCCCAGTTGCCGATTATAGCGCTGACGGCGCATGCCATGACTGGCGACCGGGATCGTGCTCTGGATGCGGGCTGCGACGACTTCGACACCAAACCCGTCGACATCCAGCGGCTTCTCGGAAAGATCGATGCACTCTTGCTCCCCAAAAGATAGTGCATGTCGCCCGAAAGTGCGTAGAGGTTTGGGCCAACGACATGCAAAAACAAGGGCGCGTCGACTGCCTCCGTTTTCAACGCGAGGGGCTTGCGTGCGCGTCGGACACCTGGTGCCTGCAACGGCGAGAGTCAGCGCAAGCGGCGAATTGCCAGCACAGTAATATCGTCGAACTGGGCCGCACCGTTGGCGAATGCGCGCGCCGCCGAAACAACGGCGTCCACGACGACCGCCGTCGCTTTGCCGGCTACCTTGTCGATTTCCGAAAGAATCCGTTCGGTACCGAAGTTTTCCAGAGTGCCATTGAGCGTGTCGGAAAGCCCGTCGGAGGTCAGTATGAAGGTGTCGCCCACTGCGATCGTCAACGCATGATCCGAAAAGCTCAACCCGTCGAGCACCCCGAGTGCGGGATCCGGCGTGCTGATGATTTCCTTGACGCCCTCGCTACCGGCCAGAATGGGATAGACATGGCCGGCGTTGCAGAATGTCAACCTGCCGCTTTCGAGATCGAGAAAGCCAAGAAACAGCGTTACGAATTTCGAGTATGAGTTGTTCTTGCACAATTCCTCGTTGACCAGCGATGCGATGTCCGACGGGAGTGGTGTGCGTCCTGAGATGGCCTGGAACTGGAGCGTGCCGGCTCGCAACAGACTTCGCGTACGGGCCATGAACAGCGCCGCCGCGGTACCTTTGCCGGCGACATCGCCGATGGCTATGCAGATAAGCCCCGGCTTGACTTCGAAGACGTCGTATAGATCTCCCCCCACTTCGAGAGCTGGATGAATCAGCGCGTGGATATCAATGACGGCCAGGTCGACGGGAAACTCAGTCGGCAACATGGACTGCTGGTGCACCCATGCTTCCGCCAGCTCGCGCTCCAGCCTTTCGAGTTGGCGCTTGTTCTCGGCTCTGAGGAATTTCTTCTCAATCACGGCCTTGACCCGCGCGGCAAGCAGGGCGGGGTTGAACGGCTTTGGGAGATAGTCCTCGGCGCCCAGCTCGATGCAGCGGACCACGGTATCGAGTTCGGAAGCCGCGGATATCATCACCACGGGCGTATCCTCGAGATGGCCTTCGGCCTTCATCGCTTCCAGAACTTCGACGCCGTTCATGCGTGGCATCATCACATCGAGAAGGACCAGATCGAACGATCCTGACCGCAGGCATCCCATTGCCTCAAGGCCATCTTCCGCCTGTATCACCTCAGTGATTTCGAGCCGGCGCAAACGGCGGGCGAGCACATCGCGATTGTCGAGATTGTCGTCGACGACAAGGACGCGCGCTGCGGAGAGGTTCACCGGACTCCTCAATCTAGGTCAACCCTAAAGCGCGTCGCATTGAAACGGGTTCTGTCGACGCGATTCAAGTTTTTGTCTTTGTGCATGCAGTTGCCCAAAACCGCTGCACACTTTTGGGCGACATGCACTAGCCCTAGCAGATTTTCGCTTCCGCGCAATTGCGGCGTCGATGATCAGCCGATCATGTCGGTGACGAGCGGATCGCGCCTGCTAATGCGTCGAATAATAGGTAGCAGCCGAGCAATCCCAACGCGCACGCCGCAAGCCGTATCAGTTTGGTTTCGTCGATGGCGGCCACTCCGACAGGGACGGTACTTGTCAGGGCGCTTCGGTGGGAAGTGTGTCTGCGAGGCAGGGAGGTTCTGGTGGCTTGTCTAAGGGCGCTCGCCTGTCCCTCTGCGCCAGCACCCGGCGAGACAATATGTTGCCTTTCGTTCCCCGCCGTCGAAACGACGCTCGCCAATAGAAGCATCTTGGCGATGGATTGCGGCCGCCACGACCTCCACCGCCGCTTCTGGCATCGGGGAGATCACCCCAAGCCGACCATGGCGACGGACTACAAGCTCATTGGCATGCTTTACTCTGCCACGCTGGCCTGGAATCCGACCGCCGTTGACAAAGTTTCCAGGATATCCAATCGTGTAGAACAAGTTACCACGCAGAGTTCGAGCGGACCCTCAGTCGGCGCGCGGTCGCATCCAACAGTTGGTCGGCGTGCTGCAAAAATGAGACGGAGCGCTGCCAGAGCCTTGGTGAGGAATGTCCGCACAGTGCTCCGAATCCAGCACACCCATCGAGGATGGTCACGGCGGCAGCAAGGTTGCCGCCCACGGCACACGCAATACATCGTCAGGAGATCTGGGTCAGGAAGTCTGGTAACAACGGAATAGAAGGAACCCGATTATGTCGTTTTTGGATGAGCTTCGCTTAAAGCAGAGCGACATCATGGCCAAGGTCGTCGATCGGGGCGCACAGGCCCTGCAGGGCCGTCTGGTGGCTGAGACCAAAAAAGTAGCGGCCACTATCAAGGGCGCGGTCGTCCTGGTCCCGCCGACGGGCGCGAAAAGTATCAAGAGGGCCAGCGAGAAGGTCAATACTGACTACAAAGGCGACTGGCTCGAGATCAAGGACATGGCGCGCTGCACGTTGGTGGTCGAATCACCAATGCTCCTCGACAACGCGATCAACGCCGTAAGGGCGCACTTCCGGGCCAGCAACGGATTCACGGTATTCGAGGAGAAAATCACCCTCGGCGCGCTCAACACCGCCGGCTATTCCGGCATCACCGTGTTCGTTTCATCCGGCGGCAATAAAGGCGAGATCCAGATCAACACGCCGGCTCTCATGTACGCGAAGTCGCTGAAGGAGTTCCGCGACGCCTTACCCCATCTGGAAGCGATGATGAAAGCGACCTATCCGCTGGTGCCGGGCGGGCTCGGTCATACGCTGTATGAGTCTCACCGGGATAAGACGAAAACGGAGGACGTGCGTCGGAGATACGGCAATGCCAGCAAGCTTTATTACAACTATTTCCGTTCGTTTCCGCCCAACATGAATTGGGGAATGATGGCCCGGGATGCTGTCAGCAAGCTGATACCCCCGCAGTAGCATTGGCGCTATTGCGGAATGATGCTGATCTTTCCCTGCCCTTATCCTGATGACCGCAACCTATCGTTCCGCCGCTATCTGGATCGACCAATCGCTCGCGCGCGCCGAAGCCGTCGAGCGAATCCCCGCACCCTGACGCGATACATCCCTTCCGGATCGATCATCTCGATGGATTGTCTGCTTGACTATGTCAGCAAAGGGCACGCGTTCGCGTACTGATCATTGGCAGGGAATATGGTAACGATCTGGGGGTTCGACGTGGATAGCGCGTTGATGACCAAGACTGCCTTGTTGCAATCCGTCGCTTTCTGCCCCTGGTTATCAATCGATCGCCCGTAAAAGCCTCTGGGAATTGGGGCAACTGCCAAAAACCGAGTCATCGCATCGACGTTGTTCTCGCGCAATTCGCAAGCATCCGATGAGATGACCGCGTTGACCAGTTCGAGAATGTCGTCCTTACCCGCTGGGCTCTTTTCGATCACGGTGATCTGCCGGCTCCCGAGCTTCTTTCCGAAATCTGCTTTCTTCTTTGCTCCCACCGCAGCCAGCGCCTTGCCGTACGTCTTTTGGGAGAGCCCTGGACGTTGAAGGTCTTCTGATGAAATGAAGACCACACCCTTCTGCCGCTTGAAATAGCCTTGCGGATAGCCTGTCGAAACAGCCGCCTCATGCGCGGTCTTTTTCGAGAAATGTTTCTCCATCGAGTGTTGGTTGCCCCTGATCTTGTCGAACATTTCGGCAGCCTTACACGCAACGAGCGCCTTGATCGCCGCTTCCGCTTGCACTTTCTTGATCGCCATCTTGCTCTCCCTGCAATTTGAACCGTTGTCCTTTTAGCCCCTTGGGTTTCGTTGCGTCAAAGGCGATGTAGCCTCGCGCGGCGCGGTCACGGCGAAGATGTCCTAGTCATCCCAACATAGGTGCCGGGCCGCTGCCTTGGCGCGCCCTCGGAAAGTCGGCTTCCGGTCGCGATTCCGCTCCCGCTGCTGGCCGCCACGGGGCAGGGCTGGGGCTTCAGTATTGGTTTGGTTATTGTTAACGTTACTACAAGTTAGGCACCGTGGGAGGACTGTTGCCCAATCCCGTAATGGCTGGTGCGGCCCGCTTTTAATCCAAGCATCCCCTGCACCAGCCATTTCTCTGCGGGTGAATAATTGTCCGCCGCGCTGTCTAGCGCTGCCCTAGCGTCTTCGGATGGCTTGTGAACGAGATGTTACGATCGGGGCGCTCCGCCTCACGGCAAGGCTGGCAGAACAGCACCTTGATCAGCCGATCGACGACAGCGATGCCGGGCTGCGACGCCCTACTCGTGGAGTAGGGGCCACCTGACGCGTCGGTCACTTCACGGAAAAGTCGACCGCTTCCTTCATCGTGCCGTCAACGGCGATCTGCACCTGATAGGTGCCGACCGGCCAGCCGGCATCCGGCCTGGTCATCGAGGAGTCGACATGGTTTTCGATCTTGCCGATTTCGAAGCTGACCTCGTCGATCTTGTAGTTCGCCGGCGCAACACCGCCCGAATCCACGGAAATCCAGCTCACGGTTAGCTTCGATCCCGAGGCCACTGCCTCGGTCAGGTCGGCGGAGAGGAAGATCTTGGCCGTATCCGGTGCAAATGTAGTCTGAGTCTCTTTCGCGTCCTCGCTTGCGGACAGCACGATGTTTTCGAACCCTTCGGCCTGTGCGTGCACAGCGAACGTCCCAACCGCCACCAAGGCTGCTGCCCCCATCATCATCGACCGAATGCGCATGCTTTTCCCTTTGGACTGAAATCGCGGCTCGCGTCAGACTCATGTGGTGCGTGCCCGCGACCGCTTTAGTAGAATGCGAGGGCGGGGTTTGTCCATGGAGCCGCTGTGCCATGTGCACTATGTGGGCAGTGAAAACTTCGATATAGGCAAGGGTCATTCCGTTTCGGCGGCAGAATCGTGAATCGGGCTACGTTTGGGCGGGCGCCTTTGCTAAATTACCCAGTCTTTCCCACCGGGCATTGGACGGACTTAGACATAAACAGATAATGAAATTAATATGTTACACCATAAACTTGCCATAGCGCCCATGATGGACTGGACGGACCGGCATTGCCGGTTCTTCCATCGCAAGCTGACGAGCCGTGCGCTGCTCTACACCGAGATGGTGGTGGCCGATGCGGTCATCCACGGCGCGCGGGATCGTCTGCTCGGCTTCGATGACGCGGAGCATCCGGTTGCGCTGCAGCTCGGCGGTTCCGATCCCCTCAAGCTTGCCGAGGCGGCGCGTATCGGCGAGGCGTTCGGTTATGACGAGATCAACCTCAATGTCGGCTGCCCATCCGACCGTGTCCAGTCCGGCACGTTTGGCGCCTGCCTGATGAGGGTGCCGGTTCTCGTGGCCGACTGCGTCGCGGCGATGAAGGCGTCTGTCAGCATCCCCGTCACCGTCAAATGCCGTATCGGTGTCGACGAGCAGGACCCGGAGCCGGCGCTCGATGCGCTGGCCGACGGCGTGTTTGCAGCTGGCGCCGACGCGCTCTGGGTGCATGCCCGCAAGGCTTGGCTGGAAGGGCTGAGCCCAAAGGAAAACCGTGACATCCCGCCGCTCGATTACGAACGCGTCTATCGTTTGAAATCCAGAAAGCCAAACGAATTCATCGGCATCAACGGCGGCATTCAATCTCTCGAGGAGACCCGCCGGCATCTTGACCATGTCGATGGCGCCATGCTTGGCCGCGCCGCCTATCACACGCCGGGCATCCTGGCGGGAGCTGACGCGGCGATCTACGGCACGGAATCTGGGGCATTCGATTTCGGCACCCTGATCGACACCATGGCGGGCTACGCAGCGCGCCATATCGAGCAGGGCGGGCGACTTGGGCATGTCACCCGCCATATGGTCGGGTTGTTCCATGGACTGCCCGGCGCGCGGCGTTACCGGCAGATACTGTCCACCGATGCGACCAAGCCGGGTGCGGGGGCTGAGGTTCTGAAGACGGCTTTTGCCGCGGTCGATTTCGGCGGGGCGGCGGCCGAAGCCGCCTGACCCTCAATCCCTGAGGATCATCCGGTCGCCGCGCACGTCGAAACCCGACAAGGAGCCAATGAAGTTCATGCCAAGCAGGCTCTGGCCGAGCGCGCCGGGTGCCGCGACCATCACCGACATGTTCTTGCGCACGATACCGCCGATCGCCAGCTCGTCCGTCCTTACGGCCGCGGCGCGTGCCATGCCGTTCGCGGTGGAGACCGGTATGGTGAAGTTGAGTTTGTCCGGATCAAACCCGGCTGCGCGGGCGTCCTGGGCTGTCAGCACCGTGCTGGTCGCGCCAGTGTCGACCAAGGCCCGGATCGGCGTGCCGTTGACCAGGATGCGCGCTTCGAAATGGCCATTGTCCGCCTTGTCCAGCGACACGGTGGCGCGACCATCCTCCAGGCCCAGCGCAAGCGGGCTGCCTGGAACAAGACCGGCCGTGACCCGGCTGGCGACATCCTGCAATTCATAGCGATATTGATAGCCGGCGATCAGCACCAGCACGATTGCCGCCCATGCTGCGAGATTTCTAAGCATGTCGCCCATCGGCCTGCCTGACCGAAGCAAACCAGAGCCGATGAGAGCGGCAAACGCACCAAGCCAGATCAGCCGTCCGAAATCATAGTTCTCGACGCCCAACGTGCTGCCGGCGGAATCGTTGAACATGAGCAGGGCCACCCCCACTCCGATCACAGCCATCAATATCCAGAACAGACGGTTCATCGGTGCGCCCCGTTCACGAAAGCGCGTCGCGCTCGCGCGCCATGCGCGTGCGGCGCGTTTCCCGGCGCGGCCGGCGCTCCACTGTTTCCAGGCGGGCAGGCAGTTCGGCCATCACGCCTCGTCGCGTTTCCGCCGTCATGCTGATCCACGCGCCGATTTCATCGCGTGTGCGACCGCAACCGAAACAGAAGCCGGTTTTCATGTCGATTGAACAAACCAGGATGCACGGGGATTCGATGGCCGTCATGACTTTCTCTTGAGGATTCCATCCGGAAACCTTCTCCACTCCCACATGGTGCAACGACCGGGCCGATGCAAGCCCTCTGGATTCCGCCCCCGGCAATCGCTTTCGCGCCAATGCCGGAAGGTTGTGCCGATCAGGCAACGCGGCTATGCCGCTCAGCAATCACGAACGATCAGGACCGACATGACCAGTGCACTGCCTCTTGATGATTTTCGCAATCTGCTGGCGAACCTGCCAGGCGCCGATATGGCGGCTGTGGACCGCGTGCGTATGCTGTTTTCGAAGGCAGACAAGCCGCGGGGTTCGCTGGGGCGAATCGAGGATATCGCCGCGTGGCTCGCAGCCTGGAGCGGTCGTGCGCCGCCTGCGGTAAATCGGCCACTGGTGGCGATCTTTGCCGGAAACCACGGCGTGACCCGTCACGGCATTTCTCCGCGGCCGGTGGCGGCCACGGCGAACGCGGTCGAGCTGTGCGCGGCCGGCGGGGCGGCGATCAACCAGGTCTGCATCGCCTATGATCTTGGTCTGAAGGTGTTCGACCTGGCGCTGCACATTCCGACGGCCGACATCACGCAGGATGCGGCGCTCGACGAGCGCGGCTGCGCCGCCACCATGGCGTTCGGCATGGAAGCCATCGCCGGCGGCACCGATCTCATCTGCCTTGGCGACCTCGGTGTCGGTAATTCCACTGTCGCCGCAGCGCTGCTTGCAGCGCTTTTTGGAGGCAAGGGCAGGGACTGGGTAGGCCCCGGATCCGGCGCCGATGCGGCGATGCAGTCGCGCAAGGCAGGCGTGGTCGACGCGGCCCTTGCCTTCCACGGTGCCAATCTCCGTGATCCGCTGGAAGCATTGCGTCGTGTCGGTGGTCGCGAGCTTGCCGCGATCGCTGGTGCCATCCTCGCCGCGCGCATGCAGAAGATCCCGGTGTTGCTCGACGGGTTTGCGGCGACCGCCGCCGCCGCAGCGCTGCATGCAGCCAATCCCGCTGCCCTCGATCACTGCCTGCTTGCCGGCCTCTCGACCGAACCAGCGCACGCCCGGGCTGCCGAACGGCTTGGGCTTCGTCCGATTCTCGACCTGGGGATGAGCCATGGTGAAGGGGTAGGTGCAGCCCTTGCGGCAGGCTTGGTGAAGGCCGCGGCGCTGACCAGCTCGGGCATGGCGGCAGCGGTTCACGGCTAAGCGTTCAGCGCCTGCGCGCCGCGGTGACCACCTTGGTCGGCAGCGCCGGCAGTTCCTCCATGACCCGGCTCAGCGGGAAGATCGCGATTGCCTCGGTGCCTTCCCGCAGCTTCGACTGGAGCTCGAACTCGCCACCATGCATGGCGAGCAGGCCCTGCACGATCGGCAGGCCAAGCCCGGTGCCCTGTTCGGCGCTCTTGATGGCGATCGACCCCTGGCCGAAAGCGGAGAGCACGATGGGGATTTCGTCTTCCGGTATGCCCGGTCCATTGTCCTTGACGGAAATGTATTGGCC
Organism: Mesorhizobium shangrilense; assembly: GCF_040537815.1. Lineage (NCBI taxonomy): Bacteria > Pseudomonadati > Pseudomonadota > Alphaproteobacteria > Hyphomicrobiales > Phyllobacteriaceae > Mesorhizobium > Mesorhizobium shangrilense. The sequence goes on from NZ_JBEWSZ010000001.1 coordinate 1,445,489, forward strand.
GCCGCCGGCTGTCCAGCCGACGCGCACGAGGATTTCACCGCCTGTCGCGGTGAATTTGATGGCGTTGGACAAAAGATTGAGCGTGATCTGTCGCACGGCCCGTTCGTCGGCGAACAGGCGCGGCAGGATGCTCTCAAAATCCTGGACGATGCGGATGTCCTTGTTGCGCGCCTTCAGCTCCATCATGTGGCAGCAATCCTCGACGATGGAGAGCAGCATCACCGGCTCCTCGTTGAGCTGGTAGCGCCCCGCCTCGATGCGCGACAGGTCGAGGATCTCGTTGATCAGGTCGAGCAGATGCTGTCCCGATTCATGGACGTCGTGGGCATAGTCGCGGTAGGTGGGATTGTTCATCGGTCCCAGCACCTCGTTCGACATTACCTCCGAGAAACCGAGAATGGCGTTGAGCGGCGTGCGCAGCTCGTGGCTCATCGAGGCCAGGAAACGCGACTTCGCCAGATTGGCGTCTTCCGCCCGACGCCGCGCTTCGTCCGACATCGATTTCGCCGTCTCCAGCTCGGCGATAAGCGCATCCTTCTCGGAGCGGAACGAAAGGAGCATCAAGGATGACCGGTGAAGCTGGCGCGCCACATAGGCGAAGAAGGGCAGGGACATGACCAGCAGGCCGACCATGATCACCTCGATCGGCAACCATAGTCGCCCGCCGGCATAGGCATAAACCGCCACGGGAACGGCAAAAGTCGCCAGAAGCGCTCCGCGCAATGATGATGCCATGACCGCGGTTACGGCCATCGCGAGCAACAGCAGCACCGCCTTGATCATCTGGAACTGGTCCGTCTGACAGCTGCCGCAACCAAGCCATGCGAACCAGGCCCAACCCAGGCCGCAGAGAAAATGGCCAATCAGGAAATCCCGGCGCACTCGAAATGGATTGAGTTCGGAGGCTTCGGTACGTTCGACACGTCGTGCCATGAACGCGACGAGGGCGTAGCAGATGAACGTGAACAGTGCCCAGACGCCGATCTCCCTGCTCATGCCGGCCAGCAGCCCCACCGCCGCTATGGCCAGGACGATCAGTGGCATAGCTATGGCGCCACTGACCATGGCGCGAGCATGCAGCTTCAGCAGTTCTCGATCGAAGTGGGGATTGCCAGCTTGCTGCGAAAGACGGTCGCGCGTCTTGCGCACCGCGCGCGCCACGTCGCTGTTACGATGGCGTTTCCTGCGGTCCACGATAAACTTGTCCGCTGTGTTCGAGCGTTGCAAGGGCATGGAAACTTCAATTCATGCGGGCAGCGGTTTCAAAGTGTTAAGCTACGTTCGAATGATTAACCAACGGTTTGCCATATGAGCCGTTCCTGGTCCGGGAGGTCGCGGCGGCGATATATTCCGCCATCTCCGAGAAGCCCGTGGCGCAAGCTGGGCGATTATGGCCTGACCGTCCTCCTCCTCGGTCTGCTCATCCTGTTGGCGGTGCGCCTCGACCGGATGGAGACGCGAAAGACGGAAGGGGTTGCTGTCGTCGCGGACGGCGATTCGATCACGCTCGGCGGCGAGCGCATCCGGATGCGTGGCATCGATGCGCCCGAGTATTCGCAGACCTGTCGCAGGGATGGCGCCGACTATCCTTGCGGCAAGCTCTCACGCCAGTCGCTGGTGCGGTTGATCGCCGGCAGGCCCGTTTCCTGCATCGGCTGGCAGCGCGACCGCTATGGCAGGCTGCTGGGCGACTGCCAGGCAGGCGGCGTGGACCTCAACCGTTCGCAGGTGGCTGCGGGCTGGGCGGTCGCCTATGGCGATTTCGAAACCGAGGAAGCGGTGGCACGAGTCGGCAAGGCCGGCATCTGGGCCGGCACCTTCGATCAGCCGCAGACCTGGCGCGCAAGCCACAATGGCCAACTGGCCGAGAGAAAGCACGGCAGTCTGGCTTCGGTCGGCGATGCCTTGCGAGAAATTTTTCGCTTCTGGTGACAGGCACCCTATAATTCGGACGGACAATGGCAGGGAGGACTTGATGAGGCTTTTCGACGGCGGGCGCGCGCCCAACCCAAGACGAGTTCGCGTCTTCCTGGCCGAAAAGGGTCTCGAGGTTCCGCTGGTGCCAGTCGACATGGGGGCGCTGGAGCACAGGCAGGAGGCGGTCAGTTCGCGCAATCCGCTTCGGCGGCTGCCTGTGCTCGAACTCGATGACGGCACCGTCATTACCGAATCGGTCGCCATCTGCCGCTATTTCGAGGAGTTGCATCCGGAGCCGGCGCTGTTCGGGCGCGGCGCTGTCGGCAAGGCGCAGGTGGAGATGTGGCAAAGGCGCATGGAGTTCAATCTTCTCTCCTGTGTCGCGCAGGCCTTTCGTCACATCCATCCGGCCATGAAGGAATGGGAAGTCCCGCAAATTCCCGAATGGGGCGAGGCCAACAAGCCGAAAGCCGTTGAATTCCTGAAGGTTCTCGATAGCGAACTGGCAGACCGGCAATTCGTGGCCGGAGACACCTATTCGATCGCCGACATTACCGGGCTGATCGCCATCGATTTCATGAAGCCGGCGCGCATCAAGGTGCCGGAAGATTGCACCAATGTGCTGCGCTGGTACCAGGCCGTTTCGAGCCGGCCGAGCGCCGCCGCCTGAGCATGAGTGCTGAGCTGGATAGTTTCGCGGCAACAGTTCGCGCCTGCCGCATCTGCGTCGAAAATCCGATCGGCCGGCCGCTGCCGCATGAGCCGCGCCCGGTACTGCGCCCGTCCTCGAGCGCCCGTATCCTGATCGCCAGCCAAGCGCCTGGCACAAAAGTCCACATCACCGGTATGCCGTTCACGGATGCCTCAGGTGACCGGCTGCGGAGCTGGCTGGGTGTCAGCAGCGAAGAGTTCTATGACATCGAAAAGTTCGCCATCGTGCCGATGGGCTTCTGCTTTCCCGGCCAGGATGCAAAAGGCGGCGACCTGCCGCCGCGCCGCGAATGCGCGCCGGCATGGCGCGCGCCCTTGATGGCGCTGATGCCGCGAATCGACCTTGTGCTGACCATAGGCATCTATGCGCAATCCTGGCATATGGGCGCCACGCGCCGTCCCTCACTGACCGAGACCGTGATGGACTGGCGTGCCATCTGGGATGCGCCCAGCAACACAAAAGTGCTGCCATTGCCGCATCCATCCTGGCGCAACAGCGGCTGGCTGAAACAGAATCCGTGGTTTGAAATGGAATTGCTGCCATTTCTGAGAACGGAAATCCGCTATCGCCTTGGTTGATCTTTCGGGAAGAAATCACTCGCTTTTTCCGCAATCGGCAGAATTTCTTTCTTGTGAAAGGGCGAAGTAAGGCAGATCATAAGCAATCTATTCCCCCGGGAGCACCCAATGGACCGCCTTGATAGAAAAATTCTCCGCCTCTTGCAGGAGGACGCGACGCTCGCGGTCGCCGATGTCGCCAAGAAAGTCGGGCTATCGACCACGCCGTGCTGGCGCCGCATCCAGAAGCTCGAGGAAGAGGGCGTCATCAAGCGGCGCGTCGCCATCCTCGATCACGAAAAGGTCAATGTGCGTGTCACCGTGTTCGTGTCGATCCGCACCAATTCGCACAGCCATGAATGGCTGCGGCGCTTTTCGGAGGTCATCCAGGAATTTCCGGAAGTGGTCGAATTCTACCGCATGAGCGGCGACGTCGATTATCTGCTGCGCGTGGTGGTGCCCGACATTGCCGCCTATGACGCGTTCTACAAGCGGCTGATCGCCAAGATCGAAATCCGCGACGTGTCGTCCTCCTTCGCCATGGAGCAGATCAAGTATACGACCGAGATGCCGCTGGACTACATGGTGCTGGACAAGGAGTCAGGCGCGAACGCCGCCTGACAGACATCGGGCGCGTAACGCTCAGTTCTTCTTCTTGTTGAGCAGGATAGTCCAAGGCGAGTTCACCGGCAGGGTGATGGTGTCCGGCACGCTCTCGACGCTGACCACCTCGGCCCTGCGCACGGTGTAGCCCGACTGGATGATGCTGACGCCGTCGAGGATGAAGAGCTGGCTCTTCTCCATGTCCGGCTTCAGTGCGCCTGTCACGGAAACAGGCTGGTAGGCTTGCGACATTCTGTAGGGTTGGGCCGGCGTGACGAGCACGATCTGATTGGGCGGCGGTGTCGGCATATGGCTGCAGGCACCGGTCCAGGGCACCAGCAGAAACTGATAGACAAGATCGCCGTCACGGTCGACCGGCAGCGCATAGCCGGCTAATTGAATGGTCCTGTCCTGCAGATTGACGGACAACGTTTCGCCATGGTCGGGCATTTTGGCCGCGATCATCGGCAGTCCGGCGCTTTCCGCGACCGACTGGGTTGCCGGGCGCAGATCCTTCCAGAAGATCTGGGTGGTCTCAGCCATAGCTTTGGCTGGCACAATGGCCATGAGCAGCACGGCTGCCAGGGCCGCTGTCGATTTGAGACGGATACTCATCGATCGCACTCCTCTGCCGGGATGAGGTAGAACCAACCATCAGGAAGCGTCAACCGTCGAGCCGCATCACATTTCGCCGAGAACCGGCCATGCCGATCGCGCGAAATCCGCGCGCGACAAACATCGGTTTGAAGCCCATGAAGCGGAAGCTGGGCGACTGCGGATCGACTGGATAGGCTTCGATGGCGGACGCGCCGCTCTTCAATGCGTGATCGATGGCCGCGTCGAGCAATGCGGCGCCGACGCCACCATTGCGGTGGGCACGGACAACGAAGAAACAAACGATCGACCAGATGTCCTTCTCGGCATCGTTCTGATCAGGCGACAATTTCCGGAAAGTCCTGCGCGGCGCGACCGAGCACCAGCCGACGACTTCGGAGCCTGAACGCGCAATGATACCAACCGGTGTGCCGGCCGAGACGATCGCGGCCATCGCCTTCTTCTTGTCGGCGCTACCGGCCGACTGGCGAGCGGGCAGGTCTCGCCAGCTCATGCACCAGCAGAATTTCGGGCTACCCGGCTGCTCGAACAGGGTTTCGAAATCCGACCAGGTTTTCCTGGTGACAGGAACGAAATCCAGTTCGGTCATGTCCCGGGCTTTGTCTTTGCCGCCAGCCGCTCGAGTGTTTTTGCGGCGGTCAGTTCTCGTACCGCATCCTTGCCGATCCAGCGCGCGGTCTTGTCGTTGACGGCAGCCAGTTTTTGCGCCAGGCCAAGGGCAGGGGCATGCAATTCCATGGATCGCTTGCCGATCTGCCTGAGCGCCCAGTTCACCGCTTTCCTGACGAAATTGCGTTCGTCGACGGCATGCAACTCGATAAGAGGCAGATAGGACGTGAATGTCGCGTCCGGCTCCTTCTTCAGATGCACCGCTGCGTATGCCAGCATGGAAAAGGCGGTGCGCCGGACGAATTCACGCTCGTCTTCGGCGAACTCTTCGACACGTTCGCGCCAGAATGGCGTCATAGCGAACAGGTAGGAAACCGTATCCACGACTTCCCAGGAACCCAGGTCGCCGGCCCAGAGCCGGCATTGTTCGACAGTGACTTTTTGCGGCTCATCCGTGAAGGCGGCCAGCAGCCGTGCCTCGCGAATGCCGCTCTGCCACAGTTTCAGCGCGCGCTGGTGGTTCCGCTTAACCCGTCGGGCAACAGGGTCCAGGACTGCATTGCTGATGCCGAGTGCCGTTGCGGTGTTGATGCCGAACCGTGCCATACCGGCAAGGTTTTGCTCCGAACCGGTCGCGCGCAGATGAGCGATAATCTCCTCCGCGCTGGATAGGGGTGAGAGCTCTGCCACCACGGGCGCCTACTTCTCCAGGCGTGCCAGCAGCGACGACGTATCCCAGCGCTTGCCGCCCATCGCCTGCACATCCTTGTAGAACTGGTCGACAAGTGCGGTTACCGGCAGCCTGGCGCCATTGCGGTCGGCCTCAGCCAGGCAGATGCCGAGGTCCTTGCGCATCCAGTCGACGGCGAAACCAAAATCGTATTTGCCGGCATTCATCGTCTTGTGGCGGTTTTCCATCTGCCAGGAGCCGGCCGCGCCCTTCGAAATCACCTCGATGACCTTTTCGATGTCGAGGCCGGCCTTCTTGCCGAAGTGGATGCCTTCCGACAGGCCCTGCACCAATCCGGCAATGCAGATCTGGTTGATCATCTTGGTGAGCTGCCCGGCACCTGCCGAGCCCATCAGCCCGACCATGCGCGCAAAGGCGTCGATGACCGGCCGGGCCTCGTCGAAGGCTTCCTGCTCGCCGCCGACCATCACCGTCAGCACACCGCTCTCGGCGCCGGCCTGGCCCCCGGAGACAGGCGCGTCAAGGAACGAGAAGCCGCGAGCTTTCGCCTCCGCCGCCAATTCACGGGCGACCTCCGCAGATGCTGTCGTGTTGTCGATGAACACCGAACCCTTCTTCATCGCCTGGAACGCGCCGTCCGGGCCGATCGTCACCGCGCGCAGATCATCGTCGTTGCCGACGCAGGAAAAAACGAAGTCCTTGCCCTTGGCCGCCTCCGCCGGCGTTACGGCAAAGGTGTCGCCATGCTGGCCAACCCATTGCTCGGCTTTCGCCTTGGTACGGTTGTAAACGGTGACATCGTGGCCGCCCTTGTTTTTCAGGTGTCCGGCCATCGGATAGCCCATGACGCCAAGACCGAGAAATGCCACAGATGCCATGAGCTTGCCCTTCAGAATGAAAACGGAATTTGCTGCGAAAGCTCTAGGCCCTGCGCTCAATTCGTCAAGACGCGCGCACGCTGATCGACTGGCCCAGCAGAGGTGAACAGATCAGCGCTTCAGGTGGATGGTGATCCGACGCTCGATCCATTCGACCGCATGGCGTAGCAACTCGACCATGACAAGATACACCAGGGCGACCCAGATATAAGCTTGAATGTCGAAGCTGTTGGCGAAGGCGAGTTTCGCGTTGCCCATCAGATCATAGACAGTGATGATGGCGACGATAGCAGAAGCCTTGATCATCAGGATCAGCTCGTTGCCATAAGGCCGCAAGGCGACGATCAATGCCTGCGGCAGGATGATCTTGCGCAGTGTCTGCAGCTTGTGCAGGCCAAGCGAGGCAGCGCCTTCCCATTGGCCCCTCGGCACACTCTCGATGGCGCCGCGCAGAATCTCGGCCTGGTAGGCCGCGGTGTTGAGCGCGAAAGCAAAGACGCCGCAGTTGAAGGCGTCTTTGAAAAAATCCCAGAGGCCGACCGTCTGGAGTTCCGGCCGGAACGAACCCAATCCGTAATAGACCAGAAACGTCTGAACCAGCAGAGGCGTGCCGCGGAAGAAATAGACGTAACAATAAGCAAGGCCAGACAGGATCCGGTTCCTGGACATACGCCCATAAGCAACAGGCACGGACAAAATGGCACCAAGCACCATTGAAATGGCAACCAGCGACAGGGTGACGCCCAGGCCCTGCAGATAGGCCGGCGCATATTTGGCAAAGAAAGCGGCGTTCCAGGCAAAGAAGAGATAGCTGACGATGCCGAGGCCAAAGGCTATCCACAAGCCGACCAGTGCATAGCCGATGACGCGCCTGCGCGGCCAGCCGCGGGCCTGTGGCGGCGGCCGTTCGACCATGGTGGCTGTGGCGCTCATCGCTGTGCCTCTCGCCGACCGAGCGAGCGCAAAATGGCGTTGGTGGCGAAGGACGACACGATCGCCAAACCAAGAAAGACCAGGGCCGCCAGGCCGTAAAACAGGAACGAATGCTTGGTGACGCGAGCGGCCACACCGGCGTTGCGCAACGTCTCCGCGAGGCCAACGACCGACACGAGCGAGGTGTCCTTCAGGAGGCTGAGCCAGCAGTTTTCGAGGCCGGGAAACGCAATGCGCAGAAGCTGCGGCAAGATCACCTTGCGCATGGTCAGCCAGTTCGAAAGGCCGATGGCGTAGCCGCCCTCATATTGGCCCTTCGGTATGGCGCGGAAGGCCGAAAGGAAAACCTCGCTGGCATAGGACGAGAAGATCAGGGAGAGCACGATCATGCCGGCGACGAAGCTGTTGACGTCGACTGTCGCTTCAGGCCGAAAAAACCTGATGAGATGCTGCAGCAAAATCGGCATGCCGAAGAAAAACAGGAAGAGCGTCACCAGTTCCGGCAGGCCACGGAAGACCGTGGTGTAGATGTTGGCCGCAAGGCGCAGGGACGGCTCTTCGGATTGCTTTCCCAGTGCAATGAAAAACCCAAGCGTCAGGCCGATGGGAAGCGTCGCCAGCGCCAGTGCAATGGTGACCATCGCACCATAGGCGATATCGTCCGACCAGCCATCAGGTCCCCAGCTGAGAAGCGTCCATATGGTCGGGCCTTGCATTGGCTAGATCTATCTCCCCGATGTTCCTGAAACGGATGCAAAGGCGGCAGGGAATGCCCCTGCCGCCTTGACCTGGTGCCTATCAGGACGCACTACCGAAGACGTCGAACGTGAAGTACTTGTCGTTGATTTCCTTGTATTTTCCATTGGCGCGAATGGCGTCGATGGCGGCGTTGAGCTTGTTGACGAGATCCGTCTCACCCTTGCGAACGGCGATGCCGGCGCCTGGTCCGAAGATTTCGACCGGCTGCGGCGACGGTGTGCCGAGGATCTTGCAGCAGGCGCCGTCCGGCGTGGCCAGCCACTGGCTCAACACGACGATATCATCTTCAATCGCGTCGAGGCGGCCATTGGCGAGATCGGCCTGTTCCTCGGGGCTGCTCGGATAGCCCTTGACGGTGCTGTCGGTAAAGGTCTTCGAGGCATAGTTGAAATGCGTCGTGGTGGTCGCGACGCCGACGGTCTTGCCCGCCAGGTCCGCCTTGGTCACGCCCTTCAGCGTCGAGTCCTTCGGCACGGCGATCGCCGACGGCGTGTTGTAGTATTTGTTCGAGAAGTCGACCTTTTCCTTGCGCTCGGGCGTGATCGACATCGAGGCGACGATGGCGTCGAACTTGCCGGCCTGAAGCGCGGGAATGATGCCGTCCCAATCCTGGGCGACGAAGGTGCACTTCACCTTCATTTCATCGCAGAGCGCCTTGGCGATGTCGATGTCGAAGCCCACGAGCTGACCGTCCGCCGTGAGGTTGTTGAACGGGGGGTAGGCGCCTTCGGTGCCGATTCTCAGGGTTTTTTCCTGGGCCTGTGCTACGCCGAGCGTCAGCAGCGCGGCCGATGCGGCGAGCGCGATACGCAGTGCAATACGCATAATTGTCCTCTCTTTAGGTCCCGGCCGTCGTTCCTAACGGCTCTGTGGGGCGGTGCTTTTGACCGCCCGCTGGTGGGATACTCCCACTCTTTCCAAGAAAAAAGCAACTGCAAAACCGTCAAAATCCGCAATGCTATTCTGCCGTTACGTCATCGCTCAAGCAACGAGACCGGTCGTTCGCTCGACAAAGTCGGCTATCGATTTCGTATCGTCGAGATCGAACACCGGCAGGTTGTTGTTCTCGACGGCGAAATCGGAAGCGATGGCGACTATGTTTGGATCGCTTGCCGAAAGTGGCGTCCGGTCCTTGGCATCCATTCGCCGCGTTTCGATTTTCCGGTGCGCTTCGCGCTTGTAGCCCTCGACGATGACGATATCGGACGGGGCAAGCCGAGACAGGATGGCTTCGAGTGTCGGCTCATCCTCGCCGCGCAATTCATGCATTAGGGCCCAGCGGTTGCCGGACACGATGGCGACTTCGGTGGCGCCCGCCTGACGGTGGCGGAAGGAGTCCGCGCCTGGCTTGTCGATGTCGAAGTCATGATGCGCGTGCTTGATCGTCGATACTTTCCAGCCGCGCCGGACCAGCTCGGCAACCAGCTTTTCGGTCAGTGTGGTCTTGCCGGAATTCTTCCATCCGGTGATGCCGAAGACGCGTCTGTTCATGATTTCATGGCCTGCAGCAGACGCTCGGCGTGGGCAAGGTCACCGGGCATGTTGACGTTGAAGAAGGGGTCGATCTGCCCCGATATCAGCATTGGAAATTCCACATCGACGGAACCATGCCGGTCTATGAATGCGGAAACCCGCCGGTTGTCTTCATCGACCAGAAAATGCCGCAGGCCATCGCGACACCCTATGGGCCAAAGCGCGAATGTCGGGTGTCGTTTGCCATCGGAACAGGCAACGGCCATCGAGCCAGGGCGAGCAGCAACTGCGGACACCAGCCTCTCAACCATATCCTCCGGCAGGAATGGCGTGTCGCCGGCGGCGGTAACAAGGGCTTGGCAATTGGTGTTTTCAGCAACCCATTCGAGGCCGGCCAGGATTCCGGCCAGCGGTCCGGCAAAACCTTTCACAGTATCGGCAAGCACCGGGAGCGATATTCCAGTAAAGCGGACCGGATCGCCGTTGGCGCTGAGCGCCAGTGGTCCCACTTGTGGGGCGAATCGCTCGATGACATGGTCCAGCAGGCGACCACTGCCGAGCGCAAGCAGGCTCTTGTCGCCGCCGCCCATCCGTCGCGACTGACCGCCGGCCAGAATAATCCCTGCAACCTCTCTGTTCATCCCATGGCCTTCAGGCCAATCCTCCAGGTGATCGGTGGGGCCTATATGCCGTCCGGCGCCATGGAGGGTCCAGTGCTTTCAGCGACGATCCTGCGCCGGCCGACGACCCGTTCGCGATAGAGCGCGTAGAGGCCTGAACCGATGATGATCGTGGCGCCCGTGACCATCGGAAGGTCGGGCACGTCACCGAAGATGATCAGGCCGAGCACGATCGACCACAGCAGGGACGTGTAACGGAATGGCGCGATGAATGAGATCTCGCCGGCCCGCATCGCCATGATGATGAATTGATAGCCGATGAGCACGAGGACGGCCGCGAGCGCCAGCAGGGCCGTGGCTCGTCCTGTCAGCGGCGTCCAGCCGCCCATCGGTGTCAGCAGGGTCGCACCGACGATCGTCATGGCGATCGCCGTTGCCGTCGAGACCAGCAATGACGGAATGGCCGCGGGTATCCGCTTGGTGGCGAGGTCGCGCACCGTACAGCAGGCGACGGAAGCCAGCGCCACCAGCGAAAACACGCTGAACCCCTCGAAGCCGGGGCGCACGATAATGAGCACGCCGGTAAATCCAGCGGCAATCGCCAGCCAGCGCCGCCAGCCAACGCCCTCGTTGAAGACAAGCGCCGCGCCCATCGTCACCGCCAGCGGCAGCGCCTGCAGCACGGACGAGACATTGGCGATCGGCAAGTGGGCAAGGGCGATCAGGAAGGCCACCGTTCCACCCGCTTCACCAATCACGCGTATCGCCACCAACGGCTGCAGCATGGAGCCCAACTGTTTCAGCGCGCCGCTCCGCCAGGCAAGCAGACCAACAAAAAGCGAGGCGAAGGCGCCCCTGACAAGCATGACCTGCGCCATGTTCATCGATTCGGATGAGTATTTGGTGATGGCGTCGTTGAACGTGAAACCGGCCATGGCCACCAACATGAACAACGCGCTGCGAATGTTGGGAGAAAGGGCCAAGGCGACTACCGTTCTGCTTTGCCCAAAGCCTGTAGCAGCCGGCCACAGGACAGCAACGTCAAAAGGCTGGGCCACGCCGCCTTGCGGCGCGGTCCGAGCGCCATCTCATTTACTGGCAATGTGTCGCGACAGTTCAGGGAAGACGGCGAAACTCACTTCTTTGGCGTCAGCACCTCGGTGCCATTGCCTTCCTTGCCGGCGATCGTCCACAGGCCGTGCAGCGAGCCGTCTTCCTCCACCTTGTAGACGACGAGGCCGATGTCCTTGCCCAAGACATAGCCTGCGGAAAAAGCATCATCGTTGCGCATGCAGATCCCATCCGAGGACGAGTCACCTGTCGCCCAGTGGATTGTGCAGGTTGTCTCGCTGGTCAGCGTGATGGTCGCTTCGCCGCCATAGGAGGATCCGTCGAAATTGGTGCCGGCGACAGTGTAGGTACCGCCGATCGACTGAGCCGCCGCCGGCAAGGCCGAAAGGCCGAGCAATGCCAGAGAAAGAATGAGTTTGCGCATGTTGTTAGTCCCCACCGAGCGAAAACCGCTGCCCCGTCAAACTAGGCTCCGAGGGGACGGCGGTAAATGCGTAAGTCCTTAAGCAAAACGATATTGTCGTGGTGTGGCCGAAATGCTCAATCGGCCTTCAGGCTGGCGGCGATGGAGCCAACAAGCGCGTCATATCGGGCTTTCAGCGCAGGCGGATATTCGATCCACACCGTGCGGATGACACCATCCCTGCCGAAGAGCCGGCGCTCGTAAAAAATCTCGCCGTCCTTGGTCCCCGACAGCACCGCCCAGTCCTTGCCGGTTTTGCTGTAGGTGATCTTGTAGCCTGGTTCGCTGTCGGCTCTCTCGGCTGCAACAAAACCTTTCGGCGTGTCATTGTCGATGTTCAGGATGCCCGAACAGATCAGGCTGGCGCCGTCCGTGCTCAACCATTCCTGTCCGTCACCATTCTCTGGCTCGGGCTGGCGGTCGGTGAAAACTTCGTCGGGAAACGTGCAGGTCGTGCCGAAGCGCGCGTTGGTGTAAGTGAACGGCGCAGCATATGCACCGCCGGAGGCGATCGCGGCAGCTACGATCTGGAAAGCCAGGATTGAATACCGCCGCTGCATGAATGGCCCCCAGCCCATGGTCGGAAAGCAAATCCTAACACGGGATGGTTGGAAAGATCAGCCGCCGGTGACACTCATATGCCGCGAGACCGACGGGCGGCTGGTGCGGCGATCGATGATGAAATCATGGCCCTTCGGCTTGCGGCCGATGGCCTCGTCGATTGCGGCAGCGACGAGTTCGTTGCCCTCGGACGCGCGCAACGGCGCGCGCAGATCGGCGGCGTCCTCCTGGCCGAGGCACATATAGAGGGTGCCTGTGCAGGTCAGCCTGACGCGGTTGCAGCTTTCGCAGAAATTATGCGTCATCGGCGTGATGAAGCCGAGCCGCCCGCCGGTTTCCGCGACATGGACGTAGCGGGCCGGACCGCCGGTCTTGTAGGGAATGTCCGAAAGCGTGAACTGGCGCTCGAGCGAAGCGCGCAGCAGCGACAGCGGCAGATACTGGTCGGTGCGGTCAGCGTCGACCTCGCCCATCGGCATGGTTTCAATGACCGTCAGGTCCATGCCGCGGCCATGCGCCCAGCGCATCATCTCCGGCAATTCGGCGTCGTTGAAGTCCCTCAGCGCCACCGCGTTGATCTTGACTTTCAGACCTGCCGCCTGCGCGGCGTCGATACCCGCCATGACCTTGCCGAGATGGCCCCAGCGTGTGATGGCGTGGAACTTGTCGGCGTCGAGCGTATCCAGCGAAACGTTGATGCGCTTGACCCCGCAATCGGCGAGTTCCGCGGCAAAACGCGAGAGCTGCGAGCCGTTGGTGGTCAGCGTCAGTTCTTCCAGTGCCCCGCTATCCAGGTGGCGCGATATCTGGCGCACCAGATGCATGATGTTCTTGCGCACCAGCGGTTCACCGCCGGTGAGGCGCAGTTTCCGGACACCCTTGTCGATGAACACGGTGCAGAGCCGGTCGAGTTCTTCCAGCGAAAGCAGATCCTTTTTCGGCAGGAAGGCCATGTCTTCGGCCATGCAGTAGGTGCAGCGGAAATCGCAGCGGTCGGTGACCGACACGCGCAAATAGCTGATCGTGCGACCGAATGGGTCGATCATGTCCATGCTTAAACGTTTCCCATGGCTGCGAACGGCATCGTTATATACTGCTATGTGATACGATCCGATCCGCCATTCAAGATAGCCTGCCTTGATCTTTGGTAACATTCCCGGGCCGACATTGCGTGTCGGCCGATTTCAAATGGCCTTTTCCCCCTTTGCGAAGCAGCGTAGGGAGGAGGCCGACAAAGCAGGATATTTCACCATGACGGCGCCGAAGGAACTCAGGGTCTCGAAGGACCGCAAGCTGCTCTCCGTCACCTTTCCCGGCCATCAGCCGTTCGAACTGCCGGCGGAACTGCTGCGTGTCGCCTCGCCATCGGCGGAAGTGCAGGGGCATTCGCCGGAGCAGCGCGTCACCGTTCCGGGCAAGCGCAACGTTACCATACTCAAGATCGAGCCGGTCGGCAATTACGCCGTGCGCATCACCTTCGACGATTTCCACGACACCGGCATCTTCACCTGGAATTACCTACACACGCTTGGCCATGAGAAGGAGGCGCGCTGGGACGCCTATCTCGCGGAGCTTGCGGAAAAGGGTCTGAGCCGGGATCGCTAATTCTACTTCTTTGTCTGAGCATGATCCGTTCCGAAAACCGGCTTCCACTTTCGGGATCATGCTCACGCTGACGTCGTGAAGACGTCACACATCTGGAGTAGCGCCGGCAAAAAGTTCGGAGACGAAGCTGATGTCCCTCATCACCACGGTCGAGCAGCTTGAAGCGCTTTATGGCGTTCCGGGCGAGGCCTCGCTGGTCAAGGAACTCGACCACGTCATTCCGGAGTACGCAGCATTCATCGAGGCCTCGCCATTCGTCGCCCTGGCGACCAGCGGGCCAGAGGGGCTGGATTGCTCACCGCGCGGCGATCTCGCGGGCTTCGTCAGGATCCATGATTCGAAAACCCTGATGATGCCGGACCGTCGCGGCAACAACCGCGCCGATTCGCTCAGGAACATCATTCGCGACGCGCGCGTCGGCCTGTTGTTCCTCGTGCCTGGCTCCGGCACGACGCTGCGCGTCAACGGTCGCGCTCATATCACCACCGACGCGGCGCTGTGTGCAACGTTCACCGTGGACGGCAAAATGGCCCGCTCGGTAACCGTCGTTGATGTCGATTCGGTCTATTTCCAATGTGCCCGCGCCATCGTCCGCTCCGAGCTTTGGAACCCGGCGAGGCATGTCGATCCGAAGTCGCTGCCGACGCCCGGGCAAATCCTGGAAGTGGCCAGCCGCAAGAACATTGACGGCGAGGCCTACGACAGGGAATGGCCGGAGCGAGCAAAAAAGTCGATGTGGTAGGCACCAGGGCTGAAACAGCCGTTACGCTTCCTTCAGCGCGTCATAAATCTTGCGCATCTGCTCGCCGATCATGTCGCATTGTTCGGGCGTAGACTGGCTCATCGCCTTCTCGATCAGCGCCATGTGGACTTTCAGCGCCTGCATCAGCAGAGCTTCACCCGCCTCGGTCAGGGTCAGCCGCAGAATACGCTTGTCCTTTTCATCACCCTCGCGGCGCAGCAATCCACGCGTTTCAAGCTGCGGCAGCAGCATGGTGATGTTGGAACGGCCGACCAGAAGCCGTCGCGCGAGATCATGCTGCGACATGCCGGGGTGGCGATAAAGGTTCATCAGCACGTCGAGTTGCGCCGGCTTCAGGTCCAGCGGCGCAAGCTTCACCGCCAAGGCTCTTTCGATCACATGGCAGGCGCGCGCGACCGCGACCCAGTTGCGAAAACGCGGGTTGTCCCAGGGTAGGTCTTGTTTAATGTTCATCTTTGAACTATTATGTTCATGCTTGAACGAATGGATGGATCGCCACTATGGCATCATTTGGTCTGAAGGTCATCCGGGGGGTGTTCGCCGCCGCTGAACATGTTGCGCCACGGCTAAGCGGGCGCGCGGCATTCGAATTGTTCTGCCGCACGCCGAACCCGAAGGGTCTGACGGACGGCGAGCGACGCGCCGTCGACCGTGCCGCCGCGTTCATGACCGAGGCGCGCCACCATCGGTTGAAGACCGCTACGGGCTGCGTGGCGGTGCATGAATTCCGGCCCGAGCCGGGCAGGGAGATGATTGGCACCGTGCTCGTGATCCATGGCTGGCGTTCACGCACTGAATATATGCGCGCGCTGATCGAAGGCTATCGCGATGCTGGCTACAGGGTTGTTTCTCTGGACCTGCCTGGTCACGGCCAGTCGCTTGGCCGCCGGCTAAACATGGTCAACGCGGTCGATGCGGCCCGCGTGGCCGGCGAATGGTTCGGCCCGTTCACGGCCGTCGTCGGTCACTCCTTCGGCGGCGCCGTTGCCGCCAATGCCATTGTCGGTTCGGTCAAGAATATCCCCCCGCTTGCCGCGGATCGGCTGGTGCTGATCGCGGCGCCGAGTTCGCTGCCGGCGATCTTCGCCGACTTCAGCCGCATGCTGAATGTCGGCCCGCGCTCGCAGGTTGCGATGGCTGATCGGGTCGAGCATCTCGCTGGACGGCCACTGCACGAATTCGTCGGCGACCGGCAACTTGCCCGCACGCCACTGCCAACCCTGGTGATCCACGCACCCGACGACCGCGAAGTGTCCGCCGATCATGCCGAGCTCTACGCAGGCGCTGGCGATCACGTGCGGCTTTACTGGGCTGAAGGGCTCGGCCACCGCCGCATTCTGACTGATAAGAGGGTGGTCGGACAGGCCGTCAATTTCGTAGCCGGCCGCCCGGAATCGGCGCTGTTGCACTGAATGTCGACCAGCGGCCTATTTCTTCTTGCTGCTGGGCTCGACCGGTAAGCCGGCTGCCTTCCAGGCGGTGAAGCCGCCAAGAATGTGCTTCACCGGAGAAAGGCCCATATCCTGCGCTGTCTTGGTGGCCAGCGCCGAGCGCCAACCGCCGGCGCAGAAGAAGACGAAGCTTTTTCCCGAAGCGAAGAATGGCTTGTGATACGGGCTCTCCGGGTCGATCCAGAATTCGAGCATGCCTCGGGTGACATGCTGGGCACCGGGTATCTTGCCATCGCGTTCCAGCTCACGCGGATCGCGCAGATCGACGAAGATCGTGCCTTCGTCGTCGAGCAGCCCCGCTGCTTCCTCTGGCGACACCACTTCGATCTCGGCATTTGCCTCGTCCAGCAGCTCGCGATATCCCTTTTTCACAGGCTTCTCCTCCCGACCGCGCACTAGGCTGGCTGTTTGAATTTCCAGCACAATGGCAGGCATTTTTCACGCCGCGTCTGTGCCGGCCATCGCCTTCCAGGCAACCATTGCGCCGGCCACGGTTGCCAACAGGCCGGCGTGCGAGGCACCGTCGCGCGCCTGGATCGACATGCCATGCTGAACCGTGGCGAAAAATGTCGCCGCGGCGTGGCTGTCGAAATCCGGCGGCAATTCGCCTTCGGCAATACCGCGATCGAGACGCTTGCGCAGGGCCATGTGGTTTTCAGCGCGGCGGCGGCGCAGATCGTCGCAGATGGCGCCTTTGCTTGAATCCTGGTGCAACGCGCCGAGCGCGATCAGGCAGCCCTGCGGGCGATCGGCCTGCGAATAGGCTTCCGCCGTCCGGCAAAGGAAGCGTTCGATCGCAAGCGAAGCAGTCGGCGAATCTTCCAGCGCCGACCAGATGTCCGCGCCTTCGACACGTGTGTAGAGGTCGGTTGCCTCGAGGAAGAGAGCCTCCTTGCTGCCGAAGGCGGCATAGAGGCTGGGCGATTTGATGCCCATCGCCGCCGTCAGGTCGCTCATGGAGGCGCCTTCATAGCCTTTGGCCCAGAACACATCCATCGCTCGCCGCAACGTGGCGGTTCGATCGAAGGTGCGGGGGCGGCCTCGTTCCGGCATGGCGCTCTTTTCTTTGTCGATCGATACATAAATCAGTTGACGCGACTCGGCAAGGCTGACAGTTATTTATGTGCTGATCGATACATAAAGGAGAAATCGATGTCATCCAATCCGTTGAGCGGCAAGGTCGCACTCGTCACTGGCGGCAGTCGCGGCATAGGCGCCGCGATTGCGCGCAGGCTTGCGGCCGATGGCGCCAAGGTCGCGATCACCTATGTCAACGGCGGAGAGCAGGCCCGCGCTGTGGTCGAAGAGATCGAAGCTGCTGGTGGACGAGCCATTGCGATCAAGGCCGACAACCGGGATGTTGTTGCCGTCGAAAAGGCGGTCAACGATGCCGCCGGCGCACTCGGGCGGCTCGACATTCTCGTCAACAGCGCCGGTATCTGGCGCACGGCGCCGATCGATGTGCTTTCACTTGCCGACTTTGATGAAACCATGGACGTCAATCTGCGAGCGCCATTCGTCGCCTCCAAGGCCGCGGCCGTGCATATGGGTGAGGGCGGTCGGATCATCTCGATCGGCAGCAATCTGGCCGAGCGGGTCACCGACACCGGCCTCAGCGCCTATTCGACCAGCAAGGCCGCGATCGCCGGGCTGACCAAGGCGCTCGCTCGTGACCTCGGTCCCCGCGGCATCACCGCCAACGTCGTCCATCCCGGTTCGACCGACACCGACATGAATCCGGCTGAGGGGCCGCATGCCGAGCCCCAGCTGCAGAAGATGGCAACGCCGCGCTTTGGCAAGGTTGAAGAAATCGCGGGGATGGTTGCCTGGTTGGCCGGTCCTGAAAGCCGGTTTGTCACCGGTGCGGCACTAACCATCGATGGTGGCGCCAACGCCTGATAGCCCACTCGCTACCGCGCTGCAGATTTTCTGGCCGGAGTGGAGAAAGCCGCTCCGGCCCGTCACGATGTTGTGAAACCGTTCTGCAACAGGGCTTCCAAAATTTATGAAAGCTTAACGAAATCGGTATGAATCGGTATAGTCGCGCCTTACATCCGCCATGCGGTGGGCGGGACCGTCTAACGGTGCAGAACGGGAACCGGTGCTACCGGAGCGGGTGATTAATGAAATTTCTTGGAAACAGATCAACCGTGATGCCGCTCGCCGCGATCGCAGCGACGTTGGCTCTCGGCGCACCGCAGGCAAGCGCGCAAGGGCTGTTTGAGATGCTTTTCGGCGGCGGCATCAGGCATCAGCCGCAGGGCGAATTCCCGCCGCCTCCGCCGATGCACAAGCCGAAGCCCAGGGCTTCCGAAGGCGGCGGCGCGGTCAGGATCAGCAGTCCGACCTACAACACATACAAGGCCGACAAGCTCGTTCGTGTCGACTTCACCGCGCTGACGGCAGCACCGCAGCAGACATCTCTACAGAACGCCGCCTTTGTGCCCTCGGCCACCAGCGCCGCCTTCCGCGACGCGGTTGCCGGACTTGGCGACTATGAACTCTATGCCGAGCCAGATATCGCGAAGGCGCTGATTACCTACTACACGGCCAACCCAGATTTCATCTGGGTGACAGGAACCAGCGCCAACAGCCGCGCGCAGGACGCGGTGCGTGTGCTTGGCGAGGCTGCGAGCTACGGCCTTGCGCCGGCTGACTACACGGTCGAGGTGCCCGCGGCCGCAACATCAGCAGCCGACCCGGCAGCGCAAATGAAGCAGCTCCTTCGCTTCGAAATGGCCCTTTCCGCCCGCGTGTTGCGTTACGCTCACGATGCCCAGAGCGGCCGCGTCGATCCAAATCGCATGACCGCCTATTATGATTTTCCAGCCAAGCCGATCGATATGGAAGGTGTGTTGAAAACGCTGGCGCACACCCAGGAGGTGCGCACCTATCTCGAATCCCGTCATCCGCAGAATGCCGAATATCAAGCCCTGCGCGTCGAACTGGAATCGCTGCAGGCGAGCGCCGAGAACGAGATCGTCGTCGATCCCAAGCTTCTGTTGAAGCCCGGCGAGACAAGCCCCGAACTGCCGAAGCTCCTGACGGTCATCGCGCGCAATCTCGACGACGATATGGGCGGCTCCTATGGCGAGATCCTGTCCAGGCTCGTCAACAGCGAAGTCTATGTTCCCGAGCTGGTTCCGGTCATCGAGGCAGTGCAAAAAAGAGCCGGCATGAAGGGTGACGGTGTCATTGGGCCGCGTACGGTGGCATCGCTCGCCGGAACGTCCAAGGCTGACAGACTTCAGAAGGTGCAAGTCGCGCTCGAAGAACTGCGCTGGCTGCCTTCCGACCTCGGCAGTCCCCGCGTCTTCATCAACCAGCCGGCCTTCACCGCAAGCTATATCGACAATGGCGAGGAGAAGCTGAAGACTCGTGCGGTCATAGGCAGGACCACCAACCAGACGGCGTTCTTCTACGACAAGATCAAGCAGGTTGATTTCCACCCCTACTGGGGCGTGCCGCAGTCGATCATCGTCAATGAGATGCTGCCGCGCCTGCGCAGCGATCCAGGTTATCTCGACAGGTCCGGCTACGAGGTGACCGATACGCGCGGCAAGCGCATCCCTTCATCATCGATCAATTGGGGGGCATATGGCTCGAACATTCCCTACAATGTACGCCAGCAGCCAAGCGAGGCGAACGCGCTGGGTGAACTGAAGATCCTGTTCCCCAACAAGCACGCCATCTACATGCATGACACGCCGCAGAAATCGTTTTTCAAACAGGACATGCGTGCGCTGAGCCATGGCTGCGTTCGCCTGCAGGACCCGCGCGGCATGGCCGCAGCCGTGCTTGACACATCGGTCGATAATATCGCCGAGACGCTGAAGCACGGACATTCGACCGAGAATGTCACGCGCACGATTCCCGTCTACGTTGCCTATTTCACTGCATGGCCGGACATGTCCGGCAAGGTGGAGTATTTCAATGACGTATACGACCGCGACACCAAGTTGATGCAGGCGCTGGACGCGACGGAAGCGGTGCGCTCGCCGGCAAGCTAGGCCTAGCGGCCAAACAGCGGACGCCGAAAGCCGGCATCCCGCCCGGCGATCAGCCAGTAGACCAGCCCAGCAACGAGGCCGGATGCGGCAATGATGCCGATGTCAGGCCAGCGCTCCGGATTGATGTCGGCATCCGGCCAGATCAGAGCGAAGCCACCCGCGGCGGACGCGGCGCCGAAGATCATGTGCAACAGGAAATTGCGCAGTGAGAAAAGTTCGGCAATCAGCGCGAAGAATAGCGTCTGCATGCCGGTGAGTATGATCGTCAGGAAATAGATGAACATGCCGAGCGGCGGCACAACGAGCGCGGCGATGGGCGTGACGCCCATGACATCGAAATATTCCGGCGCGTTCGGCAGAGAACTGAGGACGGCGTAGATCCCAGCAACGGCAAAGAGCCCGACCAGCACGGCGACCAGATAGCCGGCGAGCATCATCAGGATGCGCTTCAAGACGTGCCCCGCCATGCCCACCCTCCCATGTGGTGCAGTGTCGTTCGCAGTCAGCCATCAAAGACGTGTCGGCGCAAGGGCGCGTGCACATGGTGCCGGAAGCGTGCGATTGGTTGGTGTCGGCTGTTCGGCTGCGAATCGGTCAGGCACCGCCGCACAAATGTTCGGAGTCCGGCAAGGCCCATGTACCCTTCGCGGCGAGATCGACGGAATAGTAGATGCGGCCACGTTCATCATCCTTAGGGCAATCCCTTGGGATCGAGATCAGACACATGATGACGGGATCGCCGACCTTCGAACTGGCAAGGCCCGGTTCGCGATCATAGGATACAGCCGTGCCGCCATTGGTGAAGGTCGCGGCGCTGCCGGCTTCGGGGCTGGCGGTTTCCAGAGGATCATCGCCGAGGCGCGTGGTCAGCGTCTTGATGTGGGTGGGCGCGCATTGGCCGATAGAGGAGGGCAGGGGCTGATCGGCCGCACCTGGATTGCGCGCGGCGGTATCGAGCGCCTTCTTGCCGATCAACGCGATATTGTAGTCCTGCACCCACGATGGTGCCTGGCCATATGTCTGCAGGGCATTGTTCTGCGCGCTGACGATGCAGGCGGTGTCGTCCATGCACGCATTCCTGTCGGCAACCAGCGCCCGGGCGATCTTGCGCTTGTCGCCGCCAAAGGAAGGCTCGGAATCCTTGAAGGCCTTGGCGACCAATGCATCGATGGCAGACAGTTGTGGGTCGGCGCATACAGCCTTCTCAGTGGGCAGGCTCGCCTTCCGGCAGTCGAAAGATGGTCCGTCGGCTCTTGCCGAACCAGAGCCGGTGCCGACTAGGACAAGAGCGAGCCAGATTGCGGTGCGGCTGGAAGATGGCATGGTTGCCCTGCGGCGAGAAGTGGACCGGTCACTCACACCTTAGGGAAAAAATGCTCTGTACGGAATTGCCGAAAGGATGACGACGCGCCGCGCTGTCATTTTGGCTCGGCGGTCACCGGATCATAGGTGATTTCGACCTTCGCCTTGTCCGCGGTGTAGTATGTGACGGTATAGGCGCCACTGTCCCAGTCGACCTCTTTCACATAACGAAAGCCATCGCGCTGTTCGACCTTGGCAATGATTTCCGAGAGTTTCTTGGCGTCCGGCGGAGGCAACGGTTTTTCATCGGCTGCAAACGCGGCCCCACCGGCAAGCAGAACTGCGACGCTTGTCGCCAAGGCAAGTTTTTGCATGTGGAATCCCTCAGACTTCGTCGCGTAGAAACTCGCTTCCATGCCGATTGGTTCCACCGGCCGGGAATACGATCCTGCATCTGGCAAGAGTAACGATTGCCGGGCCGCGGAAGATGAGAAGAAATCGGAAAGGCAGATGGTGGGCGATGCAGGGATTGAACCTGCGACCCCACCCGTGTGAAGGGTGTGCTCTCCCGCTGAGCTAATCGCCCGCTCGTTGCCCGAAGGCCAAGCGAGCCGCGATATAAGGGAGGCAGGCTGGCGAAGTCAAGGCGATGTCCGGCATTCTGAAGAGGTATATCGCGCGGCCTCGATGACCCCCCCGCAGTCACCGCACCTTAGCGCCCGGCAGCCGCGTTGATCAGCCTTTCCGCCAGTTCCAGCGTCAGCGCATCAAAATGCGAGATCACCGCCGAGGGCTCGAATTCGCGCACATGGCGATCGGTGTAACCGAAATCCACAGCCACAACCGGAATGCCGGCGGCCTTGGCCGTGTCGATGTCGGTCTGCGAATCGCCGACCATCAGCGCGTGATTCGGATCGCCGCCTGCCCGCGCGATGGTTTGGGTGAGATGGCGCGGATCGGGCTTGCGGAACGCGAACGTGTCCTGGCCGCAGATCGCCGTGAAATGCCTGCTCAGCCCGAGTGCCTCGATCAGCGCCAGTGAGTTGGCCTCGTACTTGTTGGTGCAGATGGCCAGCAGATAGCCGGCGTTCTCGAACCGGGCGATCGCCTCGACGACACCGGGGTAGGGGCGCGATTTGCCGGGAATATTGTCGGTGTAGTGGTCGAGAAACAGCTTCAGCAACCGGTCGTGCTCCTCGACGGCCAGGGACCTCTGTTGCGCGGCATGGGCGCGCTCGATCATGACCCTGCCGCCATGACCAACAAAGCGCCTGAAGCCGGCTTGGTCGACCGCCGCGAGCTCGCTGGCGGCCAAGCTGTGGTTGAGGCTGTCGAGCAGATCGGGCGCTGTATCGATCAGCGTACCGTCGAGGTCGAACACGATGATCGGGCGAGGCATGGCCAGTCCTGTGACAGTTGCGTTACCGGCAGGCGATAGCGGCTGTGGCCCTTTCAGGCAAGAAGGCTCGGCAAGACCAGCCCAAAGGCTTTGACCGGGCGGGCAAAAATGCTAGGAGCCCCGTCAGGCGGTCGCCAAGGGCAATATACGGTATGGATGCGAGACAATTGAAGGTCGAGGCCGCGCGGGCGGCCCTTGCGCATGTGACGGATGGCATGCGGCTCGGCATCGGCACCGGCACCACCGCTGAGGAATTCGTGCGGCTTCTGGCCGAGAAGGTCGCCACGGGCATGACCATCATCGGCATCCCCACTTCGGAGCGCACGGCCGCACTGTGCCGCGAACTTGGTGTGCCTCTGTCGACGCTCGAGGAAACGCCCGAGCTTGACCTGACCATCGACGGCACCGACGAGCTCGATCCTGCCCTGACCCTGATCAAAGGCGGCGGCGGTGCGCTGCTGCGCGAAAAGATCGTTGCAGCCGCTTCGGCCCGCATGATCGTCATTGCCGATCGCTCTAAGATGGTCGAAACGCTTGGGCGCTTCCCCTTGCCCGTCGAAGTCAACAAATTCGGCCTGCGTGCCACCGAGATCGCGATCGGCGCGGCAGCCAAAAGCCTCGGTCTTTCCGGTCCCGTTACATTGAGGATGACGGGGAGCCAGCCATTTGTTACAGACGGCGGCCATTTTATCCTCGATGCATCTTTTGGCCGCATTCCGGATACAAGAGCGCTTTCGAATGCTCTCCACGCCATTCCTGGTGTGGTTGAACACGGTCTTTTCATCGGGCTGGCGTCAGCGGCCATCATCGCCGGCGGCGACGGTATCCAAACCGTCCATGCCGCCCGAAAACCAGGGAGTTCTATCGATCATGATGTTGCATAACCGGGTTCGCCGCTTTTCCGCCATTGTGGCGGCTTCGGCGGTTTTCGCGTTTTCCTCGCCGGCGTTTTCGCAGGATGTCACGGAGTCGCACCTGAAGGCCGCCCGCGCCGCCGTCGAGGCGATTCACGCAACGGACTCGTTCGACAACATCCTGCCGAACGCGGCGGGCGCGCTCGAGTCGCAGCTGATCCAGAAGAACCCGGACCTGCAGGAGCTGATCAGCAAGACCATCGCCGAGAAGGCGATGGCCATGGCGGCGCGGCGCGCCGACCTCGAAAAGGAAGCCGCTCTTGCCTATGCGAAGGTGTTTTCCGAAAAGGAGCTGACGGATATCGCCGCTTTCTACAGCTCCGATGCGGGCAAGAAGCTGCTCGACAACGGCCCGAATGTGACGCGTGAACTGGTGAAGGCCGCCGACATCTGGCAAAATGGCGTTGGCCGTGATCTCGCCCAGCAGGTTGGAGAGACGCTGGCCGCCGCGGCCAAGGCCAAGGCGCCGGCAGCGCCGGCGGCCGATGCAACGGCTCCCGCGGACGGTGCGGCAGCCCCTGCAGATGGCGCTGCACCCGCCGATGGTTCGGCTCCCGCCGACGATTCGCAAAACTGATCCTGAGTTTTCAGGCGGCTAGGCCGCGATCCCATTCAGAAAAGCCCGGCCTCGTCCGGGCTTTTCTTTTGCTGGTTTGCAGCCTACCTGTGACGCGAACTGTTCTCTCTCCAGGAGCTGCATGATGGCCGGTTACGACTACGATCTTTTCGTCATCGGCGGCGGCTCGGGCGGGGTGAGGGCGGCGCGCGTCGCCGCCGCGCTCGGCAAGCGCGTCGGCATCGCCGAGGAATATCGCTATGGCGGCACCTGCGTCATCCGCGGCTGTGTGCCGAAGAAGCTCTACGTCTATGCCTCGCAATTTCCGGAGCATTTTGCCGATGCAGCCGGCTATGGCTGGACAGTGCCGGAAGCCAGTTTCGACTGGCCGACCCTGGTCGCCAACAAGGATCGCGAGATCAGCCGACTGGAGGCCATCTACAAGAAGAATGTGCAGGGCGCCGGCGGCGAGACCTTTCATTCACGCGCCATGATCGTCGACCCGCACGTGGTACATCTCCTGGGCGATGACCGCACCGTCACCGCCGACCAGATCCTGATCGCAACCGGTGGCCGGCCGGCAGCTCATCCAGCGCTGCCTGGCCACGAACATTGCATCTATTCCAACGAGGCTTTCGATCTCAAGCAGCTCCCGAAGGCGATCATGATCGAAGGCGGCGGCTACATTGCCGTGGAGTTCGCCAACATATTCCATGGTCTGGGTGTCGACACCACGCTGGTCTATCGCGGCAAGGAGATCCTCAGCCGTTTCGACATGGATCTGCGGCGCATGCTGCACGATACGATGGAAAAGAAGGGGATAAGGATCCTGACCCACGCAGTGTCCGAGTGGGTCAGGAAACGGCCGGATGGCCGGCTCGACGCACTCGTCACCGGCGGCACGGTGCTGACCGTCGATCAGGTCATGCTCGCCATCGGCCGTATCCCCAACACCGAGAACATGGGCCTGGAAGGCGTCGGCATCGAGATGACCAGCACCGGCGCCATAAAAGTCGACGAGTATTCCCGTACCAATCTCGAGAATGTCTGGGCGATCGGCGACGTCACCAATCGCGTGCAATTGACACCGGTGGCCATCCACGAGGCCATGTGTTTCATCGAGACCGCCTTCAAGGGCAATCCGACCGCACCGGATCACGAGACCATCGCCACGGCTGTCTTCTCACAGCCCGAGATCGGCACGGTCGGCTTGTCGGAGGACGATGCCATCAGGCGCTTTTCCGACATCGAGATCTACCGCGCGACGTTCCGGCCAATGCGGCACACATTGTCCGGTCGCGATGAAAAGATGCTGGTGAAACTGGTGGTCGACGGCGCTTCGAGAAAGGTACTGGGCGCCCATATTCTGGGACCGGATGCCGGCGAAATGGCGCAGCTCCTTGGCATCCCGTTGAAGGCGGGGCTCACCAAGGACGACTTCGACCGCACCATGGCCGTGCATCCGACGGCTGCCGAGGAACTCGTGACCATGTACAAGCCGACCTACCGGGTGAAAGACGGCCAGCGGGTTGATTGACCCCGTGCATCGAGCCAAAGACCGCGGCCGTTTTGGCGACATGCGTGAGGGAAATGATAACGGCGGATATGCCGCTATCGGGACTGCTACAGCAGCGTTCCGCGCAGGATCACCAGCGCCACTGAAAAATAGATCACCAGTCCGGTGACGTCGACCAGAGTGGCGACGAACGGCGCCGATGCGCTGGCTGGATCAAAGCCGATCCGTTTCAGGGCGAACGGCAGCATCGATCCCGACAGCGAGCCGAAGGTAACGATGCCGACAAGGGCCGTGCCAACCGTCGCCGCGACCAGCGGCCAGTGCGGACCGTAGTCGTAAAAGCCCATATACTGCCAGAGCGCTATCCGACAGATACCAACCACGCCAAGCATCGATCCGAGCACAAGCCCCGTCGGCAGTTCGCGCAGCGCCACCCGCCACCAGTCGCCGAGCCCGATCTCACGCAGGGCCAGTGCCCGGATGACGAGCGATGTCGCCTGCGAGCCGGAATTACCGCCCGAGCTCATGATCAGCGGAATGAACAAGGTCAGCACTATGGCCCTTTCCAGCTCGGCTTCGTAGGCTTGCATCGCGTTGGCGGTTAGCATCTCGCTGATGAAGAGCGCGCAGAGCCAGCCGCCACGCTTCTGGATCATGGCGAGAAAACTCATCTTCATGTAGGGCTCGTCCAGAGCTTCCATGCCGCCGAAACGATGCACGTCCTCCGTCGTCTCCTCGATCATGGTATCGATGATGTCGTCGACGGTGACGATGCCGAGGATCTTGCCGCCTTCTACAACGGGGACGGCCAGAAGGTCATATTTGGAGATGAGCTGGGCCACCTTTTCGCTGTCGGCCAGCGGCGAAACTGTCACCGGCGTGCGGTCCGGGGCGACCGTTGTGATCAGATCGTCCGGCTCGCCCGTGATGAGCCGGCGCAGGCCGGTCGAACGCAGCAGGACATGCGTCTCGGGATCGGTAATGTAGATCGCGTAGACGGTCTCGCGCGTCCGTTCCACCTTGCGGATGTAGTCCAGTGTCCGGCCCACGGTCCAGTCTGATGGCACGCTGACGAACTCGGTGGTCATCAGTGAGGCGGCACTGCCTTCAGGATAGCCGAGAATGGCGAGCAGCGTGGCGCGAAGCGGCGGCGCAAGCCCGCTGATCAGTTCGGAACGTGCGGGCTCCTCCATCTCGCGCAGTATGTCGGCGGCACGGTCGACAGACATGGCGGCGAGCAGCTTGCCGGCCTTGGCACGAGGCAGCGCCTCGATGAGTTCAGGCGCTCCGTCCAACTCGGGCTGGTCGAATATGTCGACCGCCCGCTCGAACGGCACTTCGCTGAGGAGCTCGGATGCCGTTTCACGCGATTCCCGGTTGAGAGCCTCGACGACATCGGCGACATGATCGTTCGCAAGGATGCGGGCGATCGCCACGGCATCGTCGTCCGCTACGGTGGAAAATTCATTCATGGCTCACTCCTTGCCGTCCGGCAGGACGTGAACCACTCAGCTCACGTCTAGGCGGACGGCGATTGCGTTCGACTGTGACTGTCGCCAGGCATGGCGCGGGAACCTTTCCGCTCGCGGGTTCTGGGCGAATTCTGCAAGCTGGCGCAACATAGGAGCGCGCCTTGCCGAGTCAATCACAATGACGTCGGAAAGCATTGGCGGACAAGGAAAATCGCTAGACTGTGATTGCTGCCGGCAACGACAGCTAATGCCAGACACCACAATATTCTGGCCGCCCTTGCGTTGCCGTTACTTCTGCTTCATCCGGCGAGGAAATTTGAGCCATCTTTCCTCAACGGGCTTCGGATGCGCGAGGATTGTGGTGAGCTCGACCGGCAGGTTCGGAACCAATGGTCTCTTGGTTGCAATCCCGTCCGCGATGGTGACCACGCTGTGGTAGAACTCGGCGCCTGCAAGCGATCTTGGCGCCACGGCTTCATGCATCACGCTGATCACCGTCACGTCCGGACAGTTGTCCCTGATCGCTTGATGGAACGCGATCTTGCCTTCTGGATCGAGCGCGCCGGTTGCCTCGTCGAGGAACAACAGACCCGGCTGCTGCAGCACAATGCGGGCAACGACCAGCTTCTGCTTCTGACCGCCCGACAGGATCTGATCCCAGATCTTGCCGTCGCGACTTTCATCGGCCATGTGCGAGATGAAGTCGCCAAGACCGGCCTTGTACAATGCCGAAGCGACCTGTGCATCGGAATGGTCGTTTTCGGTGCCTGGCAGGCAGACCAGCTGCTTCAGCGAAACCTGCTGCAGCTTCACTTCCTGGGCGGCGTAAAAGCTTCGGGCGCCGTCCGGGAAGACGATGGTGCCCCGACCATAGGGCCAAAGGCCATTGATCGCCTTGATCAGCGAGGTCTTGCCGCAGCCCGATTCGCCCTTCAGGAAGGTCCACTCGCCGCGACGGAAGCGCAGGTTCGCGGCACTCAGGAACGGTGTCGCGTCCTCGCCCTGATGCGTCAGTTCGAGCTTCTGGATGGTCAGGCCGAAAACCGGGTTCTGACGATCATAGCGGAAATCGGAGCGGCCGGTCTGGCTGTAGAACTCCTGCGGATGCTGGACGTTCTCGATTGCATTGGCCAGTTCGGTGACGCGCTGGCTGTTGGCACGCAGCGTGGCGATGGCTGGCATCACGTGGATGAAGTATGAGCAGCGCTGGATCAGCGCGTTGATCTGTTCGGAACCAGTCAGGTAACCCTTCAGATCGAGGCCGTTGTGAATGAACGGCACAAGCCCGGGGCCGTAGGCAACGATCCGGGCGCCGACGAAATTGTAGACCAGCTCGAAGCCCATATAGATTGTGTTGATGATGTTGAGGCATGACCACGTGGTGTCGATATCGTCGTAGAGCCGATTGTGCATCGACTTCTGGACGACCTCACCTTTCGAGGCCGCGACATGGAAGCTCCGACGCAGAAAGGTCGTCAGCTCGCCACGGTAGCTGCCCTCGGCCTTTTGCATCCTGATGTTCAATCGCTCGAGCATGCCGCCCAGTTTGACAGCGATCCAGGTATTGAATGGCACGTAGAGCGCAACCGCGATCAAGGCCAGAACGGCTGTGCCATAATCGCCCAGGAAATCGAGCCCCTTGACGGCAACAGAGTTCCGCAACAATTCCCCGCCGAGGAAATATAGCGCCGTGGCAACGCCAAAGGCCCCCATGGCCAGGCCGATCGCGCCAGCGGTCATGTCCTTGATCGATTCCTGGACGCGCTGGTCGATGTTGTCAGGCGCCGCCGCCGCGGGCGACCCATGTTGCGCGTGGAAATGGGTGTGATTGCCATCGAGCAGCGCGTCGTTGAAGCGGCCATTCACCCAGCCGCGCCATTTGCGATGCAGGGTGGTCGACACAAGGTTGCGGATCCCCGTAATACCCGCGTCCTTCAGCACAACCAGGAAAACGAGGAGGGCGGCGTTACCAAGCAGCGTCTGGACCGGGGTTACATTCGCCGCGTCGTGGAAAAAGCTGATCGAGTTCATCAACTCCGCCGACGCTCTGGTGAACCAGACATCGGCCTTGCTGGAGAGCGCAGTCAGCGCCGCGATCACCAGTGTCAGCGTCCAGGCTTCCTTCCACCGGTCGGAGAGCCAGTAGGCCCGCATCAGTCCCCAGAAGGTCCGCATCGAGGACACCGGGGTCAAGGGCGACGGCCTCTCGGCATCGCGGGGCATTCCTTCCGTCACTGACTGTCGCGGTGGTCTACCGACCCGAATCACAATCCCGCCCAAACCTTTTTTTACTTTGTTACGAAGGGTAACACCAATTGATCATTTTCTATTAATTTTATCCCGGTGACTGTGAAACGATGCACGCGAGCCGTTGCCGCGCTGCAACAGATCGAGCAGGCGCCCAGCCCGACGGTCGGACTTCAAAGTTCGGTTATTTTTAATTATTTCAACGGCTTGGTGATGGAATCCGCAGGCGTCGTCCGGTTTACCTTAGGGAAGGTGATGACACGGTTTCGTGAACGCTTTTTGCGGACTGTTTGGCGATTCTTCTTGCCGCGAACTGACTGAAATGCATGAAAAATGCAGAGATTGATTGCATTGTTTGGGCCGCCGGCGGCCGGTTCCGGAGCTTACGAATCG
Organism: Mesorhizobium shangrilense; assembly: GCF_040537815.1. Classification (NCBI taxonomy): domain Bacteria; kingdom Pseudomonadati; phylum Pseudomonadota; class Alphaproteobacteria; order Hyphomicrobiales; family Phyllobacteriaceae; genus Mesorhizobium; species Mesorhizobium shangrilense. The sequence continues at coordinate 1,475,579 of NZ_JBEWSZ010000001.1, forward strand.
GGTCAAATCAGCCCCCGGGCGAAGCGTTTTGGGTGACCGCCATCGCCGCGGCTGTGCGCACGAAGCATCGCGGCGGCAGCCATGGCTTCCGCTCAGTCCACGCGTTCCAACTCGCCTTTTGCCTTGGCAGCGGCGACCTGACGGATGGCATCGGCCAGGGTATCGGCGTCCTGTGCGCCCATGACCGCGTATTTTCCTTCGAGCAGGAAGCAGGGCACACCGGTGATGCCCATGCGTGAAGCCGTGGCGATTTCAGTCCGGACAGAATCGACATCGGCGTCCGTCGGCAGAAGTGTTTCGACCACCGACGCATCCATGCCGGCCTCACGAGCGGCTTCTGTCAGCACACCGTGGTCGCCGAGATTGGCGCCCTCCTCGAAATTCAGCTGGAACAGGCGTCTTACCAACCGGTTCTGCACATCTTCTCCGACAGCCCCGGCCCAGCGGATCAGGCGGTGCGCATCCAGCGTGTTGGGAGCGACCTTGATCGCGTCAAAGGCGAATGAAATGCCTTCGGCTTCGCCCAGCGGTTCGATCCGGGCATGAATCTCGCGGATGCGTTGCGCGCTGCCGAACTTGGCCATCATATATTCGCGACGATCCTGCCCTTGGGGCGGGATCGTGGGATCAAGCTGGAACGGCCGCCAGCGTATGTGAATCTCGACGTCGCCAACCGACGCAATCGCCTTGTCCAGCCGCTTCTGGCCAATGAAACACCAGGGGCAGACGACATCGGACACCACATCGACGGTGATGGAGTTCAGCTCGCTCATTCTTGATCTCCTGTCCGGCAAGAACTCATTTCCTTGGACATTGCCTATCCGAAACCGGATAGATCCCGGTTCGCCAGACCAGGCTCAGTTCGGCTTGCGCCACCAGGTCGGCAATTGATAGCCGTATATGGGCGTCTTTTGCGGGTGTTCCAGATAGTTCCAATACGCAATCCATTGCTGCGTGTTGTATTGCATCGGCACCATGTAATTTCCGGAGATCAACAACCGGTCGAGAACGCGGACGGCAGCGACATAGTCCGGCTTCTCGCGGGCCCTGAGCATCGCTTCGATCGCCGCGTCCACGGCCGGATCGGCAACACCGGCAAGGTTGAACGAACCCTCGGCCCTGGCCGCCGAAGATCCCCAGCGCCCGATCTGCTCGATGCCGGGCGAAAGCGAATTGTTGAACCCGCTCGCACCAACCAGAACCTCGAAATCGAAGCGTTGCTTGCGGGACTGGATCTGGTCGCCGTCGAGACTGCGAATGGTGACGTTGATGCCTATCTTCTCCAGCGTGCGCTGATAAATGCCGGCCAGGCGTTCCTCGTCCTGCGACGAGGTCAGGATCTCAAAGCCGAAAGGCTGCCCCTGGGGATCCAGCATCACGCCGTTCTGAACCCTGTAGCCGACACTCTTCAGCAGATCGAAGGCGGTCTTCAAAATCTTGCGATCCTGGCCGGACCCATCGGTGACCGGCGGGCGGTATGTACCGTCCATGACATCAGGCGGGACGCGGCCGGGGTAGGGCGCCAGCAGCGCCTTTTCCCGCTCGTCCGCGGGATGGCCGAGCGCCGAGAGTTCGGAGTTCTGCCAATAGCTCATCGTGCGCGTGTATTTGCCGCCGAACAGGTTTTTATTTGCCCATTCGAAATCGTAGAGCATGCCGAGCGCGCGTCGAACGACGGGATTGGAGAATTTCTGCAGCCTGGTGTTGAACAAGAACCCGGTGACCACCGGCGGTATGCCGGTATCGAAGGTTTCGGCGATCACCTCACCCTTGTGGAACGCCGGGAAATCGAGATCGCGCTCGCGCTTGACCGGGTCGCTATCGTCATTGACGGCGCAGATGCCCTTCTTGAACGCCTCGAGCTTGGCATTGGCATTGAGAAAATACTCGATGGTGATCTGGTCGTAATTGTCGAAGCCGCGCTTAGACGGGATATCCTTGCCCCAATAGTCGGGGTTGCGCTTGAAGACGATGCGCTGGCCGGGCGACACTTGGGCGATGGTATAGGCCCCGCTGCCGATCAACGGCTTCAGTGTCGTCTTGTCGAACGTATCCTTGTCGAAAGCGTGCTTGGGAATGATCGGCGTCAGCGCGATGATCAGCGGAAACTCGCGATCGGCCTTGTCGTTGAAGGTGAAGCGCACGCTGTGATCGCCGGTCTTTTCCAGCTTGGCGACCCTGGCCATGCGTTCGCTATAGGGTGGGCGACCTTTGTCCGTATAGACCTCGTAGGTGAACAGCACATCCTCGGGAGTAACCGGCTGGCCATCCGACCACTTCGCCTTGGGATCGAGGTGGAATTCGATCGTCTTGCGTTCCGGGTCCATGTCGGCGGTGTCGGCGAGCAGGCCGTAGAGGGCAAACGGCTCGTCGGCGTTGCGCTGCATCAGCGGCTCGAAGACGAGGTTGCCGAAAATCGTATCCATCATGCCGCGTGCCGTGGTGCGCAGGCTTTTCAGGATAAACGGGTTCAGATTGTCAAAGCTGCCGACCACGCAATAGGTGATGTTGCCACCCTTCGGCGCGTCGGGATTGACGTAGTCGAAATGCTGGTAGTCGGGCGGCAGCGCCGGCTCGCCCTGCATCGCGATGCCATGCTTCGGTTCCGAAACGGCCGGCTGGAGTGAGAAGAAGACAAATGATATCGCGGTGATCAGCCCGACAAGAACGCGGCCCATGACCGTCTCCTTAATGGGTCGGCTTGATGATTCGGGGCGTACCCTACCACGATGCGGCGGCAGGCTGCCCGATCGCCCTTTTAAGAATTACAAGTATCGGGCTGGATTCGGCATCGCTTGCAGTGTAACACGCCGACCGAAGTCATTCTGTTGCCTCATTTCGGCAACAGGTAGCTGGACCGCACGGCACCAACAAGCCGGTCCTGGGATCATTTGAGAGGAAATGCACGACATGACGAGCCTGAAGAGCAACGCATACCGCCTTTCGGTCATGGCCGCTGGCGTGGTCGGCTTTCTGGGCGCCGAACTTCCCGCTGCTTCCGCACAGCAGCAGCCACAGATCCCGCAAGGCTGGTTCAAGGCCTGCACCAAGCAGGAAGACGTCGACATCTGCAACGTCCAGAACATCGTCACTGCCGGCAACGGCCAACTCGTCACCGGTGTCAGCCTGATCGAACTGAAGGGCAAGGTGAACCGCAAGGTGTTCCAGGTGACGGTTCCGACCGGCCGCCTGATTCCTCCCGGCATCGGCCTGCAGATCGACACCGGCAAGGCGCAGAAGCTCGACTATGTGATCTGCTTCCCGGATCGGTGCGTGGCGGAAGTGCCGTTGACCGACCCGCTTGTCGCGTCCTTCAAGAAGGGACAGGCGATCACACTGACCTCGATCAATTTCCAGAACCAGGCCAACCCGATCAAGATCGCGCTGCAAGGCTTCAGCGGCGCCTATGACGGCCCGGCGCTGCAGCAGTCGGACATCGAAGACCGGCAGAAGAAGCTCCAGGATTTCGTGGCCAAGAACAACCAGGACTTCGCCAAGAAGCTGAAGGACGAGCAGGACAAGGCGAAGACTGCCAACTGATTAGCCGACAGAGTTCAAGCCAACAAAAAAGCGGGGCCAGTCCCCGCTTTTTTGTTTCCGACCTGATGGCTTAGTGCCTGGATTGGCGTTTCGGCTCGTAGTGTCCGTCCGCCATCTTGTCGAACATTTCGCCGATCTGCGGGTGCCGGACCGGCTCGCCGGACCGATCCTCAAGCAGGTTCTGCTCCGAGACATAGGCGATGTATTCGGTCTCCGAGTTCTCGGCCAGCAGATGGTAGAAGGGCTGATCCTTGCGCGGACGAACATCGGCCGGTATCGCCTCGTACCATTCGTCGGTGTTGGCGAATTCCGGGTCGACGTCGAAAATGATGCCGCGGAATGGAAACAGCCGGTGGCGAACCACCTGTCCGATCGAGAATTTGGCTGTTTTCATCGTACTCACCACTTGAAATCCTTAGCTTTATTTGGCGCAGGTGCCGCATCAATTCAATCCCGAAGTGCCCAGCGCCTGATCAAGCTACGCACCAACCCGCTTCCAGGGTTTCGGGCGGCTGCAAAAATGTCAAATATCATCGGCTGTCGAGTGCGGCAGGCGCTATCGCTTGACCTGTTTCCTCAGGCCACCCGAGAGCGCTGCAAAACCGCTGCCAGTCCGCAGGCCCTCGCGCATGAAGAAGGCGCGAAGCGGTGAGAAGCCGCCGAGCATACCAAGACCGGCGCTGCGCGCAACCTGGGCCGGCAGCATGTCGGAGAGCAGCGACATGTTGAGCAGGTTGACCGCGCTGCTGCGTGCCAGAATATCTGGCCGGCGCTTGAAATCGTAGGTGGCCAAGGCCTTCGCGGCACCTGGGTCAGTTCGATTTTCGCAAGCAATTCCAATTAGATCATCAATATCCCTGATGCCGAGATTAAGGCCTTGCGCACCAATCGGTGGGAAGACGTGGGCGGCTTCGCCGACAAGCGCCACCCGATCCCGGGCAAAGCGCCGGGGCGTAACAGTCGAAAGCGGATAGATCTGCATGCCGGGCTCGACAGATACCCGCCCCAGCACCGACTGCATGCGCTGTTCGACCCGTGTCGACAGGGTGAGGTCATCCAGCGCCGCGAGTTCCCGGGCGGTTTCCGGCCTCACGACCCAGACGAGGCTTGAACGATTGCCGGGCAGGGGAACTTGCGTGAAAGGACCGGTCTCGGTGTGGAACTCGGTCGACGTGAAGCCGTGATCGCCGCGATGTCCGAAATTGAGGACCAGGGCTGCCTGCGGATAGGACCGGGCGGACGTGGAGATGCCTGCAGCCTCGCGGGCCGGCGACATCCGTCCGTCGGCGGCAACCGCCAGCGATGCCGAAGTCTCGCTTGCGTCAGACAGAGTCGCTTGCACGTGTCCGGCGTCGAGATGCCAGGTTTCCACCAATGATTTTCGCCACTCTATCCCGGAATGCGCGGCGACAGCCTCAACGAGCGCAGGATAGAGCGCGCTGTTGGGCAAATTCAGCCCGAACTGCTCCTCGTCGATTTCACTGGCGCGAAACGTGACAACCGGACTGCGGATCAGCCGGGTGGTCGCGTCGACAATGCGCATCACCTTCAGGGGCGCGGCCATCGGCCTTAGCCCATCGAGGACGCCTATTCGCTCGAGCACCTTCAGGGCAGGGTTCATCAGGGCGGTGGTGCGACTGTCCTGGACGCTGGCCTCCGTTCCAACGAGTGTGACCGGAAACCCGGCTGCCGCGAAGCCAAGCGCCGCGATTAACCCTGCTGGCCCTGTACCGGCCACCAATATCCGCCCTGTTTCGTTGTGCTCCAAGATCGGCTTCCGGTTTATCGTTAAAGGCGGTCTGCCTGACCGGCCAAGTTGATGAGCATATAGGTCACATCAAGCGGCTTGATCAACGCGGCGATTCGGCCCATTCGATTGCCATGAGCAGCCACCCAGACGATTTCAGCCACCTCGACCGAGCCGGCCGCGCCATGGCAAACGTCGCGCGCAATCCGCAAATCACTGCGAACGTCACCATTGGGGCGGGCATTGCGCTGGCCTGGTTGCTGCTCGGCGCGATGGCGATTCGCGGTGCGGAGAGCAGGCTGCCGGGCGTCGATGCTCCTGGAGATGCTGTGCTCAGACACCTTCCGCGCTTGCCGCTGCCGGACGTTCTCGAACGGTTCTTTGGCCTCTGCCTTGCGCCATTGCCGGTTGGCGCGAATGCCGGTCAACAAACAGTCGCGCTGGTCTTGATGTGGTTCCTGATGGCGATAGCCACGATGCTGCCGTCGGCCGCACCGATGATCCGCACCTATTGCGAGATCGCCGACACGGCCCGCATCAAGGGTGAGCCGGTCGTCCATCCGCTGGTGCTGGTCGCGGGGTATCTGAGCGTCTGGTTTGTGGCTTCCGTGGCGTTCGCGGCCTTGACGCTCGCGGTCCATGCATTCGCCTCAACCGCGCAGATTCTCGATCCGGCGGTGGGCATTGCCGGCTCCCTGGCATTGCTGATTGCCGGCCTCTACCAGTTCAGCGGCCTCAAGGAAGCCTGCCTCAACAAGTGCAAAAACCCGTTCTCGATCCTGTTCTCCAACTGGAGCGCAAGACCTCTCCGCATTTTCCGTCTTGGCATGGTGCAAGGCGTATGGTGTCTCGGCTGTTGCTGGGCGCTGATGCTGGTGATGTTCGCGGTTGGGGTGATGAACATATTCTGGATGGCTGTCATCGGGCTGTTCACCTTGATCGAAAAACAAACCGCAAGCAGGCTTCCAACGCGATTGGCCGGTGCGATACTGCTTGTCTGGGCAGCCGCGCTGCTAGTAGTCTCGGCTTGATTAGGGGGGATTCAATGACAGACCAGAGCTGGGCAATGAAAGGAGAGCTCGTACTCTCCTGCAATTGCACGGTTTTTTGTCCTTGCGTGCTGTCGCTTGGCAGCCATCCCCCGACGGAAGGCTATTGCCAGACCTGGGCGGGTTTCCGCATCGATGCCGGCCATTTCGGTGAGGTCGACCTCTCCGGCCTCAATCTTGGGCTTGTCATGGAAATCCCCGGCTATATGAGCCGTGGCAACTGGACGGCTGGCCTGTTCATCGACGAGCGTGCCTCGATATATGCCGTGAAAGCGCTGACCAAGATCTTTACCGGCAAGGCCGGTGGAACCACGTCGCTGCTCTCCATCCTGGTTGGAAAATTCCTTGGCGTCGAACAGGTGCCGATCACCTATGAGACGCGTGACAAGACGCGTATATTCCAGATACCGAAGATCATCGACGGAGCGGTAACGCCGATCCCCGGCAAGGACCGCGACAAGGATACCGTCATCAGCAATTCGGAATACTGGATTGCGCCGGAAATCATCGTCGCGCGATCCGACAAGAGCAAGATGCGGGCTTTCGGCCGCAACTGGAATCTTGCCGGCCGTTCGGCCGAAATCTGCAAATTGGACTGGCGGGGCCCGTGACCAAGAAAACGACGGCCAAGAAAATCGCCGACCGTATCCCGAGGCCGAAGAAGAAGGTGACATGGCCGCAAGCGCGGGCGTTTTCGGTCCATCTCCTCACGGCGTCCGGTTCCTTCCTGGCATTCCTGTCGCTTGTGGCGGCCAGCGAACAACGCTGGACGGCCATGTTCTGGTGGCTGGGGTTGGCGCTGTTCGTCGACGGCATCGACGGGCCGATCGCCAGAAAGCTCGAGGTCAAGGAAATCCTGCCGACATGGTCGGGTGAGCTCCTCGACAACATCATCGACTACGTGACCTATGTCCTCATTCCAGCTTTCGCGCTCTACCAGCGCGGTTTCATGGGCGAGGGGCTGTCGTTCCTGTCGGCGGCGATCATCGTCGTTTCGAGCGCGATCTACTACGCCGACACCGGCATGAAGACGAAGGAGAATTTCTTCAAGGGATTTCCGGTGGTCTGGAACATGGTGGTTTTCACGCTTTTCGTCATCGACCCGGGCCAATGGGTGTCATTCGGCGTGGTGGTGGCGGCCGGCATCCTGACTTTCCTGCCGATCAACTTCATCCATCCGGTGCGCGTGGTGCGGCTGCGGCGGATAAACCTTTCCATGACGCTGCTGTGGTGCGCGTTCGGCGCGCTCGCGCTCGCGCAGGCCGCTCTTGCCGCCTTCTATGACCAGATCGGCGTGCTGGGCGAGCAAGTCAGCGATTTCACCAAGATCGGCATCACGGTCACCGGGCTTTACCTTGCCTGCATTGGCGGCGCCATGCAGTTCTTTCCAAATCTCGGCGCCAAGAAAACCTGATCCGAAGAGAGCCTTTCAATGTCCAAAGCGATCCGCATCCACGCCAATGGCGGCCCGGAGGTTCTCAACTATGAGGATGTCAAACCGGGCCATCCAGGCCTGGGTCAGATCCTGGTCCGGCATACCGCGATCGGCCTCAACTTCATCGACGTCTATTATCGTTCCGGGCTCTATCCGCCGCCAGGTGGGTTCCCGCTCATTCCGGGCAGCGAAGCCGCCGGCATTGTGCTGGAGGTGGGCCAGGGCGTTGACTGGCTGAAGCCGGGTGACCGCATTGCCTATGCCATGACGATTGGCGCCTATGCCGAGCAACGCCTGGTCGACGCCAGCCATGTCGTGAAAGTGCCCGATGGCATCAGTGACGAACAGGCAGCAGCGATGATGCTCAAAGGCATGACGGCGGAATATCTGCTGCGTCGTACATTCAAGGTGAAGGCCGGGGACACGATCCTGTACCACGCCGCTGCCGGCGGGGTCGGGCTGATCCTGGGGCAATGGGCAAAACATCTCGGCGCGACCGTCATCGGCACCGCCAGTTCGACCGACAAGATCGAACTGGCCAAGGCGCACGGTTTCGATCATGTCATCAACTACAAGGAGCAGGATTTCGTCGCCGGCGTCGCCGCAATTACCGGCGGAAAGAAGTGCGACGTCGTCTATGATTCAGTCGGCAACGACACATTCCCGGCCTCGCTCGACTGCCTCAAGCCGCTCGGCATGTTCGTCAGCTTCGGCCAGTCCTCGGGACCCATCCCGCCGTTCAGCATGTTATTGCTGGCGCAGAAGGGCTCCTTGTTCGCCACAAGGCCGACGCTGTTCGTCTACAACGCCAAGCGTGAAGCTCTCGACGCATCCGCCGCCGCGCTGTTCGACGTCGTGCTCAGCGGTGCGGTCAAGATCAAGATCAACCAGCGCTATGCGCTCAGGGACGCCGGCAAGGCGCATTCCGATCTTGAAGGGCGCCGAACGACGGGAACAACCATTCTTATCCCCTAGGGAGCGCGTCATGGTTCCTTTGCTGCGGCAAGCGTTCGTTGGTTGAAAAGCCACGCGAATTGGCGTTTTATCCGGGTCACATTACCCCTTGAGTTTCTTGAAGCTCTTTCAAGGCGCGTGCCGCTTTCCGACAAGAGCAGGCCGCGCATACCATGCTTGCGGGAACACAGAACATATCTGGCAAACCAGATGGGAGGCACTGTGAGTGCAGATCATGATGGCGCGAACCTGCTTGAGGTTCGTGGCCTTACCAAGATATTCGGCACGCTGACGGCGTGCGACCATATCGATCTCAACATCGCAAAAGGTGAAATCCACGCACTGCTCGGCGAGAACGGCGCGGGCAAGTCGACGCTTGTCAAAATGCTGTTCGGATCGCTGGAGCCCAATTCCGGCGAGATTTTCTGGAACGGCCAAGCGGTCAGGATCACCAACCCCGGCGTGGCGAAAAAGCTGGGTATCGGCATGGTGTTCCAGCATTTCTCGCTGTTCGAAGCGCTGACCGCGGCCGAGAATATCGCGCTGTCGCTGGACGACGGCTCGCCGATCAGCAGCATCGCGGCGAAGGCGAGGGCGCTTTCCTTCAGTTATGGCCTGCCGCTCGATCCGGAATCGCTGGTCGGCGACCTGTCGGTCGGCGAGCGTCAGCGCATCGAGATCATCCGCTGCCTGCTCCAGACACCGCAGCTGATCATCCTGGACGAACCGACCTCGGTGCTGACCCCGCAGGAAGCCGACAAGCTGTTCGAGACGCTGGAGCGACTGCGGGCGGAAGGCAAATCCATCCTCTACATCTCGCACCGGCTGGAAGAGGTGAAGCGCATCTGCGACCGGGCCACGGTGTTGCGCCACGGCAAGGTGGTCGGTCACTGCAACCCGCGTGAGGAGACCGCATCGTCACTGGCCCGCATGATGGTCGGCAACGAGGTGAAGGCCGTGGTGCGCGCGCCGGTAGAGGGGATCGAAACCGCACAGCCGCTGCTCGAAATCCGCTCGCTCAGCCGCAAGCCGGCGACGCCATTCTCCATCCCGCTCACCAACATCAACCTGAACGTCCGCGCCGGCGAGGTGATCGGCATTGCAGGTGTCGCCGGCAATGGCCAGGGCGAATTTTTTGAATCCGTTTCCGGCGAAGTCTTGCAGCAGGATGCCGCTTCGGTGCGCATCCGCGGCAAGGACGCGGGGGGACTCACCATCACCGGACGCCGGTTGCTGGGTGCCGCCTTCGTGCCCGAAGAGCGTCTCGGCCATGGTGCCGCGCCGCGCATGAAGCTCTCGGAGAACCTGCTGTTGTCGCGCCACGCCACCGACGGCAAGGCTTTTGTCGGCACAGGCGGCATGGTCAAGAGTGGCGCCATCTACGCCGCCTCTCAACGCATCATTGAAGCGATGGATGTGCGAAAGAGCGCACCGGACCCCGAAGCGGCCGCACTTTCGGGTGGCAATCTGCAGAAATTCATCGTCGGTCGCGAGCTTGATCGCCGGCCAAGCGTCATGGTGGTCAACCAGCCGACCTGGGGCGTCGATGCCGGGGCGGCCGCCCATATCCGCCAGGCGCTCATCGAGTTGTCTCGCAGCGGATCGGCGGTGCTGGTCATCAGCCAGGATCTCGACGAGCTGTTCGAGATATCCGACGCGATTGCGGTCATGCACAATGGCGAGTTGTCCAGGCCGATGCCAATCGCCGAAGCGACCTTCGAGAAGGTTGGCCTGCTGATGGGCGGCGCTGAACCCGGCCACGCCGAACATACGATGGAGACCGCATGATGCGCCTCGAACTCGTCAAACGCCCGCAACGCTCCGTGCTGTTCTCGGCGCTGTCGCCTTTCATCGCTTTCGCGCTGACGATCATCGCCGGCGCCATCATGTTCGCGCTGCTCGGCGTCAATCCGTTGACCGCCTTCCACATCTATTTCATCGAGCCGATCAGCCAGGTCTGGCAGCTGCATGAACTGGCGATCAAGGCAGCGCCGCTCATCCTGATCGCTGTCGGCCTGTCGGTCTGCTACAAGGCCAACATCTGGAACATCGGCGCCGAAGGCCAGTTCATCTTCGGCGCCATCGTCGGCTCGGCCATTCCGGTGCTGTTTCCGCAGTTCGAGGGCCCGCTGGTGCTGCCGCTGATGCTTCTGTTCGGCATGGTCGGCGGTGCCGCCTACGCGTCGATCCCGGCCTTTCTGAAAACGCGCTTCGGCACCAACGAGATCCTGACCAGCCTGATGCTGGTCTATGTCGCGCAGCTCTTTCTCGACTGGCTGGTGCGTGGCCCATGGCGCGACCCGCAAGGCCATGGCTTTCCGCAGACGATCCAGTTCAGCGACTCGGCCACATTGCCGCAGCTGATGCCCGACGCTGGCCGGGCGAACTGGGGGTTCGTCTTCGCGCTGGTCGCCGCCGTGCTGGTCTGGATCCTGATGAGCCGCATGTTGAAGGGTTTCGAGGTGCGCGTTCTCGGCTCAAGCCCACGGGCAGGGCGCTTCGCCGGCTTCGGCCTCAACCGCATGGTGTTCTTCGCCTTTCTGCTGTCGGGTGCGCTGGCCGGGCTTGCCGGCATCTCGGAGGTCTCCGGCGCCATCGGCCAATTGCAGCCCGTGATCTCGCCCGGTTATGGCTTCACCGCCATCATCGTGGCGTTCCTCGGCCGGCTCAATCCCCTCGGCATCATCGCGGCCGGCCTGGTGCTGGCGCTGACCTATCTCGGTGGCGAAGCGGTGCAAAGCGCGCTCGGCATCTCCGACAAGGTGGCGCGCGTGTTCCAGGGCATGCTGCTGTTCTTCGTGCTCGGCTGCGACACGCTCATTCACTACCGCATTCGCCTGATCGGCATGGCGCTGACCAAACCGCAGGGCGCGGCGAAGCTCGAAGCCGCGCCAAAGTTGAAGGAAGCACGCTGATGGATATCGCCGTAAACATCCTCTTGACCATCGCCACGGCGGCGACGCCGCTGCTGATCGCGGCGATCGGCGAACTGGTGGTCGAACGCTCCGGCGTGCTCAATCTCGGTGTCGAGGGCATGATGATCATGGGCGCGGTCGGCGGCTTCGGCGCCGGCTACCTGACCGGGTCGCCCTGGCTCGGCCTGCTGGCCGCAATTGCCATGGGCGCTCTGTTCTCGCTGCTATTTGCCGTCATGACATTGTCGCTGGCCACCAACCAGGTGGCGACCGGCCTGTCGCTGACGCTGCTCGGTCTTGGCCTCTCCGGCATGATGGGGACGAGTTTCGTCGGCCAGCCGGGCCAGAGACTTCCCAATCTCTATATTCCGGGCCTGACCGAGATTCCGGTGGTCGGCAAGCTGCTGTTCGGCCAGGACCCGATCTTCTACATCTCGATCGCGCTGACCGCCGCCGTCATGTGGTTCCTGTTCAAGACGCGTACCGGGCTGACACTGCGCTCAATCGGCGACAGCCACACCTCCGCCCATGCGCTTGGCATCCATGTCATCCGCTATCGCTATCTCGCGGTGATCTTCGGTGGCGCCTGTGCCGGTCTCGCGGGCGGACATCTGTCGCTGGTCTACACGCCGCAATGGGTGGAGAACATGACGGCTGGGCGCGGCTGGATCGCGCTGGCGCTGGTCGTGTTCGCCTCGTGGCGGCCGTGGCGGGTGCTGGCCGGCGCCTACATCTTTGGCGCGGTGTGGATCGGCCAGCTTCATGCACAGGCTTTTGGCATTCCGGTGCCTTCACAACTGCTTTCTTCACTGCCCTATCTGGCAACCGTCGTCGTTCTTGTTCTAATCTCGCGCAACAAGCGTCTTACGATGATGAACACGCCGGCTTCCTTGGGGCAGCCATTCGTTCCGGATCGTTGACAATAAAAACAAACGGGAAGCTCCAAGGCTCAACACAGAGAGGTAACACAATGAAAAAACTGCTTATTGCGCTGATGACCACGACGGCCGCGCTCTCGCTGGCGGCGACCGCCGAGGCCGCGGACAAGTTGAAAGCCTGCTGGGTCTATACTGGCCCGATCGGCGATTTCGGCTACTCATACCAGCATGACCAGGGCCGCCTGGAAGTCGAGAAGGCGCTCGGCGACAAGGTCGAGACCGCGTATCTGGAGAACGTCTCCGAAGGCCCCGATGCCGATCGTGCCTTCGAGCGCCTGGCGCGCGAAGGCTGCAAGATCATCTTCGGCACGTCCTTCGGTTTCATGGACGCCGAAGTGAAGGTCGCTAAGAAGTTTCCCAAGATAATATTCGAGCACGCGACGGGCTACAAGACGGGTGATAATCTCGGCATCTACAATGCGCGTTTCTATGAAGGCCGCTACGTACTCGGCCAGATCGCCGCCAAGCAATCGAAGGCTGGCGTTGCCGGCTACATCGTTTCCTTTCCGATTCCCGAAGTCGTGATGGGCATCAACTCCTTCATGCTCGGTGCGCAGTCGATCAACCCGAACTTCAAGGCCAAGATCGTCTGGGTGAACTCGTGGTTCGATCCGGGCAAGGAAGCGGACGCCGCCAAGGCGCTGTTCGACCAGGGCGCCGACATCATCGTCCAGCACACCGATTCAACCGCCGCACTGCAGGTGGCCGAGGAGCGCAAGCTGCAGGGCTTTGGCCAGTCCTCCGACATGATCAAGTTCGCGCCGAAAGCGCAGCTGACGTCGCTGACCGACGAATGGGGACCCTACTACATCAGCCGGGTCCAGGCAGCCATTGACGGCACCTGGAAGCCGGACAATGTCTGGCTTGGCATCAAGGACGGCGCGGTCAAGCTCGCGCCCTACACCAACATGCCCGAGGACGTGAAGGCGATGGCCGAGGCAACCGAGAAGAAGATCGCCGGCGGCTGGAATCCCTTCACCGGGCCGATCGCCAAACAGGACGGCACGCCGTGGCTGAAGGAGGGCGAGGTCGCCGATGACGGCACGCTGCTCGGCATGAATTTCTACGTCAAGGGCGTCGACGACAAGCTGCCGCAGTAAGCAGTTCGGAAGTACCAAAAAGGGAAGGGCGCCTCGCGGCGCCCTTTTTTATTTGTGGCTATTTGGAAAACTAGACTAAGGGAGGCTCAAACGGCCGAACCGTAGAGATCATAAGCGTCCGCGCGGTCGATCTTGACGGTGACGATGTCGCCGGCACGCAGCGGGCGGCGCGATTGGATATGGACCGAGCCGTCGATTTCCGGCGCGTCGTATTTCGTGCGGCCTTTTGCCGAGGTGCCATGCGCCTCGTCGATGAGAACAGGCAGGCGCTTGCCCACCTTCTTGGCAAGCTGTGTCGCCGAGATCTTCTGCTGGCGCTGCATGAAGCGATGCCAGCGCGCCTCCTTGATCTCCTGCGGCACCTGTTCGAGGCCGAGATCGTTGGAGCGGGCGCCCCTGACCGGCTCGTATTTGAAACAGCCGGCGCGGTCGATCCTGGCTTCGTCCAGCCAATCGAGCAGCATTTCGAAATCATCATCGGTTTCGCCGGGGAAGCCGACGATGAAGGTCGAGCGGATGGCGAGATCCGGACACACGTCGCGCCAGCCGCGAATGCGCTCGAGCGTCTTTTCGCCGTGTGCCGGGCGGCGCATGTTTTTCAGCACCTGTGGCGAGGCATGCTGGAACGGGATGTCCAGATAGGGAAGGATCTTTCCCTCGGCCATCAGCGGGATGACGTCGGCGACATGCGGGTAGGGGTAGACATAGTGCATGCGCACCCAGATGCCGAGCTTGCCCAGTTCCTCGGAAAGATCGAGGAACTTGGCCCGCACCTCGCGGTCGCCGAACATGCTGGTCTGATATTTGATGTCGATGCCGTAGGCGCTGGTGTCCTGGGAAATGACCAGGAGTTCCTTGACGCCGGCCTTGGCCAGTTTTTCGGCCTCGCGCAAGACGTCTGCGGCGGGGCGCGAAACGAGGTCGCCACGCAGTGCGGGAATGATGCAGAAGGTGCAACGGTTGTTGCAGCCTTCCGAAATCTTGAGATAGGCATAGTGGCGCGGCGTGAGCTTGACGCCCTGCGGCGGCAGGAGATCGATATAGGGATCATGGCTCGGCGGCGCGGCCTCATGCACGGCGGCCATCACGCTTTCATAGGCCTGCGGGCCAGTGATGGCGAGAACGTTGGGATGTCTTTCGCGGATGACGTCGGGCTCGGCGCCAAGACAGCCGGTGACGATGACCCTGCCATTCTCCGAAAGGGCGGAGCCGATGGCGTTGAGCGACTCGTCGCGAGCCGAATCGAGGAAGCCGCAAGTGTTGACGACGACGAGATCGGCACCGTCATGCTTGCGCGCGATCTCATAGCCTTCGGCACGCAGGCGCGTGATGATGCGCTCCGAATCCACAAGGGCTTTCGGGCATCCAAGACTGACAAAACTCACGCGAGGAGCGGACATATAGGGTTTCCGGGCTTTTCAGGATTGGCGGCGCAGTACCACACTTATTGCGGCATTGGTATGGTCACGCCTTCAATGCGGCAAAACGCACGGCGATTGCCCTGCGAAACCGACTTTTCCAGTATGGTTGGTCAACCTCAACTGACCGCGTTGTTGACGTGCGGCCACACTTCCATCGCACCGCGATAGACCATGTCCACGGCGACATAGAGGATGATCAGCAGGCCGATATAGGCGATCCAACGATGGCGGTGCAGCAGCTTGGCGATAAAGCTCGCCGCGAGCCCCATCAAGGCAATCGACAGCACCAGGCCTATGATCAGCACCGTGAAATGGTCGCGCGCGGCGCCCGCCACGGCCAGCACATTGTCGAGCGACATCGACACATCCGCCACGACGATCTGCAATGCGGCCTGACCCAATGTCTTGCGCGGCCCCTTTGCGCTGGCAGTGGCGCCAGCCGAATTCGACAGCGCCTCGGTCGCCTCCAGCTCATCGGCGTGGGATGTGCGCAGCTCGCGGTACATCTTCCAGCAGACCCACAGAAGCAAGATGCCCCCGGCCAGCAACAGGCCGACGATGGCAAGCAGCTTGACGGTGATTGCCGCAAAACAGATGCGCAGCACCGTCGCCGCCAGGACGCCGATCAGGATCGCTTTCTTGCGCTGCTCGGCCGGCAGCCCAGCCGCGGCGAGGCCGATGACGATGGCGTTGTCGCCGGCAAGCACGAGATCGATGGCGATGACCTGGAGCAGGGCCGATATGCCTGCGGCGGTGAAAATTTCCATCGACTGGAAGCCCCTTGCTGTTCGCCGATTACCCGCGCCCGATAGGCGCACGCCCTACCGTGTACGATTGATACGCGTCAAGAGATTGCATCAATGCTGCAACCTTATCCCGGTTGCAAAATAGGATTGAAACAATTGCATTGCCAACACGATCGCAGATCATCGTGTCGAGAACAATCTAACTGCAGGATCTTAGTTGTAGAGATTGTATTTGGACCAGTCGGTTTCTGGAATCTCGTCGCCGATGCGGTAACGAAGGTTCAGAATCTCCATATGGTCCGGAGCCGTCTGGCACTTGAATTTCAGACGGTACCACTGCCCCTTGCTGCGAAACGCGGCGCCCGGGCTGCGGATTGCATCGGTGCCCATTTCGGGTGTTGCGAAAGCGTAAGCGACGACCCGATCCGCCTTGAATTTGTGATCGTCATGCGTGATCCGGTCGAGGACTTCGGCATCGCACCGCTGCTCAAGCCGGGTCTGCGGATCAAGTTTCATCAAGCCGGCGCGCAAAGCGCTGTCCATGGCCTGTGCCGGCAAAGCCAGTATTGTGGATGCCAGGGCGGCGATGAAAAGCTTTTTCATGGGCGAGACAAGCAGCATATTTTGTCGGAAAAATCAACCAAGGGCTGTTTTGAACGATTTCACCTTCGACAAGAAAACGAGCGAGCGATCTGTGCAGCTTAACCGTAAAGCCCGTTTGATTTCAATGGATTGCAGAATTATCCAATCAACCGGGTCCGGATGTACACAAAGCCGTCAGCGGCCTCGATCACGGATCTGTTCCACGCAACAGCACCCTGTGGCTGCAGGGGCGGGCCCTTCTATGCCACGGAAATTCATCGCCGTGGATACGCTGCCCGGCAAACCGACATCACGGTGTCGCGCAGCCAGCGATGTGCCGGGTCGGCGTCCGTGCGAGGATGCCACATCGCCGATATCTTGAATTCAGGCATCGGAATCGGGAGATCGAAGCTCTCAAGCCCCGCCGTGGCTGCGTGGCCAACACATGAAAGCGGCACGACCGCGACCAATTCCGATTGGCTCGCGATCCGCATCGCATCCGGATAACCGGGCACGATAACCATTATCTTCCGTCCAAGGCCAAGCGCCTCCAGAGCGTCATCGATCGGCTCCGTGACTTTGCCTTCCCGTGACGCCACGACATGGTTGCAGGCGGCATATCGTTCTGGCGTAACGCCCGCGCCAACCAGAAGCGGATGCCCGATCCGGACGACGCCGACATATCTATCGTAAAACAGGAACTGGGTGCGTATTTCCGGCGCGGACGTTCCAAGCAAGCCGATCTCAAGATCGATGAGGCCTTCCCGAAGCGGGCGCGCATCCTTGTCGGGCTTGGATACAAAACGGAGGCGGACGCGCGGCGCCGCTCGCGTTACGGCGGCAACGACGAGGCCGGAAAGGAACTCCAGGAACGCTTCACTGGCGCGAATGACGAACGTCAATTCGAGCCCGGCCATGTCGGCATCATTGATTTGCGGCCGGAGAACAGCTCGCACATCGCGGGTCAGCTCATGGACGCGATCGCGCAGCTCGGCGGCGCGGGGTGTCGGCACAAGCCCACGCCCGGCCCGAACGAGCAGGGGATCGCGTATTGCCGACCGAAGTCGTGTCAGCGTCCGGCTCATCGCGGAGGTACTCAGGCCAAGACGGCGGGCAGCGCCTGTGACACTGCCTTCGGCGAGCAATATGTCCAGCGCAACGAGAAGGTTCAGATCCACATCCGCGTCGTTCATCGATCGAGTCTATCTCATCTGCTTCGTCCGACACAGCGTTTGGTGCAACTATATTTTGATTTTGATGCGTCTGGCGCCTGTCGTGGGGCCGCTTATGTTTGTGTTGAACCTGACCAACGAGGACATTGTCCATGCCCAAGACCGCTTTGAGTGCTGCTGCCGGTACCATCCTTCTCATCGGCGCATCGCGCGGTCTTGGCCATGCCATGGCCGCCGAATTCCTGAAGAAAGGATGGGACATCGTCGGCACGGTCCGAGGCGGCGGAAGCCGAACCAAGCTGCACGATCTTGCTGACGAGTTCGAAGGCCGGGTCGAAATAGAGATCGTGGACATTTGCGAGCCGGATCAGGTCGCGGCGTTGCGTGACCGCCTGTCGGACAGGGTGTTCGAGATGCTTTTCGTCAACGCCGGCGTGACCAACAACCCGGCTGAAACGATCGCGGATGTGACGACCGACGAGTTCGTGAGAGTCATGGTCACAAATGCCCTGAGCCCCATGCGGGTTATCGAGAGCCTGGAGCAATATGTGCCTGCCACGGGTCTGATTGGCGTGATGTCATCCGGGCAGGGCAGCATTGCCAACAATGAAACCGGGCAGCGTGAGGTGTACCGGGGCAGCAAGGCGGCCTTGAACATGTTCATGCGCAGCTTCGCGGCCCGCCATTCGGGGACATCGCGTGCGATGGTAACAATGGCTCCGGGCTGGGTCCGCACCGAACTGGGGGGTCCGGATGGACGGCTGAGTATCGAGGAAAGCGTGCCGAGCCTGGTGAACGTCCTTCTGTCGAAGCAGGGAAAGCCTGGACTGGAATATCTCGACTATCTCGGCCGAACCGTCCCTTGGTGAAGCGGTGATTTCGAGCCAGGAAGCTGGTGGAAACCAGCGTTGCCGATTTAGATCGAAGTCGCGGGCTGCGCCCGACGATGATGAGGACGTCTAAGCTACACACTGAGGCAGCGGACAATTGAAAGCCGTCCTCCCGTTTGGACCGCTCAACCGTCAACGTGCGCCGCTTTGCTCCGCGATCTTCTCGCCGAACTGAATAGCCGCCCGGCATGGAATCCGACTTTTTGAGGCTTGCGTCGACACGGCGAGGACGGAAGCTCGTGCCCGTCGCCTTCAGTTCGATGATCCGAACGGCCCGGAACATTTGGACCCCTTCGCGCAGGCCACGCCAGCACGGTCAGCGTCCGAGCAGCAGGTTACTCAAAAAGCGCGGCGAACACTTCAAACGCGACGAAGCCCCAAAAGGCTACTGCAAGCAGGGCAGCAAATGTTACCGAGGGTCCAACTTCGCGCGCTGCATTGCGTGCCGCAGACAAAACACCCACGACCAACTCCTTGGCAAATGATCGCTATTCGACCGGCGCCGTATGCCGGGAACCTTCGCCGTGCATCCCCCAAATGGGGTAAGGGCCGACACAAAAGGGTCATCAGTGGCATTGTCGACAACGCCTACCTTCGAACCGGGCAGGGCAGGGCATGGTTATGAGACGCACACTTTTCGCGCTTCTGCCGCCGCTCAAAGGCCACCTTGGTCGCGACAACAGTCAGTACGACAGCTTCAAAAACGCTATCGCTCGAAGCATCCATGGGAGGCAACGACCTTAAGCGAATCGATTGACTGGAAGCGCCGGCACCTCATGAACCCGAAGCGGCCGAAGAAGGGGGCGCGGACATGGTGATGATCAAACGCGGATATTCGCGCTAGCAGCTGTCGTCCCCACCGCACAAACAAGTCAGGCGCCAAGTTAGGGTAAGACGATTTACCCAATGATACCAATCTCTTAAGAAAATACCTGGCGGAGGAAGTGGGATTCGAACCCACGGTGAGCTTGCACCCACGCCGGTTTTCAAGACCGGTGCCTTAAACCGCTCGGCCATTCCTCCTGGTGATCGTTCGATCACGAGTGCCCGCCCTGGCCGCCTGCGGGCAATCCCGCACGTTCAGATCAGTCGCGCGCCACTGCTCTAGTGTGCTCGGCAAAGGCCTGTCAACCGGCACCATCCGTACAAGCCTTGCGGTTGACAGCGCAGTGATGTGCTGGCCAACTGGTCGCGTGCGTTCTTTTCGGGGGAATCCATGAAGAAAGTCTACGAAAAGCCAGTTCTGACAAAACGTGAGAAATTGTCTTTGGTGACGGCGCAGTCGAACCAGTCGGGATCGACGCCGCAATAAGAGTCATGTGCTGACTTGACTTCAGACTGACCAAGGCTCGGCCGGCGAGGATCGTCATCGGCCCGCTCCGTTGGAATGCCGCGTGTTGTTCACGCTCTCAACGCCGGCGGCTGACGCGTCCGGCGTTCGCGGTAACAACGACGAGACAGGATCATATCTCCGTGGCAGATGGTTGGTTTAGACGGCTTGCAGCGAGTTGGCGGCTGCCGCCTCTACGCCGATGGCCGAAAAACCCTTACTTTTCAATTGGGTCGGCAGCGTGGCGGCGCGTCACAATCTTGCCCGGTTTCGGACACAATCGGTTAATACGCTGATAAACAATTCCTGCGCACAAAGGATAGGGGTTCAGGCGCCGTTAGCATTTAAGTGAGTGCATCGGCCCTGATGATGTTCAAGCAGCGATGTCTCTGTCGAGACTGTAGGGGACAATCGGAATATGCAGACTACGGCGCGCCCGCGTCTTCGCCGTGCTTCCGCTGTCGCGTTGTTCGTCGTGTCGGCCGCCATGCTGTCGGCCTGCGGGACACCGCAGCCGAAGGCCATGATCGACAAGAGGCCGCGCTCCAAGGAATACTTTTCCGAATCCGAATATGGCGTGAAGGCCAGCCCGCGCGTCGCCCGGATGGCAGGATTGCGCGGCGGCGGACGTGACCAGCTTGGCAAGCCCTATCAGGTTCGCGGCAAGTGGTATTATCCCAAGGAAGAGAAGAATTACAAGAAGGTCGGCCTGGCATCCTGGTACGGTGATGCCTTTCACGGCCGGCTTACCGCCAATGGCGAAGTCTATGACATGACGCATCTCACCGCGGCGCATCCGACCATGCCGTTGCCGAGCTACGCACGCGTCACCAATCTGAAGACCGGCAGTTCGGTCATTGTTCGCGTCAACGATCGCGGCCCCTATCACGAAGGCCGCATCATCGACGTGTCCGAGCGCGCCGCGCAGATGCTCGACTATGCCAATATCGGCACGGCCGAGGTGAAGGTGGAATATGTCGGACGCGCGCCGCTCGATGGCAATGACGACCAGTACCTGATGGCGTCCTACCATCCTGGAAACAGGATTCCGGACCCTTCGGACGGGTTGCCCACCGGCGTGATGGTGGCCATGAATGGACCATCGCCGAGTGTGCCGGTAGGTGCCGCGGCCGTGCCGTTTCCTGGTCAGCTGACGAATTCCGCTCCTCTGCAACCTGCTATGTCGGCACAGGCGCCAGCCTTCGGCGATCTCGCACTGCCCGATTTTGGCCCAATCGTGCCGGAACGCCCGGAATTCGGCCTGCCGGCGCAATCGCCGTTTGCCATGGCGTCCCTGTCCTATGCGGACGAGCGTGTGCATCGCGCCTCGGACGTCTTTGCCTCGTTGGGTGGGACCGGCATGTCACCAGCCGACGTGCTGCAATCGTGGAAGCGACAGGCTCCGCCGGCCAGTTCAGCCTCGGACTACGTCGCCGCTGGATCCTTCGAGAATGCCGCCGAGGCAAAGCGCGTGGCCGCACAACTATCCGAATTCGGCAAGACCGAAATCCAGCGTTCCGAACTCGACGGCGAGGACTGGTATTCCGTCAATCTCTATCCGGACGGCCACCGCAGCCTGGACGAAATGCTGCAGGCGGCATGGTCGCATGGTGCGCCAGACGCGCTCGTTGTGCGCAACTGATCCGGACACACCGAAAGTCTCCCGGTATTTGCGTCCCGCGGTTGATCCGCCGGGAAAAAGCCTGATAGCTTTGCCCTGCTAAAGCGCGTCGCGTCGAAACGGATTCATGCGGCGCGCCGTAGGTCTTTTGTGGGCGACATGCATTGAATACCGGCAAACGGGTCGACTTCATGAAATTTCGCTTTTCGGCGCCTTTGGTCGGTTTTTTTGGGTTTGGTCTTCTGCTGCTCTCGTTGGCACCGGTCAGCGCACAACTTTTCGAGACCAAGGCCGCACAGGCCTTCATGGTCGACGCCGAGACCGGAACGGTGCTGTTTGCCAAGGATGCCGACAAGCCCTTTCCACCGGCATCGATGGCCAAGCTGATGACGATGGAAGTGGTTTTCAACGCGATCAAGTCCAAGCGCATGACGCTCGATGACACATTCGTGGTCAGCGAGAATGCGTGGCGCAAAGGCGGCGCTCCCTCCGGAACATCGACGATGTTTGCGAAACTCAAGTCCTCGATCCGGGTCGAGGATCTGATCCGGGGGGTCACCGTGCAGGCAGCCAATGATGGCTGTATGATCCTCGCCGAAGGCATGGCCGGATCGGAAGAAAATTTCGCGGCGCAGATGACAGAACGCGCGCGCCAGATCGGTTTGCGGAAATCGACCTTCGTCAACTCAACCGGCCTGCCGGCGGATGGGCAACAGACGACGGTGCGCGAACTCGCGCAACTGGCCCTGCACATCCAGCGGGAATATCCGGATCTCTATGCCTATTTCGGCGAGAAGGATTTTACCTGGAACAAGATCTCGCAACGGAACCGCAATCCGCTTCTGGCCATGGATATCGGCGCTGACGGCCTGGCGGTCGGCACGAGCGAAGCTGCCGGTTTCGGCATCGTCGCTTCCGTCAGCCACAATGGCTCCCGCGTCATCGCGGCGATGAGTGGGCTGGCGAGCGATCGAGAGCGCGCCGAGGAAGCACGCAAGCTGCT
This sequence comes from Mesorhizobium shangrilense, assembly GCF_040537815.1. Classification (NCBI taxonomy): domain Bacteria; kingdom Pseudomonadati; phylum Pseudomonadota; class Alphaproteobacteria; order Hyphomicrobiales; family Phyllobacteriaceae; genus Mesorhizobium; species Mesorhizobium shangrilense. The sequence goes on from NZ_JBEWSZ010000001.1 coordinate 1,498,022, forward strand.
CGACTGGGGCGCTCGCTCCTTCGAGAAGACCGAGATTTTCGCCAAGGACGAAGTGGTCGGCGAGGCCCAGGTTTTCGGTGGCGTGAAATCCGGCGTGGCCTTGAAGGCAAAGGGGCCCGTGAACATATTCCTGCCTATCACGAACCGCGACAAGCTGACGGCCAGGATTGTCTATGACGGGCCGGTGACCGCACCGGTAGAGGAGGGGCAGGCGGTGGGCGCGCTGCGAGTCTGGATCGGTGATACGCTGAGCCAGGAAACGCCGTTGTTCGCGGCAGAATCGGTGGCCACGGGCACTCTGCCGCAGCGCGCGCTCGATGCGGTCAAGGAATTGGCTGTCGGCTGGCTGCGATAGCGCCAACGGCGTGGACCTTTTGCCAGGCCCGGACTATTAGGTCGCAACCATCAGGATATTTTGCGCACGCAAAACCGATTCCGATTTTCGGGCTCATGCGTTACGTTCACCGCAGGCGTGGATAAAGGCTTTTCGTTTGTCGAGCGGATTTTTCATCACCTTCGAAGGCGGCGAAGGAGCAGGCAAGTCAACGCAGATCGAGCGGTTGGCCAGGAAGATGCGCGCCAAGAAGTACGATGTCGTCGTTACGCGTGAACCGGGAGGATCGCCCGGCGCCGAGGCTGTCAGGCATGTGCTGCTTTCCGGTGCTGCCGAGCCGTTCGGCCCCAGGATGGAGGCGCTGCTTTTTGCGGCCGCTCGCTCCGACCATGTCGAGCAGGTCATTCGCCCGGCGGTCGAGCGCGGCTCGATCGTGCTTTGCGACCGCTTCATGGACTCTTCGCGCGTCTACCAGGGCGTCACCGGCAACATCGACCCTGCGTTCATGGACGCGCTTGAAAAGGTGGCCGTCAACGGCATGGTGCCCGACATGACGTTGATCTTCGACATCGACCCGACCGAGGGACTGCGGCGCGCGACAGTGCGGCGTGGCACGGAAGCAGCCGCCGACCGTTTCGAGAAGGAAACCCTGGCCATCCATCAGCGCCGCCGCGCCGCATTCCTGGCGATCGCCGCGGCCGAGCCTGAGCGCTGCATCGTCATCGATGCGTCCGGCGATCCCGACACGGTCGAGAATGTCGTCACCGCCGCTGTGTTCGCGGCGCTGGAGACGCGAACGCCGTCCAACAAGAGACAGGCCGCGCCGGCATGATTTTCGAACGCATCGCACCAGAACAACATGACACGCTGGACGGCGTGCCGGAGCCGTCGGAAACGCCCCGTCTTGTCGGCCACCTGCAGACGGCCAACATGCTCGCCGCCGCCTATCGCTCCGGAAAGCTGCCGCATGCGCTGATCTTCGCCGGCCCGGTCGGCATCGGCAAGGCGACACTGGCCTTTCATCTGGCGCATCATCTGCTGAAACATCCGGCCTTTGAACATGCGCCGCTGTCCTTCGCGGTTCCGGATCCATCCTCGTCGCTGTCTCGCCAGATTGCCACCGGGGCGCATCCGTCGGTGCTGCATCTGACCCGGCCGGCGAATGACAAGACCAAGAGCTTCAAGACCGTCGTCACCGTCGACGAGATCCGCAAGGTCAGCCGCTTCCTGTCGATGACCTCGCATGATGGCAGCTACCGGGTGGTGATCATCGATCCGGCTGATGACATGAATACCAACGCCGCCAATGCCTTGCTGAAGAATCTCGAGGAGCCGCCGCCGCGCACCCTGTTCATCCTGATTGTCCACGCACCGGGCACCCTGCTGCCGACAATCCGGTCGCGCTGCCAGATGGTGCGCCTTGCGCCGCTCGATGCCGAGGATCTCATGACCGTCCTGGAGACCGTCGAGCCGCCGCCGCCGGACGATCCGGCCGCACGCGCGGCATTGGCCGAACGGGCAGGGGGCAGCGCGCGCACGGCGATCCTGCTGACGCAATATGGCGGACTGGAAATCGCCAGCACCCTGGACGCCCTGGTGGCCGGCAGGAAGAGCGATGTCGCCGGCGCCTATCGCCTGGCGGAAGCGGTGGCGGGCCGAGACCAGGCGATCCAGTTCGACATCTTCAACCGGCGCGCGCTGGACCTGCTGTCGGACGCGGCAAGCCAGGCCGCATTGGCCGGCGATCTTGTACGCGCGAAAACACTGTCGGATACTTGGCATGAGGCGCTGGACGCGGTATCTGAGACCGAAACCTACAACCTCGACAAGAAGCAGCACGCCCTGATCATGATCGACCGCTTGAATTCTGCAATGCGAATGTGACGGTTTCCTATACATGCCGTTGCCCCAAACCGGGGCACTTTCGGGCGGCATGCATTGGCCTCGGGATGGCAATCGCCGTCCCGATGCGATATCCACCGCCACAACTGACATTCAGACATTCATGACGGTTCATCCATGTCACGCGACACATTCTACATCACGACAGCGATTTCCTATCCAAACGGCAAGCCGCATATCGGCCACGCCTATGAGCTGATCGCGACCGACGCGCTCGCTCGCTTCCAGCGCCACGACGGCAAGGACGTGTTCTTCCTCACCGGTACCGACGAGCACGGCATCAAGATGCTGCAGACCGCGAAGCGGGAAGGCATCTCGCCGCGCGAGCTTGCCGACCGCAATTCAGCCGATTTCAAGCGCATGGCGGCGGCCCTGAACGCCTCCAACGACGATTTCATCCGCACGACGGAAGAGCGGCACTATGCGTCGTCCCAGGCGATCTGGAAGGCGATGGCCGCCAATGGCGACATCTACAAGGGCGGCTATGCCGGCTGGTACTCGGTGCGCGACGAAGCCTATTACGGCGAGGAGGAGACAGAGGTCCGTGCGGACGATATCCGCTACGGCCCTCAGGGCACACCCGTCGAATGGGTCGAGGAAGAGAGCTATTTCTTCCGGCTGTCGACCTATCAGGACCGACTGCTGGAACTCTACGAAAGCCAGCCTGACTTCATTGGCCCTGCCGAGCGCCGCAATGAGGTGATGAGCTTCGTCAAGTCCGGCCTCAAGGACCTGTCGATCTCGCGCACCACTTTTGATTGGGGCGTGCCCGTCCCAGGCGACGACAAGCATGTGATGTATGTGTGGGTCGATGCATTGACCAACTACATCACCGCTGTCGGCTATCCCGATGAAAATGCTGACAAATGGCCTTTCTGGCCAGCGGATGCGCACATCATTGGCAAGGACATCGTCCGCTTTCACGCCGTCTACTGGCCGGCCTTCCTGATGTCGGCGGGAATCCCGCTGCCGAAGCGTGTCTTTGGCCACGGCTTCCTGTTCAACCGCGGCGAGAAGATGTCGAAGTCCGTCGGCAACGTCATCGACCCGTTCACCATGGTCGAGCATTACGGCGTCGACCAGGTGCGCTACTTCTTCCTGCGCGAGGTGCCGTTCGGCCAGGATGGCAGCTACAG